>JAIPEF010000138.1 GCA_021737265.1 Desulfocapsa sp. | reverse complement strand
TTAGTACGCCGAAATTAAATAAAAAATACGCGCCTCGCGCCCGTAGGAAGTACTCTTGGGGTGCATATGGAGCTTTTCACCCTAACTACCGGGCATAAATACTTAGCCATCCTAGGTTTGAGGTTTTTACGAGTTTATCTTTTTTGACCTGTCCGATTAAAAACCTTTAGTTTTCCACTAATTTTTTAGCACCAATTCCCATTGCCGCTTCCAAAGAGTGTCTCACCGGGACACTACCGGGACACCCTCGGGACACTATCGGGACACTCCTGGGACACTACCTTGAAAGGTGTCGCGGGCTGCTACATGCCGGTCCGTCAACAAAAACCCTCCCCGCCCAAATCTTTTTTTACAGTCAAACCAAAATGTTACAGAGCCCACGACACCAAACCCAAATAAAATATCACATTGTGGCATGCCGTGTGCAATAAGGAGAGCACAAGACAAATTGAAACACCTCGACAAATCACAATCACAAAAGGAGACACCATGAGTGATGCAATTCTCACAAAACAACAGAGCCGGACTGGAACTCTTGATAAAACCAAAGACAGCGTTTCAACAGAGATTGATAAAGTCATAATCGGCTCCATTGCGGCCTTCGCCGGTCTCATCGGTTTGTGGAGTGTTGCCTGTCTCATTAGCGCCATGTTCCAGGCAGGCGGACCCTTAGGGCTTGTAGGCGGTTACTTCAAAGCCTTGGCCGGGATGTAATTACAGAAATTTATAAGTGGATCAAAAAATATCGAAAATGAGCAATCAGCTTACCAAAAACTAAAAAGAGGGAAAACTATGAATGATACAGTAATGACCAAACAGCAAACCAAAAGCACCGTTCAGCAGGACACAAAAACTTCTGTTTCAACAGAGGTGGATAAGGTTATAATTGGTAGTATTGCTGCCTTTGCAGGCCTGGTGGGACTTTGGAGTATCGCCTGTCTGGCAAGTGCAATGTTTCAGGCAGGTGGGCCACTGGCACTCGCCGGCGGCTGGTTTAAAGCTGTAAGCGGCATGTAATATCTGCCCGGGATCACCTATGTATGGGAATAAAAAGATAGTATATATATAAAATATAAAATATAAAAAAAGCCGGCAGGATTTGCATCCTCCCGGCTTCTTTTATATACTTTTTTCAGGGAGACGCATTGAAATCAGACTTTTTCAGGCAACAGAGGCAAAGACTCTTTAACCGGCAATAGAAATTTCATGCTTTTTTCCAGTCTCTCAGGAAATCTATTACTATCAGAGCCGTGTTCTCAATAACACTCTTCTGAAAAGACATTCCCATTCCCGGAGCATTATACAATGGCCTTTCTTGCCCGCAACATGCTTATCTGCTTCCTCTTTGCCGTGCTCACAATGTTCATGGGCCTCCTCTGGTTTATGGAGAATAGGCACCCGAGTCAGGATTACAGCGAAATCATTGAACGCTTAAATAACGACCAGATCGTCGCCCTTGAATTTACCGGAAACAAGGTCGCTTTCACTGATCGGGATGATCACACCTTTGTCACCACGGTGCCGGACGTCAGTAAATTCCTGGAAAGAGTTCAGGGGAAAAATATCAGGGTTGTTGTCAAACAAGACAGGTTCAACCTGATTTACATTACTATCATTGCGGCATTCATTGTCACTCTGGTCCTGGTGGCCTGGTGGTCTTTACAACGGAGCAAGAACGGGGAAGAGAGCAAATTTGCCAGTGACAAACTAGTAAGCCTGAAAGGGAAAGACCTTAAATTCACCTTCAAAGATATTGCCGGAATCCCGGAAGCCAAAGAAGAATTAATGGAAGTGGTCACCTTTTTGAAGTCTCCTGCCAATTTCAAAAAAATCGGCGCTACCATGCCCAGGGGAATCCTCCTTCAGGGGCCCCCGGGAACAGGAAAAACGATGCTGGCAAAGGCTGTGGCTGGAGAGGCGAACGTCCCCTTTTACAGCTTCAGCGGTTCAGACTTCGTGGAAATGTTTGTGGGCGTTGGCGCTTCAAGGGTCAGGGACATCTTTAAAGAAGCGAAAGAGAACACCCCCTGCATCATTTTCATTGATGAAATTGATGCTGTTGGCGCCAGCAGAACAACTGGCGCCTCGGCAGGCGGCCAGGAAGAACGAGGACAGACCCTGAATGCACTCCTGGTTGAAATGGATGGCTTTAACACGGAAGATACTATTATTGTCCTGGCAGCCACCAACAGGCCTGACATACTGGATCCGGCACTGAAACGACCGGGTCGTTTTGACCGGCAGATCAACATCCTTGCCCCTGACGTAAAAGGAAGAAAAAGAATTCTCGAGGTCCATGGCAAAAAAGTCGCCCTCCATCCGGAAGTAGACTTTAATGATATGGCCAAATCCACTCCCGGTTTCACCGGGGCAGAACTGGCGAATCTCGTCAACGAAGCAGCTCTCATGGCCGCCAGAAAAGGAAACGAAACGATTACCAACCAGGACTTCGAAAAGGCCCGTGACCGTATCCTTATGGGAGTCGAACGGAAGGGAATGGTGATGACGGATAGAGATCGTGAAATTCTGGCCTATCATGAGGCGGGGCATGGAATTCTAGCCAGCAAACTGCCAAAAGCAGACCCTCTCCACAAAATCACCATCGTTCCCAGGGGGATGGCGCTTGGACAGACCCAACAATTACCTGTAAGTGATTATCCCGCCTACTCAAAGGATTATCTGACCACTAAAATCATTGTCCTCATGGGAGGGCGGGCTGCAGAAGAGCTGGTTTTCAAACAGCAGACCACAGGCGCCCAGGGGGATCTCCTCACTGCCACACAGATTGCCACTGACATGATCTGTAAATGGGGAATGAGTAAAACACTTGGGCCTCAGGCCTATTCCATAGAAAGCGGCGGTTTTCTGGGTGGACCCGGGAGCCGTTTGATCATGGGGAATGATACTGCAAAGCGTATAGATAAGGAAGTCAATGAACTCCTCTCCAGTTGCTATCATGAAGCGCAAAGAATTCTTAAACAGGAGCTGTCTCTTTTAAAACATCTTTCAGAAGTCCTTCTCCAGGTGGAAACACTGGATGGTGAGGAGTTTGAGATCATCGTCGATTGCAGTCTAAAAAAAGACGCGGCGGCTACTAAAGCCACAGAAGATAGCTGCGGTACCGGCACCGCAGGAGCAGACCGCAGTGAATCCCAGAGAGCGTGTGATACAGATGCGATCGCTGCGTAGGTTAAGTCTCATAACCTTTTTCGGTACCGCGCTGTTACTGGCTGTGCTTATACTCACCGGATTCCGCCAGAACAGCCTGATGAGGGCCTACAGTGCCATTGTCAAAGAAAGTGAAAGCACTATCTTTTTCTACTCAACCATCCGGGAACAAACCACAGAGGGCCTCCTCTCCAAAAATAGGACCCAGCTTCTGGCTGCCGCCCGTGAAATCGAGCAACTTCAAGGCAGATATACAGCAATGCTGGACAACCGTTTAATCCCCAGCCAGTACAAACTTTCCTTTCTGCAAAATTTTGATCTTGAACAGCTGGTGGTTAATTTGCGCAATCTGACTGACAACATCACCGATAGGGCGCTGACGCTAAAGATCATCAGTCAACTTCGTCAGGTCAACACTCAATTCCTGCAGTTTGACAGAATCGTCGTCAGTGAAATGAGAAACAAGGTCATGGAGTATCAAAAAAGAGGTCTTGTCCTGATGGGATTCATTGTTTTTCTGACCAGTTTCTCCCTGATCATCCTCTACCAAAAGGCTGTAAAACCCCTGATATCCCTGGCTGATCAAACCGAACAGGCCATTATAGCCGGAACCCCCCTTCGCTTGAAAAATGAGGAAAAAAGCAGTGTTGAAGTAAAGGCCCTGATTAACAGTCTCAATCAACTCCTTCAAAATCCTGTCGAGACAAACAGTGACAACCTGACACACGAGAGAAGAGAGGCGGAAATTTCGGCAATCATTAATGAAGTCACCAATAGACTGAACGGGATCATAAATTATACACAACTTTTGGCGGATTATTGTGAAACGGAAAAAATAGGTGATGAACAAAAGAACATCCTCTACAAAATAATTGAGAACGGCGAAAAGAGTGCTGCAATTCTGCAAAAAGGTCTACAGGGTGGAGATGGATGACGGATCTTGAACAAAACAATACAAACGGCACTGAAATTCCAATGGCCGGAGACTCTCAAGAAAGTGAGGAAACAGGGGCCTGGAAAAGATTATTAGGCTGTACATGGAAAACACCGCTGGGGTTTTTTGGCGTGGTTCTGACCACTGTCTCCATCACCCTGATAATACTTGGCCTCATTGGACACCTCTCCGGATTGATTGCCAACCATTATTTTGCCATTTTCACTTTTCTTTTTCTGCCGGCATTAATGCTGTTCGGCCTCTGTCTTATCCCCATCTCATGTTATTTCCGGCGGAAAAAATGGTTTAAGGACAGCCTGATCAATGCTGAACATTTGAAGATTGATCTCGCCGACAAACATCATCGCAAAGGGATCGTTCTCTTTCTGGTCCTCTCTGTCATTAATATCACCGTTCTCATTCTGGTAGTTTATGAAGGATACCATTTCACAGACTCTTCCTATTTTTGCGGTGTGGTCTGTCACGAAGTTATGGATCCTGAATATACCGCCTACCAACGCTCAGCCCATGCCAAAGTTGCCTGCGTGGCCTGCCACATAGGCCCCGGCGCCAACTGGTATGTCCAGGCAAAACTCTCTGGTCTGCGTCAGGTGAAAGCTGTTATAGAAGGGGATTTCAGTCGCCCCATCCCGGCGCCCGTTGAACACCTGCGCCCGGCAAGGGACACCTGTGAGGAATGTCATTGGCCTGAAAAATTCCATGGCAAGAAAATAAAAGAATTTGTCAGCTTTAGTAATGACAACCAGACAGATGCTGATGTTCAGGAAATTGCCCTCCATATTGGCGGCCGCAATCCTGTTAGCAACGAGTTTGAGGGAATTCACTGGCATGTGAGTAGTGATATCAAAGTTGAGTACCAGGCCCTAAATGAAACACGAACAAAAATCGGCAAGGTGAAGGTAACAAAGCCCGGCGGGGTGACAGAAGAATACGGCTTGAGTGATGAGACTCCTGATGAAGGGGTTGAGCTGAAGTGGCGAACCATGGACTGTATCGATTGCCATAATCGCCCTACCCATGTCTATGACGAACTGGAACGGATTGTTGATTTTGGTCTCCACTCCAGGAAATTAAATCCTGATATTATTGGAATACGGGAAGACAGCCTGGCAGTTCTCCAAAGAGAGTATGCATCTCGAGACAATGCCATTGAGGAGATCGTAGAGGACCTCCTGGAACTTGTGGCCAAACGTCACGGAAATGATTTCGTGGCTGAGCATGAAAAAGAAATAAAAACCTCAGGATCGTTTCTTCTGGAGGCCTATCTGAACAACGTCTGGCCTGAAATGAGAGTGACCTGGGGAACATATCAGCAGCACCTTGGCCATCAAAATGCTGCTGAGGGGTATGGATGTTTTCGCTGCCATGATGATGAACACGCAACAACATATGGTAAAATTATCACTCAAGATTGTGACATGTGTCATGATGAACCCGAGTAAGAGGATGAAATGAAAATTAAAGATCTGGAAAAACTGAAAAACGAGGGTGCTGAAAATCTTCCCTCAGGAGAACGTCGCCGATTTCTGCAATTCGGCCTTACTGTAACAGGGGTGTTTCTGGGAGGGTCAATCCTCTCCCTGACTTCTGCCCACAAGGCAGAAAGCGCTTTGAGCGGCGGCAAGATAATAAAGACGAATTTTCCCTACAGCCCCCATTACACCATGGTCATCCGGGAAAATGACTGCATTGATTGTGAGCTTTGCCTGGAAGCGTGCCGAAAAACCAACGGTGTCCCTCCCGGCGGCTACCGGACAACGATACTGGAACGAAGCATCCCTGTCAGTCCTGAACACAATGAAAGGGTTTTCATGCCCATCCTCTGTAATCATTGCAACCAGGCGCCCTGCACCCGTGTCTGCCCTACCGGGGCGACCTTTAAGGACAAAACCAACGGCATTGTCCAGATGAACAAGGACACCTGCATCGGCTGTAAGACCTGCATGGCGGCCTGTCCCTACAATGCCAGATATTTTAATGAAGAGATCCGGGCCATTGATAAGTGCAATTTCTGCTACGACACCCGGCTCAAGGAAAGTAATGGGAAAACAACAGCCTGTGCTTCCGCCTGCCCAGCAGGTGTCCGGGTTTTCGGGGACCTTACCGATCCGGAGAGTCATGCCTATAAACTGATCCACACCCCTGAAAAGGAATTCTGGGTTCTGCGTCCGGAAATGAATACGTTGCCCAACGTTTTTTATGTCAGCAGATGATGCGCCATATATACACTATTCTTGGGGAACAACGTTCCATCATCCTGAGAAGGTGTATTACCGTTCGTTGCATTTAAGACTTACTTACTTGCCCATTTTTCATACGATGGCCAAACAAATATTACTTGAACCCAAAAAGAGACTATGGACACCACAAGCATTTATAAAGAAGAAACAGGATCTGAATATCCCATAAAACTGATACCGATACTCATAGGATTAGGCGTTCTCGGCACCATCGGCTTCTCCTTCAGTATTCACGCAATGCTGGTGGGACACCACCACGCCCTTAATACAACGAGGGAAGTGCCCTGGGGACTCCTTATCAGCCCCTATGTGTTTTTTGCCTGTCTTGGCACTGGACTCTGCATCGTTTCATCACTGGGGCAGGTCTTCAAGGTAGAATCATTCCGACCCATTATCCCCAGAACCGTCTTTCTCGCTATGGTTGCCATGGCCATCGGCCTGGTGTCTATCATGATTGAAATAGAAAATCCCTGGCGGGTCGGCTTGAATGCCTTTCTCTCGCCCCAGCCTTCATCAAATATCTGGTGGAAGACCGCCATCTACAGCCTCTACCTGATCTTTATGCTTTTTAACTTCCTGAGCCTGATTGTAAAAAAAGAAAAGATGGCCAGAATCTTTGCAATCATCGCCCTGGTGACTGTGGCCATGGGCAATTTAAACATGAATTCAGACATGGCCATCCAGGGGAGCAAGGGTTTCTGGAGTGATAACTACATGCCCCTTTCCTTTATTGCCCTCTCCACCATAACCGGTTGCGCGGCGATATTACTCTTCACCTGGATCGGCAGGCTGCTGAACGGCCGGAAATTACACAGTGAAGAAGACAGAGCTCTCCAGGCTACTGCTAATCTGTTCCTCATTCTTCTTCTGGGATTTCTTTATTTTACCGGCGTGAAAATAATGGGTGGTTACTACCCGGATTTCACTAGAAACCCAGAGGCTCTGTACCTTCTCGTCCGAGGGGATTTTTCCTTCAACTTCTGGGTTGGGGAAGTGGTTCTGGCTGTCTTGATTCCCCTGTTGCTCATTGTTGTCAATCGTGGAAAACAGATTTCTGTTCTGGCCATCGCCGGTCTCTCCTGCCTGATCGGAACCTTTGTCTTCTTTTATGACCTGGTCATGGTGGGGCAGTTGATTCCCCATTATTACCAGTACAACGTAGTTGATCTCCCCCGCTACTACTCCTATACTCCCAGCCTCCATGAATACATGATTACCGGCGGGGCAGTATTCTTGTTCCTCACGGCCTTTATCTTTGGAGAGATCATCATCAGAAAAATCTTTCTCCCTCCATCTCCAGCAAGTTAAGAGAACAAACAAGCTGACCCCGGTCAATTTCCCATTTACCGGGGTTAGCCCGCATTTCTCACGAGTTGAGGTGGCTGCATCGACTCGCCTGGGACTGCTCTTTACCCATAAGTTGCTCATCCGTAGATATATGTGTCGGAGAGGCCCCGAAGGGGACAGGGTATTATAGGAGATTGTTGGGTTACGCTGATGCTAACCCAACCTACGGGAGTGCGTGACTGCGTGACTGCTGCAAAGGGAGCAAGGAAGAGCGTAGGTTGGGTTAGGTGCATCTTTTAGCACCGTAACCCAACAACCAGTTGCCCCATGAAATACCGGTGTGTATTGCGG
>JAIPEF010000137.1 GCA_021737265.1 Desulfocapsa sp. | reverse complement strand
TGATGGTGTCGTAAAAACTCTTCATCTACTTCGTTGTTGCAAATTTCACTATCATTACGACGTACTCTAGTACGCCGAAATAATAGCAAAATTCACACGCCTCGAATATGAAGCTTTTTACTTAACCATCTGCAATTTGCAGGTTTTTACGAGATTGTCAGCTTTGATAAACTCGTATTTATGCCCGTAGTTTGGGTGAAAAGCTCCATACGCGCCTCACAATAAGCCGAAAGCAGCGTAAAGTAATTTTTTCATAATATTTCTCCTTTGGTTAGTTTCTCTGACCATCGGCTCCCAACCCATTTCTTGAGGTGACAACAGAAAAGTTACCGACAACATCGCATTATTTGCATGTCATTATTCTGGATCCACACCGAGATTACCAATAATGGGTACTTGATTTGTCAGGGTTCTTTTTTGAGATTATACTGTGTGATTGCATTGTGCAACGTGTGTAGATTGATTCCCTGCATCCCAAAAAGTGCACCGGCAAGTTCCGGTAAAGATATAAACCAGGTGTCCTGGTAAGGAATTCAGGTTTTTTTGTTTTCCAGTGGGTTACGATAAAATATATTTGGTGATCATAGCCAATCAGAACATGATTCTGACATGGGGCGGAGCTTACAGAGTGTCAACCGCCTGTTGCAGCTCATCCTGGAATTCAGCAACAGAATTATAAAAAACCTGGGTACCAACTGAAAAATGGAGGAGAATATTGTTAAGAGCGTCAGGGATATAGGGGAAGAGCTTCTTCAAGTTGAATATTCTATCCTGAGAAAACAGGGAAAGATCATTGGTGTTGATCGTCTTCATAACTTTCTCTCCCATATCCGGATGGTTGACCACGTCACTAACCCTGAAATTCTGCTTTCCGAGGATAAAGAGTAGCACATTACCGAGGCCGAATAAATCCATGGCATAGGGCCTTTCGGGAAGATAAAAGTCATAATCAAAATCGATCCAGCGAAAAGTACCACTCCCACGCTCGACAAAGATGTGGTCTCGCCTGATATCACCGTGTTTAAGTTCATTGTCGTGGAGCAATCGAATACCAGCAACCGAGGTAAGAAAACGAACAAGCATCTCTTTCAGGTGTTCTGCCACATACTCCTTATGGTTCGCTCCTAATTTTGCTATATGGCTATCCAGCCGTCTCCCATCAACAATATCAAGGATTCGTACTAAGTTATCTACTTCATCAAGGACTGAATAGCCATGCATGAAGTATGGGTTGTCGTATACCAGTTCCAGAACCCGAGCCTCTTTCTCTGGACTTCTGAAACAAGTGACTTTCAATTGACCGATGCTCAACTCATAGGTTTCGTGAAAGACCAGTTTAATAATGAATCGTTCACCGCTCATCAGATCATGTACCTTGGGAACCCAGGGTTTTATCTGACTATCTATACCAAAACGCCCCTCACGGGTGTGGCCCAATATGATAAAATAGCGGCCATCCACATGGATGATGTCACCATAGGTAATGGAGGTAAAATCACTGGTGTCGGTAAATATCCTGGGCTGATGACGAACACTCTTCATTACCCGATGGCGTTTCAGTTTGGGTACTATTTCCTTTGGATACAGATTCCAATCAATGATCATCGTTACCAACTATCCAAGTTGTAAAGTTCACACTGTGTTGCGCCAGAGCATTGGAAATGGAACCGAAGAGAAACTCTTCCGTTCGCGAAACACCCCTCTTTCCAACAACCACCGTTCCAAAGTCACCTTCACTTCTCACAGCGAGCAGCTCTTCACTTATGGTTTTTCCCTCGGCAAATCGATTATCAGTAGATACTCGATCTTTATTCACTCCGGCCTCTTCGAGAATGATCATGGCCTGACTAAATACTCGTTCAGCCTTGGCATTCTGATTTTCCCTATAGGATGCCAGCGTCCCCCCCTTTAAATAGAAATCCGGAGGAGGTTCAGGATAGATATGAAGGAGGCAGATGCTCATCTCTTCCATACCCCGTGCCATTTGAGCAACATAGTGCAGAGCGTTCATGGATGTCTCTGTTTCATCCACAGCGATCAGCAATTTTTCCCTTGCAGCCATTTGATTCACCTCAGGAGTATCATTTTCAAGCTACCCTTGCCTTGAATGACTCTTTTTCATTAAAAATTGGGGCCTAAATTGGGCTTCCATCGTTCCAGCAATTTAATTAGTTGAACCATGGTTTGTTGAGTGGGTGTGGAGACACCCTTTTCTTCAGCGAAGCGACAGAGGGCTCCATTTTGTGCGTTAATTTCTGTGGGTCGGTCATTTAACAGATCCTGCAGCATTGAAGACAAATTATTGCTGCTTTTGTTACAGGCATCAAAAAGCAACTCATAAAGATCCGGATATACCAGATCAATGGCACAGGCATCGGCAACCATTTTTCCCTCATCAAGGAGTTTTTTCATGAGTGTTACAGATTCCATTTGAGAAAGGAGATTGCCGTTGGGAATCTTGAGAATAGAAGAGACCGGATTAATAGCCGAATACACTATTACCTTGCACCACAGCCTACCGACAATCCGATGAACCATCTGATTCATCAGGCCACAGTCATTGAAGACCTCGCACACCTTTTCCAGTCTGGGGCTAAAATCACCATTGAGTTCTCCCAGATAGGTCTTGCCCATACCACCGTGCCGGACCCGACTGTTTCCCAGGGCTGTGGCAGACATAAATGTGAAAGCACCGATTATATGTTGAGGAGAAACCAGTTTCTCAAGTGTCTCGATGTTTCCCAACCCTGTCTGTAAGGTGAGAATGGGAGAGGATTCACCAATGAGGTGGAGGACACTCTTGGCTGCGGTAAGGGTGGCATGGGATTTAACCGTGAGTAGAACGAGATCACAGTCAGATATGGTGGAAGGGTCTGAAACGGCCTGAACGGGAAGCTTATTTACGGTATCCGGGTTGGATTCTCCCAATTCCATCAAACCAATACCTGAACGATTAATTTCGTCGATTACTCTTTGGTCCACATCCACAAGAATGACCTCGTGGCCACCTTTTGCCAGAAAAGCACCAAAGAGCCTTCCGATTGCACCACTGCCAACAATGGCAATCTTCATGACAACCTCCCTTGAAAAGAGAAAAAAATCTCAGACTATGGTGAAAAGGACTCCTTTTCATTTTTATTGTATAGGCTGAGTGGCGGGAAAGCAAATAGACAGGATATAATCAGTAGGATTCAGATAGAACGCTCAACCACCATACATCTATGTCGTAGCGGTAGCAATTGTACGCCCCGAATCATACATAACAATTCTGTAGCTGCCTTTATATAAGAAGATGGGCATGTCCTTTACTTGAGTAAGTAACAGGAAAAGGCTGCGAAGAGATAAGAAATCACAATCTTTTCCTGTAAGGAAGCACCTACTTATATGGATTATAGCTAAGGGTGGGACATGGAGCTTTTTTGATAACGCGTTCCGCAATGCTGCCCAGCAGAATTTTTTCGAGCCCTTTTGTCCCGTGGGTGCTGATAATGATTAAATCCGACTTGTTGATATTGGCCTGATCAATTATTGCATCAACAATATCCCCCTCGACTACTTTGCCTGTACACCCCTTGCAACGTCCGCTGTTGTCTACGAGGAGATTTGCCATTCTCTCTTCAGCGGCGTCAATTATCTGCTCCTTGATACCACCAAAAACAGAGCTGCCTAACAACATATCATGGCCTTGATTGATTTCGGAAACATGAACAAAGTGAATTGTTGCTGATAATTTTTCTGCGACATAACAGGCATAATCGACTAATTGTGCAGTGGTTTTTGAAAAATCTACCGGAACAAGGATTTGATGAATTTCCTGCATAATGGACCTCCTAAAGAATTAATAACCAGCCCTCCCTAGCCTAGCCACATCAGGCCCTTTGGTGTCCATGAAGAGAACCTGACGAGGCCAGATAAAAAAGGAAGCCCAGAATCAACGAATAGTGATTTTTTTCTTCTTCTTCTCTTTGCCGGATTTTGGCATTCGTATTTCCAGTACACCATCTTTAAAAGAAGCCTTGGCCTTATCACTGTTTACATTATCCGGTAGTCGAAAACTGCGGCAAAAGGATCCGTACGAGCATTCAACTCTGTGATAATCTTTTCTGTCGACCTTCTTCTCCTTTTTTTTCTCGCCGGAGATGGTCATGCTATTTTTACTGATATCAATATTGATATCCTCTTTTTTCATTCCGGGAATTTCGGTCTTGACCACTACATCCTTGTCTTCTTCAAAGATATCTACAGTCGGGACAACCACATCCCTGCTTGGAAGCTGGGTCCGTGGCCACATGGGATTCCTGAAAAGTGAGAATGGCTGATGAAATACTTCATCAAAGTAGCGTTCCATTTCTCCAAATGGGGAGAGAGCTTCCGTTTCTTTTTTGACAACCAATTCCGCTTTTTCTTTATCCTTTGCCATTTCCATACCCCCAAAAGCATTAAATGATAAAAACCTGACAATACCAATATCTTGTCAGACAGCTACACGGATTCAGAGAGGACCTGCTTCAATCATGTTACAGTCCTGCCAAATCAATCTGTCTTAAATATATCACCGGGACAGTTAATTACAAAGTTAATTTTTTGCATATGCTCAAGTCCGGTGCGACTTCTTAACTACTATTACCAGTAAGTACCCACCGGTAAAACCGGTGGATTTATAATGTGGGCCGCCCAAAACGGCATATTCACCCAACTTTGCGTGAATCATTTCCAATGATTCATGTAAGTGCCTGATTGTTCGTAGAAGAAACAAATAGAAATGCTATAAAATATTAATAATTGTTGATGGCGTCGAGGATCCTTGGGTCACGTCAGGATATTCGTAACCCGGGTCAAGCATAGACTCTTATTACTCTTCGGCAGGACCCCAGTTCCCCTCACAATTTTGAGGATCCACTACATATTGAGGCCATGCGGGTCCTCTCAATCTCCTTTGCCGTTCTCCCCTTTTTATTTCACCCGCCATATACAGGGCGTTTAGCATATATTCCTTCCTATTTTTGCTCTCCGGCATGTCTTTTGCAAGTCCACAATTCAATAGAAGGTTCCAGCTCAACATAACAAACAAAGGAGAAGGAAGATGAAAAAAGAATTAATTCTGTTTGTAGCAATGTGTCTGGTTACCGTGGGTGCTTCGTCCGCCTTTGCCGCAACGCTCACACAACTGGGAGCCCATCCCTTTTCTCAGGAGTTTACCACTGAGAAAGGGATGCGGACCATGATCAACAACAACAACGCTGATTTGCAAACGGGGTTTGCCAAGGCGGGTAATTCAGATCTGTTTAAGGCGTTTATTGCCCAGTTTCCAACGGCAAAAGTCGAGTCCATCCAGGTTGCTCCCGGTGAGCGGCTCGACTGGATGCTTTTCAGGACAAACGGCACTGGTCCGGTCAAAGTGGTCAACGATGTAACCTGGGGTGGCAATGCTGCTTTTGATGCCTTCAGGTTCTTTATTGATAAGGATGGACAGAGGTATGAATTTATTGTACCCGGTGTCTGCGGCAATTTGAGTTTGAGAAATGTCAGTATGATTCCTGTGAAACCCGCTGTTGTTCCCGAACCGGTCGCTGTCACTCCCGAACCGGTCCCGATGATAGTTGAGGAGCGAAGGGGTGGACCGGTGGTCGATGTCGGTCTTGCTCATCAATTTGATCCGGCCAGCTATGTCTTTGCCCGCGCTGGTTACGAGTTTCCGTTGACTGATAATCTGACCGCCATGGGCCTTATCGGCGGCTTTATCCGTTTTGATGGTGATGATGGCGGCGACGCCTTCGTTGCTGATGCCCTGCTGAATTACTACGTGACGGAAAAGATGTTCATTGGCGGCGGTGTAGGGTTCTGGTCCGGAAACGATGGCAATGTTGACCTGATTATCAATACGGGATATCTCGTCTATGAAAATCCGGACGTAATGAAGATTTCAATTTTCGTCGAAGGACGCTGTGAAGCCGATAACCTGGTTTCAAGTAAAGCGTCACGCCTTGGAGCTGGATTGCGCTTCCAGTTTTAATCAATAGGGAAAGATGGCAAAGGAACGGCAACCGCAGGCCCGACTCACGCGCGCAGGTCGGGCCCGCTTATTTGTTCAATCCAATAACCACTATTCTGGGTTTGCCTTCGAGAGATGAGCGGGAATTTCAAGCCATGTTGAACTCCATTGGGCAAGTGGCAATTACGCTTGACTGCCGGAGTATGTTTTCTGATGTGAAGTAATCTGCTTGCGGCTTTAAATTATTTTTTCCATGGCAGCAGCAATTACTGATATTGCTTCACATTCTTGACAAAAGAACAATTTAACAGAGAAACATATGACAGAAAATTTAACTCCTTAAATCTGGCTGAGTTGTATAGGTAAGCATAATTCGATTGGACAATGAATCAGAGAACGGTTGTCATCATTACTCTTGTGAGTGTTTTCTTGTTGATCGGCTGTCAACGCGGGACACATACGCGCATTACTCAACCCGAAAAGGACAATCAGGCAGCCAGTTACCATTCACAGGTTGATTTTATCGATCAGAATCAACCTCCAGAACAGATTCAACCAACCACGCTGTTGACTGTTATCGATCCGAAAGTGTTGCCTCTCCCGGAGGAGAATAACTATCTGGTCTCTGCCGATTTTGTTGCCAGACGGCTTCAATCTTACAGGCAAAAACTTGAGAAATGGGAAAAGTACGATAGTCAGGCAAGCACGTTGAACCTGAATTGGAAAATAGCAGAACAGAGGGTGAACTGTTTTCGTAATCTCCAGAAAATTGTGCGCGGATACAGTCTGCTGCGAGATATCCTGGTCGCAGGAGGAAATGCATCATTGCCGGGTGGTATGACTTCTGACGAAATCCAGGTTCTTCAGGAAAGTGATATCGATTTCATTGAAGGTTTCTGCGGTAATCTTTTGAATGGTGGCAGGGAATCGACTGCCCTTGATCAAGACAGTTCAGAGAGTGACCCTGGTAAACTTGCAGAGCTTATTAGGCATTCCTTTCAAAACGGAGAGTACCAACAGGTCGTTCAATTCTGGCTCGAAATTCCAGAGGAGAAAGTCAACCAGGTGGCCATCGAAACAAAACTCATGTACGGAAGAAGCCTGATTTATCTGCACCAGGAGAACAAAGCCGCCTCTGTCTATGAGCAGGTCATGGCAGATGTCGGCAAAAAAGAAACCACAAATGTTCTTTATTTACATACAGTTCTTGCTGATCTTTATATGGCATCGTGCAATTACTCCGCCGCTGCTGGACAGTATCGGAAGATTTTGGAGGCGTTTCAGGATGCTCTCAAGATGAAGAATTGGGCGGAGACACAGCAGAAAAACCTTGTAAAAGCCGATATGAAAGGTCAGAAACTCAAGGACTATTCTGCCATAATCGGGAATTATATGGGATATATTCCATCCAAGGATGGTTATAAGCCTGTCTGGCAGATTGAAAAGTTCATGGTGAAATATCCCGATTCTCCATGGATGACAAATGTTGATCAGATGAAATCTGAATTAACTCTCAAAGCTGAACGCTGGTTCAATACAATGATTGCAGACATTGAAAAACTGCAGCAGCAGAGGCAATTCAAGGATGGACTGCTACTGCTGGAAACCATTGATCGTGATATCATTGGTCCTGAACAGGTCGAGCGTGTTCAGCAGAAGAGCATCGAGCTTAATGCCACCTGGAAAACTGTCCCGGAAAATCTCAAAATCGAACAGTTGACTGCATTGCAAGACAGCTGGAATGAGATTTTGACCTTGGTGGATAAGGGCAAGCATGATGAAGCCATTGCCCGGCTGAATATTGTGCGGGACAGTGACTACTCAGAAATGGTTGCCACCAAAATTGAGGAAGTTTCGCTTTTGGCTTCCAGGAAACAATCACTGGAAGCGGCAAAACTGTTTGAACTTGCGATAAAGACGGATGATACGTTGACAAGAAGACAACTTCTAGTCAAGTCGTATCAACTGTTGCTGCAGATCACCATGAAATATCCGGGAACCCTTATTATCGGCAAAGTTCATGGATATATACAGCGGGTAAAATCGGAAATGAACAAGCTTGATCCGAATCTTGTTAGTAGTCAATAACGATGATAGGGAAAGAGTGGGAGCTTGGACGCCAATATTATCTGACCCACTTGTGCCAAGATAAACTGACCCACCTCGTGCGCAACAATCAGTAAAATACCCGAAATAAAAAAAGCATATAGAAGGGCAATGTTTTTGAGAATCGAATGGCAGGAATTTT
>JAIPEF010000136.1 GCA_021737265.1 Desulfocapsa sp. | reverse complement strand
CTCCATCTGCTTCGTTGCTGCATTTTTTATTTAATTTCGACGTACCTTAGTACGCCGAAATTAAATAAAAAATACGCGCCTCGCATATGGAGCTTTTTACTTAGCCATCCTAGGTTTGAGGTTTTTACGAGTTTATCTTGTTTGTCAGGGTGACATTTTTTGTCGCTCTGGAGGGAGGTGTGACAAATAAAGTTGTAACGTTTTTTATTCCCTGCTTGAGGATTCCGATATTTTTGAGAACGTTTTTAATAATGAAATCATTCTCCTTCTTCCAGCCCGGCATAAAAATCCTTGCGAAACGTTGGAAAGCAGTCAGTATCGATGGCCTTGCGCATTCCGGCCATAAGGTTGAGATAATAATAGAGATTATGGATGGTGTTCAGGTGGTAGCTGAGGATTTCCCGGCACTGAAAGAGGTGTCGCAAGTAGGCCCGTGAATAGTTGCGACAGGTGTAGCAGTTGCAGTTGGAATCCAGGGGCTTTTTGTCGTCACGATATCTGCTGTTCTTGATCACCACTTTCCCGGTGGAGGTGAACATGGTACCATTTCGTGCATTGCGGGTGGGCATCACGCAGTCAAACATGTCCACTCCCCGATAGACGCCTTCCACCAGATCTTCCGGGGTCCCGACCCCCATCAGATAGCGAGAAAAATCTTCCGGCAGATGGGGGACGGTTGCCTCGGTAATCTCCTGCATCATGGATTTGTCCTCCCCTACGCTGAGTCCGCCAATGGCGTATCCGTCAAAGCCGATGTCAATGAGGGCTTCGGCGTGGGACTTTCTGAGGTCCGGGTGCATGCCTCCCTGGACAATGCCAAAGAGCAGTTGTCCTGTATCATTCTGGGCATCGCGACAGCGTCTGGCCCAACGGGTAGTGAGGTCGGTGGATGTAACAGTCTCTTCCCTGGATGCCGGATAGGGAATGCAGGTGTCAAGACACATCATGATGTCAGAGCCAAGAGCTTCCTGCACATGCACGGCATCTTCAGGACTTAAAAACAGTTTGGCGCCATCAAGATGGGAGCGGAAGGCTGCCCCCTCTTCGGTGATTTTAGCCAGCTCTTTGAGGCTGAAAATCTGGAATCCCCCGGAGTCAGTGAGGATGGGGCGATCCCAGTGCATAAAATTGTGGAGCCCGCCAAAGCTCTGGATCAGCTCATGTCCGGGGCGGATAAAGAGGTGGTAGGTGTTGCCGAGAATGATCTGGGCGTCCATCTCCAGTAAATTTTCCGGGGTTACGGATTTGACCGTGGCCTGGGTACCAACAGGCATGAAAATCGGGGTCTGGAAGGTCCCATGGAGGGTCTTTACTTCTCCCCTGCGGGCAGCACAGTCAGAGGATTTACAGTGGAGGGTGAATGGTGATTGGTTGTTTGTCTTTTTCATTTGAAATAACTATGTTTTCTACGTTACCATAAAAATTAGGTTGAGGGCGAAGGCAGAGTATACAATAAGGGTGGACGTAGCGCAGGGAAAATATGGCAATAGAAATCGAAAGAAAATTTCTGGTGAAAGACAGTTCCTGGAAAGAGGGATCTGTCGGGAAGTTATATCGCCAGGGCTACCTGAGCCGGGAGAAGGGGTGTATTGTACGAGTGCGCAGGGTGGAAGAGAGGGCCTTTCTTACTGTCAAGGGAGCGGGGGATGGATTGTCGCGTCCGGAATATGAATACGAGATTCCGGTGGCTGATGGCCAGGAGCTTCTTGATACACTATGCGCGCGGCCACTGATAGAAAAAAATCGATACCTGGTCCATCATGCAGGAATGGTCTGGGAAGTCGATGAGTTCCTTGAAGACAACAGAGGCCTGGTGGTGGCAGAAATAGAACTCACCTCACCTGAGCAGAGTTTTGAAAAACCACCCTGGCTGGGGATTGAGGTGACTGGCGACCCGCGCTATTATAATTCCTCTCTTAGTCGCAAGCCGTTTTGCAGTTGGGTAAATCGGTGAAATATCCAATCTTATTGGATGATTACCCTGTCGACTGCATTAAGCAATCCCTGCCTGTTTATCCTTCAAGGGTCAGTCTCCGGATAGTGTGCTCCTTGGCGATGATGTCCTGTAAAAGAGAAAATTGAACAAGGGACTTGTGCAAGGTCTCTTCCGGGCTTTTGCATTTGAAGTAGGTTCCGCCTTGCAGGTAGTCTGTGAAAAACCGGAGTCCAAGTTCAAATGTGATGGTTTTCAGGCCGTCATAGATAAATTCCCGGTCAATGGCAGTGAGAAGAGCATGGGCCTCGGAAAAATATCCTTTCAATGTGGCCGAACAGATGTCGAGATCAAAGCATGCTTCTGTTGGGTCACTTTCTTCTCCCGCCTTATTGCTGACGGAACGCAGGCAGTCACCAATGTCATGCTGGAGCAGGCCGGGGCCAACCGTGTCCAGGTCAATGATGCTGACGGCCCTGTCGCTGTCCTTATCAAAGAGGACATTCGCAATTTTGGGATCTCCATGGATTACTGTCTCATGGATCTCTCCTTTGTTCAGCGCTTTTTCCAGGGAAAGCACTTGTGACCGCTCTTTTCTGATTGTATCCATGCAGAATAGGATTTCTGCAGAGGTGTGACCGGTTTTGGATGCTTGCTGCCGGTCGTACTGATTCAGATAACTGGGAATATGGTGGAACCTGGGTAATGGCGGCAGGAGTCTGTTTTTCTCAAGGCCGTTCAGGCGGTTATGGAAATGCCCCAGCGCCCATCCCATCTGTTCTGCCTGGAAGGAGCTTGTTACCCGGGGGACACTGTGGCTGTTGCTGATATAAGAAAGTGCCCGCCACAGCTTGTTGTTGCCATCACACACGGACAGTGACCCATCCCGCGTCGGAACCAGTACGACATCTTCCCAGTACTGGCCAATCTCTTCTGGATTGGAAAGTAGATGCCGGCTCAACTGCTGCAGGTTGTCGATGAGGAGCTGTGGGACAGGAAAAACCTGATCGTTTATCCGTTGAAGGACGATTGATTTATCTGTCGTACCCGCAAGGAATGTATCGTTGATATTGCCCTGGCCCAACGTGCTCAGTTGCACAGCATCCGGTTTCGGAAAGTAGTGCTGCAGTACTTCTCTGGGAGGGAGGAGAGATGTCATTAGCTTGGTATTATTTTTATAGATTTACTGATACCTTGGAATTCTAACTGTTTTCGCCTCTCAACTTGAAGAGCAGTCTGAGCCCCTTTTTCACCATGGGTGAAAATATCTTGGGAGAGATAAAGGAACCAGCTACCCGTTTGTTGATCTCAGCCAGAGTGGGGTAGGGATGAATGGTTCCGGCCAGGGAAGAGAGTTTCATCCCACTGCCGAGCACAGCGACCCATTCGCCAATAAGATCTCCTGCCCTGGGACCCAGGATCTGGATGCCAATGGGTCTCTCTTTTTTATCCAGGAGCATTTTCAGCTTACCACGCTCTTCTCCTTCGGCAAGTGCCCGATCATTTTCGTTAAAATGTTCTGTCCACACCTTGTATTCAATGTTTGCAGCTTTGGCCTGTTTTTCGTTCATGCCAATGGAGGCGAGTTCCGGTTCTGTATAGGTACACCAGGGCATCCATTTCGTATTGACCTTGCGCGGGAGGTGGAAGATGGCATTGGCAACAACAATGCCCCCTTCATATCCTGCGGCATGGGTGAACTGAAAAGCCCCATTGATGTCGCCGGGGGCGTAGATATGCTTCTGTGATGTACGCATTCTGTTGTCCACCACTATTCCCCGTGGTGTGTATTCCAGATCGATTTTCTCCAGACCAAAATCAGCAATGTTGGGGCTTTGGCCCTGGGCCAGGAGGACTGTGTCGGCTGAGAGTCGAATCTCTTCCTCCCCCTGTTGAAGAGTGATTTTCTTTGTACCATTTTCTTCTCTGGCATCTGTAACAGTTGCACCGAGATAGAATTGTACTCCTTCACCTGTTAGTACCTCCATCACCTCATCGGCCATGTCCCTGTCTTCTTTACTTAAGATTTGAGCCGAGCGCTGGACAACACTCACCTTGGTACCCAATCGATTAAAGGCCTGCGTCATTTCAATGGCAATGGGGCCGCCACCGAGGACGATCATGGACTGCGGCAAACGGTCGAGGGAGAAAATTTCCTTGTTGGTGATATAGGAGATGTTGTTTAAAGCGGAAATACGCGGTGGAGCGGGAGAAGAGCCAGTGGCAATAACCCAGGATTTTGCCGAGATGCGTTCACTCCCCAAGTTCACCACGTGTTCGTCCGCAAAGCAGGGCCTGCCAAATTTCACTTCTACTCCAAGCTTGTTGAAACGTTCCACTGAATCGTGGACCTGGATGACATCGATGACCGATTGAATACGTTTTGCCACCTGCCTGAAATCAACAGCAGGGGGATGGACTTGCGGCAGCCCAAATCGTTCGCCCTGCTGCATGTGGTGATAGATCTTTGCCGAATGGATCAGGGTCTTGGACGGAACACAGCCAAAATGGAGACAGTCGCCGCCCAGGCTGGGTTCTTTTTCAATGAGGAGTGTCTTGGCTCCCAGTTGCGCCGCACCTGAGGCAACGGTAAGGCCTGCTGCTCCACCACCAATAACTGCGATATCATAGTCATATTTGCTCATGGGCTGCTCCTTGAACTGCGGATTCGGCCGAGGATCTTTTTGGCAGTGATTGGGAAAAGTCCTAACAGGACAAAAGAAAGAATAAGGCCGGGGGAAAGGATACCGGCAAGAGAATCAATTTGTCCCAGCTCTTTACCGGCATTGACATAGACAACAGTAGCTGGAAACATTCCCAGTTGTGAGACCCAGTAATAGGTCTTCAGGCGAATTTTCGTCAGCCCCATAACCAGGTTAATGATGAAAAAGGGAAAGATCGGCACCAGGCGCAGGGTAAAGAGGTAAAAACCGCCTTCTTTCTCCATGCCGTCGTTGATCTTCTGCAGCTTGTCGCCGAATTTTGCCTGTACCCAGTCCCGAAGGAGGTAGCGGGAAACTATGCAGGCAAGGGTTGCCCCGATTGTTGAAGAAAAAGAGATGATTATGCTTCCGGTGACCAGGCCAAAGAGCGCTCCTCCTGCCAGGGTCAGGATCGCAGCACCTGGCAGGGAAAGGGCAGTGGCGGTGATGTAAATGAACATGTAGCTGAAAATGGTAATCATCCTGTGATCACCATAGAATGCTGCAAAGGCTGCCTGTGATTCCTTGAGATATGTCAGGTTCAGGTACTGTCCCAGATTCAACAGGTTAAAAAGAAGAATCAAGGCGAGAATAACAACAAGGATGCTGGCTTTTTTTATGTGGTCTCGTGCCATATTTTTATCATTTATAGTCTTTAGGCCACCTTGCGAAATTGCCTTTTCGCCCCAACTCTTCGTTGCGGGAAGAATTTTGTCCTCGGCACATCAACTATATGCCTGTGGCAAAATTCCCCTCACACCTCGATTTGGAACGAAAATACTAATTTTTCAAGGTACCCTTTACTCTACGGAGAAGAGTTGGTGGCCATATTTGGCGGCACCCAGCAGAGCAGCATCCTGTCTGAGAATAAGATGGACAGGGATAGAAGCCATGAGCCCTTGCATTTTCTCTTTTTGTCTAAAGGCCTGCAGAAATGGGGTAAAAGAGATACGGCCTGCAATCCGCGGCAGAATACCACCACCAATAAACAGGCCGCCGGTGGCATAATTTTTAAGGGCCAGATTCCCAGCCTCACTGCCGAGGATTTCCAGAAAAACAGACATCGTTTTTTCACAAAGCGGGCAGGGGGATTCTGCCAAGGCTCCTGCCACAATATCCACTGTCCTATCTTCTGCCTCTGCTATCTGCTTGAAACGTGTTTCGTCTCGGGTCAGTTCAGTGGAGGCAAAAAAATCAAATATATTGGGAATACCTTTTCCTGAACAGAGCAGTTCGTAGCTCACTGCAGCAGAGTTCTTTCTAAGATATGCTAAAAGTTCAACCTGTTCCTGATTCAGTGGTGCAAAATCACAATGACCGCCTTCCGATCCCTGGGGAAAGAAGCAGGATCCCTGTTCAACAAGAAAACCCTCTCCCAGCCCAGTTCCTGGTGCGATCACCGCTCGGACACCATGCTCTTCCGGCTGACCCTGCTGAATCGTCAGTAGATCATTTTCCAAAAGAAGAGGGAGGGAGCTGCAAACAGCAGTCAGGTCGTTGATAAGGGTGATAGAGTGAAAACCGAAACGGTTTTCCAGTTCCTGCTCATTGAGCACCCAGTCCAGATTGGTAAGCTTGGCTGTTCCCTGACGAATTACCGCGGCAACTCCGAAGCATCCATACTCCGGGGGCCTGGATGCAGTAAGAAAATGGGTGAGGATCGCATTGAAATCATGGAATTCCCTGTTGCGATACCGTTTCTGGCGCACAGGTGAATCGTTAGGCCTTTGTAAAAGATCAAAGATCGCCAGAGCACTCTTTGTCCCGCCAATGTCTGCTGCCAGAAGAAGGGCCATAATTATTCCAATTACCTGTGCTGGTGAACTCTTACTTTTCCTCTACTGGGTACTTGGATCTAAACCAATCCCGCCATCCACCTTTCAAAGCATAAACATCGGTGTAACCCATGGAGATAAGCTGACGTGCCAGACCGGCACTGGTTGCCTCGTTGGGTCAGGCGCAGTAGAGAAGCAGGGTCTGGTCTTTTGCATAATTGGCTGACCATTGTGCTAGTTTAGTTCCCGGAGCGCGAATAGCTCCTTTTATTTTGAATTCACTGGCACTCCAGTCTCTCCCTGTACGCACATCGAGGATAACAATCTTGTTGGAATCCAGTTGAGCTTTAAGTTCGTCTTTGCTCATGGTCGGGGCATCTCCAGCCTGAAGAGGGAGCGCAGCGGCAAAGAGGAAAAATGTGAGTAGGATGAAGAGGGTTCTCATGTTGTTTTCACTATTCGAGTTGGTGTTTGCTTCCTGTTTACAATATATAAAAGGGCCGTAAAGAGGCCGCTGATAGCGAGTACGGATAGAATAAAGGTGGAGAGGGTCATTCTGTGGGGACTGGTGAGAAGGAGAGTAAGGAGACCTGTCATGAGTAACAGGGTACTGATACTTGCCGGAAAAGGGATGGTCTGTGAATCCTTTTTTATCCACAGGAGGGCAGAGAGGCAGAGAAGGCTGTGGTAGAGGAGCCAGAGAAGAAGTGCTCCACGGAGGTAGACTTCCAGCAGTTCGTCACCAGCCAGTCCGGTGGCCAGGAGGACAGATGTCATGACAGCAATAACGGGCGGGAAAGCCCATCTTTGGACTTTCGCGGATAAAAAACCGGGTGCCATTTCTTTGCTGACCAGTAGAGAGAATTTTTGTCTGCAATAAAGTATGAGGCCTGTGATGGCAGCGCAGGTACCACTGATTACGACCAGTCCCATGATCTGTCGCCCGGTGTTTCCCAGGATTTTTCTCGACACAGTCATGTAGGGAACCGTGGAACTGACAAGACGGTCCGGATCGACATGGGCAAGGGACGCAATAGTCCAGAAGAAGAAAATCACAAAACCTGTAGCTGGAACAAGACCAATGGGCTGCTGTTTTTTCTGAAAAAAAGTAGAACCTGCAAAGAGGAGCAGGAGAGTCGCTGCCGACCCTGGAGAAAAATGATCAGGCTGCTGCAAGATCTCACTGACCGGCCTTGCTGTGTTGAACGTCCCGTAGAGACCTAAAAGGAACATGCCTCCTGCTGCCAAGCCGACAAAACTGAATTGCAGCCGATGGATAGTTCTTTCCGGAAAAAACTGGAGGATGGTGAGCAGTGCCAGGAGGAGAAAGGCAAACCCGAAGTTGGGGAACCAGTAAACAAATACTTCGTTGAAGGTATAACCGGATGTGACAAGCAGTGCCGTGGCAGCCAGGATTGTCAGCGGCAGACAGGAGGCGACTATCAGGCCCGCGGCAGGGATTTTACCCACACTTTTCTGCAGAATGACAAACTCTTTACCGGGTACGGCAGGGAGATGGGGATTGTGGAGCAGCCTGTTAGAGGCAGAAAAAATCAATGCAGCAACAGCCAGCAGTGGGAGGGCGAACCATCCCATTTGACCGGCAGCATTTCCGGCAATTACCAATGCCTCGGGACACAGCAGCCAGCAGCAGCCGAGAGCCAGCTGTAAGAGATATGCGGAATTCATCAGTTGCGTAGGTCTGTCCTAATAAAAATGAGAGACGATCTTCATAACTATTATTGTCAGCTTGTGGTGATTTGTCGAGGGCAAAACGCAGAAACAGTGTGAAAATCCATTTATGATTGCACAAAAAGTCTATGTTATTGATGATGGCGTCGTAAAAACTCTTCATCTTGTTCGTTGTTACAATTTTTCTATCATTACGACGTACCGTATGTACGCCGAAATGATAGAAAAATTGCACGCCTCCAATATGAAGCTTTTTACTTATCCATCGGAAATCGAA
>JAIPEF010000135.1 GCA_021737265.1 Desulfocapsa sp. | reverse complement strand
CCGAGAATAGACATTTTTTCTCAAATCGAGGCATCTGTGAAAAATAAGCACAGGCATATACATAATATTCCGAGCATTATTTTTCACAAGCAACGAAGAGTTGGGGAAAAAGGGCATTTTCGGTCAGGCTCCTAGACTGTTCAAGATCACAGTTCAGGGCTTACTTCCCCCCCTGGACAGCGATTACTCAATGATAAAATCAGCACGTCTGTTCAGGGACCAGTCTGACTCGTTCTGGCCTGAAAACAGCGGGCGTTCTTCACCATAACTGACGGTACGGATGCGTGCCGGACTGATCCCAAGGTTCACCATGTACTCCTTGGCATTTATGGCGCGACGTTCAGCAAGAGCCAGGTTGTATTCATTGGTTCCTCTTTCATCACAGTTCCCCTCAATGACGATAACAACTTCAGGGTTCTCCTTCATATAATCTGCATTGGAGGTGAGGATGGGCCCCATTGCGCCACTGATTACAGCCTGGTCAAATTCAAAATAAATAGGGCTGAAGGTGGTGGAGGACCGGCCATGGAGGCGTCGATACTCTTCAGATTGTTCCTCGTTTGGATTATTGACGGAGAGGTTTCCAATGGTCTGGCCATCACTGGAATCCATAGATTCCTCGTCGGCCAGTCCGCTTTCAGAGTAGGAGCTGTCGGCAGACGGGTAGTTGATGTCAGTCCCACCGGCCATCCCGGATTCATCATCGGGTGAGATAACAGTTTTCTTGCTACACCCTGAGCTCAGGAGAATAAGGGATGAGAGAAGGGTTGCAGTAACAAATACGGATTTCAGTGTCGGGTTCATCGAGAAACCTCTTAATGGTAATGCGGATTAGTTGCCTTAGCAATTGTTCTCTGTGTCTTTCCCCGTCAAGGGGTCTGAACTGGGTGACAGAAAATAATTACGTGAAGACACCTGTCCCAGCTTATTTCTTAAAAATATACCAAATAACTCGTGTCTCTATCAGCTTATATAGTAGTCGTATTCAGGAAGACGTCAAGAAATTTTCGCTCCCTTGAGCACTTGTAGAAATTTCCCTTGCCACAGCCTGGTACACTGTAAGGCTTATATCTTCTCATCGAAGTCATCCTCAAGGGAGTAATCGGGGATCCAGAGCGGAGCTAAATTCCTGGATACCCGATAACAGCACTCATACTTATCCATCGGAAATCGAAGTTTTTACGAGTTTATCAATACGGTAGAAATCAAAAAAAACATCATCGGACTATTTCGTTTAAAGATGAATTTTTCATGGTATTACAACGTCATGGTGTGGCATATGATGAACAATATCTGTGGAAGTAAGAGATCACTCCGTCCTTTCAGGACGACCTCTGTTGTTGGATATAACCGGTGGCTAAAGCACAGCGGCTATACCACTGAACCCCTGCGGGGTTTTTGTAAGGCAGTAGTTATGGGTAATAGGCAGTCCTAGGAGCCTGACCGAAAATGCCCTTTTTCCCCAACTCTTCGTTGCTTGTGAAAAATAATGCTCGGAATATTAAGTGTATGCCTGTGCTTATTTTTCACAGATGCCTCGATTTGAGAAAAAATGTCTATTCTCGGACAAGCTCCTAGGCTATTTTTTGTGGGCACAATGTGAATTTTGTTCCTTGTGGAGAAGTGTGATATAATATAAGATAAACGGTTTCCTTAAATAGGTGCTACAAGTATGAGGTCGAGTTGCAATTCTTTTTCCCTAAAAAGGGTATTATTATGATCAAGATAGGAAACGCTTTTCTATGGTTTTTCTTCCTTGTAAACCCACTGCTTTTACTGGCTTCTGAGGATATTCCGGATCTTCCTGAGGTCTGGACTGCCAGAAACAGTGTGGAGTTTGCTCTTGGCAATAGTCCGGACAGCCATGTTGCACTGCAGCGGATGGAGATGGCCGTTGCTGCAGTTGATCAGGCAAAGGTCGGGTACTATCCCCATGTGGATATTTCGGTCCAGTATGGTCAGACCAATAATCCCATGTACTCTTTTGGGAATATTCTTAACCAGGGCACCTTCGTGCCTTCAATTGATTTTAATGATCCGGGTCGTACCGATGATTTAAATCTGCGTGCCGGAGTGGAATACCGTTTCTACAATGGTGGTCGGGATCAGGCGGGAGTGGAAGCTGCGGAGGCCGGTTTGAATCAATCACTCATGGAGCGCGAAACAGTGCATTCCCGTCTGGCCTTCGAGGTGGTTCGCAGTTTTCAATCCATGGTGCAGGCCACAGAGTTGCTGGAGGCGAGAAAGGTCTCCCTTGAGGCGATTCGTGCATCCCTGTCTGTGGCAAAGGCCCGTTTTGATGCCGGTGACCTCCTCAAAGCGGATCTCCTCAACCTTGAAGTTCAGGAATCCAGTGCCAGTGAAAACCTCCTCCTTGCCGAGCATCGCCTTGAGCTTTCCCAACAAGTATTTTTAAACCTGTTAGGTCTGAAACAGGGGACAGTGGTGATCGATTCTTCACAGGAGTGCGAACAGCAGCTTCCGCAGGATCGTTCTTATACACAGCGACCGGAACTGCAAAGTCTGGCCCATGCGGAAGAGGCTGCAGCAGCAAAGCTGACGGCAGCCAGAGGGGGAAATCTGCCCACTGTGGATGGCTTTGCCTCGTACCAGTATGACAAGGGATATGTCATAGAAGGTGACGGTGACTCTTGGATGGCAGGGGTGAAGGTGAACTATCGCCTCTTTGAAGGAAACCGGACATCTGCAGAGGTGGCTCAGGCCATGGCCGGACTTTCGGCTATTCGTGCTCAGCTAAAAAAAGTGGAACTGGGAATGGACCTGGAGGTGAAACAGGCGGATCTTAGTCATCGTCAGGCTGTACAGCGTTTGCAGGTAACCGAAAAGATGGTGGAACAGGCTCGTGAGAGTGCACGTCTCAGTAGGACACGGTTTAAAGAGGGAGTGATTCTCTCCTCTGATCTGATTGATGTGGAGATGCGTCTCACGGATGCGCTGGTCAGAAAGAGTGTGGCCAGGGCAAGTATCAAGGTGGCCATTGCGGATCTGCGCAGGGCTATGGGGTTGAAACAGTTTGATGGAATGAAAGAGGAAGCAAAGTGATGAACTGGAAGACCTTGTTGACAGGAGCCCTGCTCTTTGGTGGAGTTGCCTGTTTTTCCGGATGTAACAGCCAGGAAGGGTACAAAAGGGCCGAGGCCCCGCAACTCCCGACAATTGCCGTGGCAGTTGAAGAGGTTCGGGAAGAGCGAGCCCGGTCCCGTATTGAAGTGGTGGGCACTCTTGAGGCAGTTGAAAATGCTTCTATTTCTGCCAGAATCTCGGGACAGATTATTCAGCTTCCTGTAGTTCTGGGATCAAAAGTTGAAAAGGGGGACCTGCTGGTGAAGATCAGTGCCGGTGAGATCTCAGCCAAGGTTCTTCAGGCCGAGGCCCAGCTCACTCGGGCTCGTCGTAATCTGGACCGTGAAAGTAAACTGCAGAAACAGGGGGCCTCAACCCAGGAAACAGTGGAGTCTCTCAAAGAAGGGGTAAGCATTGCCGGCGCCGCCTATCAAGAGGCCAAGGCCATGCTTGATTATACAACAATCAGTGCTCCATTTTCCGGAACCATCACCAAAAAAATAGGAAATGTCGGGGATCTTGCATCCCCCGGAAAACTGTTATTGCAGATAGAAAATGGTGAAGAACTGCAGGTGCTGGCCCGGGTTCCAGAGGCTCTTCTCCTCAAGGTTGCAACCGGTGACAGCGTTTCTGTTCAGATTCCGGCAGCATCTCTTATCCTTATTGGAGAAGTGGCTGAGGTTGCTCCTTCTGCAGATCCCATGTCCAGAACCGCTCCGGTGAAGATTAATATCCCGTCTGCTCCTAATCTCCGGGTGGGACAGTTTGCCCGCGTAGGTCTGGAGGGTTCTGATGAATTTACTCTGATGTTGCCGCAGTCCGCTGTCTTGTCCAGGGGACAGATGGACCTCATTTTTGTGGTTGAGCAGCCGGAAAAAATTGCCCGCATGCGCCTTGTCAGCACAGGAGTCACCTATGACGATGAGGTGGAAATCCTCTCCGGTCTTGATCCTGGAGAGCAGGTTGTGGTCTCATCTAATATTGCTTTGCTGCAGGATGGGCAACCGTTGGATATCGGTCACCCATGAAGAAACAAACGCAAAAAATTGAGCATCCCGGTTTTGCCGGGAAAATGGCAGCGGCCTTTGTTGATTCCAAACTGACCGCGGTGGGGATTCTTGCCTCCATGCTTTTGGGAATGATGGCACTTGTCATGCTGCCCCGCGAGGAAGAGCCGCAGATCAAGGTGCCCATGATTGATGTCATGGTTACCATGAAGGGTGCCACCCCTAAAGAAATCGAAGAGCGGGTCTCCATTCCCATAGAAAAGCTGCTCTATGAGATTCCCGGAGTAGAGTATATCTATTCCACTTCGATGACCGGGAAGAGCCTGCTTGTTGTGCGCTTTTATGTTGGAGAGAACCTGGAGAGCTCCATTGTCAGATTGAACCAGAAACTGGCCACCAATACTGACCGTATTCCCCATGGTGTTTCTCCTCCTCTGGTTAAACCGCATATCATTGACGATGTTCCCATACTTGCCCTTACTTTCCATTCCAAAAAGTATGACCATTTTATTCTCCGTCGTCTGGCAGCTGAGGTGGATGATGCGGTAAAAAGTATTCATAATGTTGCTGAAACCGCTCTGATTGGAGGGAACAGGAGACAGATCCGTATCCAGTTTGATCCGCTTCTGCTGGCCTCAAGAAACCTCACGGTATCACAATTGGTTCCTGCCCTGCAGCAGGCGAATCGCCAGAGTTTCTGTGGAATAGTCAAGGTGATGAACCAGGAGATCCTTCTCCAGGCCGGAACGTTTTTACAAAACAAGGAAGAGATTGGCCGTGTTGTGGTGGGAGTGTATGGCGGCAGCCCGGTCTACCTCGATGAAGTTGCCACCATCATCGATGGGGCTGAGGAACCTGACAATTATGTCCTCTTTGGTTCAGCGGAAGGGCATGGTGAAGAAGCGGCTGTTACCCTGTCTATCGCCAAACGGCCGGGTTCCAATGCCGTGAGTGTGGTCGATGAGGTTCTGGAAAAGGTTGAGACCCTGAAAGGAACCTTGATTCCAGCTGATATCTCAGTGAGCGTAACCCGAAATTACGGGGACACGGCAGCGGAAAAATCCAATGAACTGCTCCTGCATATGGGAATTGCAGTATTTGGGGTTGCCATCCTTATCCTGTTCTTCCTGGGGTGGCGGGAATCGACTGTGGTCATGCTGGCCATTCCCTCCACTCTGGCCCTCACCTTGATGGTCTTTTATCTCTATGGCTATACCCTGAACCGCATCACCCTCTTTGCGCTTATCTTTTCCATCGGTATTCTGGTGGATGACGCCATTGTGGTGGTTGAAAATATCGTGCGTCATATGCGTCTGTCCACCAGTAAGAATAAATCACTGGTGACGATTGCGGTGGAGGCAGTGACTGAGGTTGGTAATCCCACCATCCTGGCAACCTGGGCGGTGATCGCTGCCATTCTGCCCATGGCCTTTGTTGGGGGACTCATGGGTCCATACATGCGTCCTATCCCCATTGGTGCCTCGGCTGCCATGATTTTTTCTGTGATTATTGCCTTCAGTGTGACTCCCTGGGCCTCAGTGAGGATATTGAAAAAGAAAAATAAATCAGGGACAGACTCCGATGAAATGGATGATGACCATGCCCCTGAGGATTTTTTCACCCGCCTCTATCACCGGGTTATGGATCCGCTTCTGAACTCCAGTTTTGCCCGATTTGTCTTTTTTGTAGTCATCACAAGCCTGCTCCTTGGTTCCTGTTCCATGTTCTATCTGGGAATGGTGAAAGTGAAGATGCTGCCATTTGACAACAAGAGCGAGTTTCAGGTCATCCTTAATATGCCGGAAGGCTCAACTCTGGAGCAGACAAGCAGGGTGGCACTGGAGATGGCCGAGGTGATCAAGAAGGATCCGGCCGTGGTCGATTATCAGGTCTATGCCGGAGTGGCTTCACCTTATAATTTTAATGGTCTGGTCAGACATTATTTCCTGCGTCAGGGACCAACAGTTGCTGATATTCAGGTCAATCTTCTGCCTAAGCATGAACGCTCTCTCCAGAGTCATGATATTGCTGTCCGTGTTCGGCCGGCCATTACGGAGATTGCCGGGAAATACGGTGCAGCCGTTGCTGTGGCAGAAGTACCACCAGGGCCTCCAGTGCTGCAGACCCTGGTTGCTGAAATATATGGGCCCAGTGCAGAGGATCGGGTGCGGCTTGCCGAAGCAGTGAAAACTATTTTTGAAACCACAGAAGGAGTGGTGGATGTGGACTGGTTTCGGGAAACCGACCGCAACCGTCTGCTACTCACTGTGGATAAGGAAAAGGCAGCACTCAACCATATCTCCGAAGTGGAAATCACCAGTACTGTACAGATGGGAATGAGGGGTACTTCCATAGATCTCTTCCACCAGCCCCGGGATAAAGAAGAGATTAATATGGTGCTGGAATTGCCGCGCTCCATGCGGGCTTCCATTGATGCCTTACTCAATATCGGCCTCCGTTCCGGCATGAACCCGGAGGCGCCGCTTGTGCCTCTGCGGGAACTGGTAAGAGTAGAAGAGGTGGCTGTTGATCAGCCCATTTATCGTAAAAACCTGAAACCCGTTATCTATGTCACCGGTGATGTGGCGGGAACTGTAGAAAGTCCGGTCTATGCTATCTTTGATATGAATAAGCGGCTGGCCGAATTGAATCCCTCAGATTTTGGCGGTAGCGGTGACAAGGTTAAGGTTTACAATCTGAATCAGCCATTTACCAATGATCAGCCTGCCATGAAGTGGGATGGAGAATGGCATATCACCCTGGAAGTTTTCCGGGACCTTGGTCTGGCATTTTGCGTGGTGATGATTCTTATCTATATGCTCATGGTGGGTTGGTTTAAGGATTATTTTACTCCCCTGGTGGTCATGGCAGCCATTCCTTTTTCACTTATCGGTATTCTGCCGGCTCACTGGGGATTTGGTGCATTTTTCACAGCCACCTCCATGATTGGTTTTATGGCCGGTGCCGGTATTGTGGTGCGGAATTCTATTATTCTCGTTGATTTTATCGAGTTGCGTATCGGTCATGGTCTGCCCCTTAAGGAGGCAGTGGTTGAGGCAGGTGCCGTCCGTTTCCGGCCCATGCTGCTCACCGCGCTTGCTGTGGTAGTTGGTGCCTCTGTTATCCTTGCGGATCCAATCTTTCAGGGACTGGCCATTTCACTTATGTTTGGTGAGATAGCCTCTCTGCTGGTGAGTCGCATGGCAGTGCCGGTGATGTATTTTATGCTGAAAAAGCATTCGCAAAAAAAGCTTGTCTCACAATAAATAACTGCTGTTTACAGTTGTTTGTGAGGAGGTGAATCTGTGAACCCATGATTTACTGATGACCATTTGACAGGTTATGGTAGGGAAGTCCTGCCAGCCGTAACAGGTTTCCTGTCTATCCAATCTTTATACAACCCCTGCTGTGCATCTCTAATTTCTGATGGCACATTTTCAGGCCTGCTATAAGCTATCTCAAAAGAACACCTTCTCAGGAACTCTCTTATACCCTAATATTTGACGGGATTTTCTGTGAAAAATATTTTAACTGTGCGTAAGGCAGTGGAAAATTTCTATCTCCCAACAAGGCATGGTAAGCTAACCAGCAATAATATGAAGAGTTCAAAGGCGTTGACCGTTGAAACCAGGTGAAAGATGTTTTTAAATTTTAAGAAAGCACTGGGTTTTAGTGTTATCCTGTTAATAGTATTGGTTTTTTTGGAAACTGTAAGCTATTTTTCGTTTCAACGCTTAACAGATAAAAAGTTTTCTTTTTCCACTATTAATGATGACCGAGAATCCAGGATAGGGTTTATCAAGACGAAACTGGGAGCTGATGTTAAATCTCAAGCTCTTTTTGTTTTTCATCCTTATCTTGGCTATGTTGGCCAAGCCGGTGCATACCCCTGGTCCAAAGAAGTACCTCCTTTTAATCAATTTGGTATGCTTTCGGTTGCGGGGCATTCATATCCGTACAAAAAAGCAGATGATGAATATGTAGTTGCGATAGTAGGTGGTAGTGTCGCGGAAATTTTTGCGAATCAAGCAGAAGTATCGATGGACCAGTACCTGCGTGACCGCCTGGGTTTTAAGAAAAAGCTCGTTCTCATCAATTTGGCGACTGGAGGCTATAAGCAACCGCAACAATTATTTCATCTTCAATATGCATTGTTGTCGGGATTTGAATTTGATGCGGTATTGAATATCGATGGCTTTAATGAATTAGTGTTGGCGTCTGAGAATATATCAAATGAGATCAATCCTATCTTTCCATCCGGTTACCCTTTTGGAATAATAGCAAAAAGCCATAGCAGCAGTATTGATTTCCAGACAAGTAAACAATATTACCAATATTATCGTTTATCTAAAGTTTCCTGTAAATTTTCATAGTTCAAATCCTTGAATTATCATGCCACCATGCGCAACAGCGTTTTGACAAAAGAATTTTGCGGTCTTTGCATTGGTAATGGGCAAACCGATTGAAAATCCTCGCTCAATGC
>JAIPEF010000134.1 GCA_021737265.1 Desulfocapsa sp. | reverse complement strand
TATCTATCTAGCTGTTTTTAAATATTTTATTGTGTATTTACCTCTCATCTGGCATAGAAAGTGAAACCATTTTTGATAGCGATCCTCACATGCTAGGAATTCTCACCTGGTGCCACATAATTTCTAGGAAACTTCAGTTGTTATAGTGACTATATTTACTAGAATTTTTTCCCCATACGATCACTATCACTATGACCAAAACCAGCAAAACCAACTCCAAACCAAGCACACTCACCGGCTCTGGCATAAAGCCGGTGGAGGGCAGCTCCTATACGGTAGGCACCCTTGATGATAAGGAGTTCGAACAATCCTTTTCCCTTGAAAGGGACACTCCTCAAGATACCGGCATTGATAGGGAACTCATAGGCCTTTTGGCTAGGCAAAAACGGTTCCATGCACTTTCAAAAGAACTCCAGAAGTTCGATGATGAATTCGATGGCCGTGCAGATCTAGAAAAGAAGACACAATCAGCCCTCAACCAAGCCATGACCCTCTTTCAAGAAGCGAATGAACTTGAGCACCAGGGAAAACAACAGGAAACACTGGCAAAGCTCCAGGCCATCGAAGAGCTGGTCTCAGATGACCCCCTCGTTGGGAAGGCAAAAAGGAGAGTACAGCAGGCCTTTGATCTTCTGAGTGACTGGGTAAGTGATACAAAAAACGAAACACCTCCCCCCTCCCCTGGACCTTCCGCCTCTCCCAAAACCTTCATCGAAGACACGACAGCGGGAAATCAAACAAAAAAAATATTAGTACTTGGAGGGTCTGCTCTCGTCCTGTTCAGTCTCCTTCTTACTGTTTACTTCTTTTTTGATTCCAGCCTGAAAAAAGCCACAAGTCGCTATGCAGAATGCCAGCAGTTGCTGGACACACATGACTTCAGGGCTGCCGAACAGAAGTGTGAGGAAGCGCTTGAGCTCATAGCAGATATTTATGTTTTCAAACAGGACAAAAAAAAGCAACTGACCGAAAAAATTCGTACTCTTCTTGATTCGCCCACACTTCGTCAGGGACTGACGGGGAAAACATTGGTGGATGGAAGGTATGTCACCCAGGCTGATAAAGAGTTGCTTCTGGAGTTCACGAAGACAATGAAAAAGGGTGATTCCTTTTTTGCAGATGAGCGCTGGGAGGAAGCAAACCACAATTACAATCAGGCTCTGATGTTAACGAAAAGGACTAGCTCGAACGACCCAGCCACCCTGGCCGAGCTGCATCAAAATATTGCCCGGACCAAAATATACCTGGCAATCGAAAAGGGAAAAGAAGCTTTTGCTGCTTCACAGTGGGATACAGCCATTAGCCAATATGGGAAAGCCACCAAACTCCTGGCAGAAAATGCCTCTCAGTTGAAGGGAATAAATGTTGAAAGTACCAGTGAGAAGCTTGCCCGCCTCATGCTCCGTGCTGAAATTATTAGAGATAGACAAAATGCGGAAAAATACATTCAAGCTAAACAATATGGTCGGGCTGTTAAACGACTAAAGACCATAACACAAGTCATCACAGATAGTCAATTTGCTGACCATTCTGAGTTCAGAACCATTCTCCAGGAGATTTTATCTCAGCTTGACGACGCGGAGCGTCAGCTTGTTATTGATAACCAGGCAAACTATCTCAGAGATAACTACAAGAATCTGTTCCTCAAGCATTACCCTTCGGCAACCCGTTCCAACCTCATCAACCCCAGGGTTAACTATCTGGGTAAAAAGGGCAATAAGCTGTTGTTCAGAATACAATGCACAGAAACAACCGGCGGCAGGCCATTGCGTTTACAGATGGATTATTTATTTTCACCGTCCGACGGAAGTTGGCGATTTTATACTGAAGAGTAAAAAGAGAACACCAGCTGCTCTATGCAGGACCATCTCTTTTCAAATTGCATGAAAGACGCTTTCTGGGCTCTCTTTCAAGGCTCAAGGAAACAATCTCTTTCTCTGACAAGTTACTGATTCACTATGAATAAAACCAGCAAACAACTTGAGGCGGTTTTTCAGGAAATCACTAGCAACTTTGGTGACAATCCTGAAATCATTGTCACTCCAGGAGAAGGGAGTCCTCCTGAAGAATACACCATCACTTACCACAAGAGAGGTGCCTGTAAAGATGAAAACGGTGAAATCTCGACCTGTGACACGCATGTAATAACAATATCACTGCCCTTTGGATTCCCCCATTTTCCACCCAACTGTCTCCCCAAAAGCAACACCTTTCATCCTGACTTTGATTCTTCCGCAATTTGTATCGGTGATGTCTGGGAAGCAGACCAATCCATCACCAAACTCATTCTTCATATAGGCCGTATGATCGCCGGAGAAATTTACTCAGAGTCCAATGCCTTCAACGAAGAGGCCGCTGAATGGTACAAGGAGAACAGCAATCGTCTCCCCTTCAAAAAACAGGCCTCCAGACAGGAGACAGCAACAACACCAGGAACAGTTACAGCAGAAAATATCGAAACCATCGACACCCTTGATGATGAAGATTTCGGTGAATCCTTCTCCCTTGAAGATGATTCCCCCTCAGATACTGTGTTTGACAAGAAACACATAGACCTTCTGGTCAACCAGAAACGTTTCCATACACTTTCACAGGAATTACAAAAAATCGATGAGCTATTTGACGGGCGAGGTGACCTTGAAAAACAGGCACAAACATCCCTCAACAAAGCTGCAACGATTTTCCGTGAAGTGGAAACCTTGGAACAGCTGGGAAAACAGGAGGAAGCTCTGAAACAACTTCATTCCCTTGAGGAGCTGGTCTCAGACTACCCAGATCTCCAAAAAGCCAGAAAGAGAATCCAACAGGCTTCAGATCTTGCAGACAGTGAAGGAAATGAAACTGAACACGACATTGACGCTCCTGACAGTGAAGAAGCACCCATCGTAGAACGACCTGAGCCTTTCGCTTCTAAGCCGGCCCCAAAAGTACTTTTGCGAAAAATAAAGTCGGCACCTCGCAAAGGAATTCTCTTTACCTTGGGAGGCGTTATCCTCGTCCTGACTGCAGCAGCCTTTGTTTTCTTTTATTTTTCTTTCAGTTCCACCCTTGAAGAAGCAGAAAAGCATTATGCAGAATGTCAAAATCTCCTCAATTCAGGAGATTTCAAAGGCGCAAACCAGGAATGTAAAACGGCACTTGAGCTCACGGCAAAAGTTGTACTCATCAAGCAGAGTAAAAAAGAACAACTGACCGGGGACATTCGCACCCTCCTTAGCTCCAAAAAACTTCGCCAGGGACTGGCAGGCAAAACATTATTGAATGGGAAATATGTCTCTCAAGCGAGCAAAGAGTCCATTCTTAAATTTATGGAAGCAAAAGAAGAGGGTGATGCGTTCTTTGAAGAAGAGCGCTGGGAGAATGCGGCGCTCAGCTATGAAAAAGCATTGATCCTAGCAGCAAAAATGAAGATCGACAAGAAACTTCTGGAAGATATCCTGGAAAAACAATCGCTTGTCCACCTCAACACCATCAGACAGGCTGCTGAAGAATCAATCGTCCAATCTGACTGGAAAGCCGCCGCAGAACATTTTGATGAGGCACTGGAACTGGCAAAGACACTCCCCAATTTTCCACCGGAAGACATGAATCAGCTCGAGTTATTGGCACAGCATACAAAATTCGAGATATTACGAAATCATGGCCAGGAATTATTCGAGAAAAATGAATGGGAAACAGCACTTGATAGTTATCAACGCGCACTTGCCTTAGCCAAAAAACTTGATATGGCTGATTCACCTGACATATCGAACCTCCATAAAAATATTGTCCGAACAGAGATCTATATGGCTATTGCCAAGGGGAAAGAAGCCTTTGCAGCTGCACAGTGGGATACTGTTATTGTTCACTACAAAAAGGCCATCGCCCTTCTTGAAGAGAATGCCACACTCCTGAGCGCAACCAATATTATAGAGAGCGGTGAAAAACTCGCACGTATCCTGCTTCATGCGACAATTATTCGTGACAAACAGGATCTGGCAAAGTATCTCAAATCTGAAGATTTCAACCAGGCCATCAAGCAATTGCAAATCATAAAACAAACCATAACCAGCAGTCAATTTGCTGATCAGCCGGAATTCCAGACCATTCTCAAAGAAATTTCATCTCAGATTACGGAAACAGAGCAAAAGGTACTTATTCTCGAGCAAACAGCATATCTGACAGACAACTATGAAAAACTGTTTGTCAAACACTACCCTGCTGCAAGCCGCTCTATACTCAGCGCCCCCAGAATCGAGTATATAAGAGATATGGACAACAAACTGCTTTTCAGGATGCAATGCACTGAGACAACCGGTGGCAGGCCGTTACGCCTGCAGATGGATTACCTCTACTCGCCGACCAGCGACAGTTGGCAATTTTATAGCGAGGAGTAACAAAAGGGGACCGCCTAAGGAAAAGCGATAGAGTTGAACTCTAAGTATTTATGCCCGGTAGTTAGGGTGAAAAGCTCCATATGCACCCCAAGAGTACTTCCTACGGACGCGAGGCGCGTATTTTTTATTTAATGATGATGGTGATGATGGCCATGACTGCCATCTGCTTTGAGTCCGCCTGCGGCCGCAAGAGCCCTGTCCAGATGTTGAGTAACCAGTTCCATGGCCTCTAATGCCGCATTGAGAGAAGACTGTACGTCTCCCTCTCCTGCTGCGGCTGCCCATTTTCGACATTCTTCTGCATGGCCCTGATTATGCTCAATCCAGTGCGGAAGCAATACCCGCAATTTTTCCAGTTCATTCATTTTATAGTCCCTCCCTCTACGATTCACCCTAAAAAAACTTTGCCACCCAAAAAGTCAATACTCTGAATCTGGACTCCAGAGACAAAAAGTGGTTTTTCAAAGAAAGTGCTTATCTCAACGCCATTATTCTTGACTTCAAGCCTGGTTACACTTTCCATCACCAGTTCCTCTTTGTCATTTTCAGTCCTTACCACACTCATCTGACACATATATTCACCTCATACCAAAAAACGAAACTCACCTTTACCCAGCAAATCGTGGAGATGTAGTATTCCAATTAACTCCTCATTCTCGCTCACTATGGGGAGAACCGTGATTTCATGCTGCTGCATTATACTGAGGGCATCTACCGCCTGTTTAGTATTGCGGATCGATACAGGACTTTCAGTCATAAACGTATCCACCACCACCCCAGCAAGACTATTTCCCTCTGCAACCGCACGGCGGACATCACCGTCTGTGATAATACCAACGACTTTTCTTTTATCATCAATGATGAGAACCGCACCAATATTTACCCGGTTCAGCACTGTAACCGCAGTGGATACAGGAGTATTGATAGTTACACTGGGGATAGCATCACCTGTGAGCATAACCTCACAGACATTCACCTTCAGTCTCTCACCGAGACTGCCACCGGGATGATTCTCCCGAAAATCAGCTGCCTGAAACTGCTTCCGTTTCAGAAGAACAACGGCCAGCGCATCACCCATGGCCAGTGTTGCGGTGGTACTGGCTGTGGGGGCAAGGCCCAGCGGACAGGCCTCCTGGGGGACCCTTATATCCAGCACAATGTCACTGGCTCCTGCCAGGGTAGATTCCTGCCCACCGGTCATGGCAATAATTGTCGTTCCCCGTTTTTTTAAACTAACCAGAAGTGCATTCAACTCAGTAGTCTCACCAGAATAGGAGATGGCAATAACAACATCTGATGCAACAACCATTCCCAGGTCACCATGCATGGCTTCCACCGGATGCAGAAAAAAGGAGGGTGTACCAGTGGAATTTAAGGTGGCGGAAATCTTTTGTCCGATAATTCCGGATTTTCCTATACCTGTTATCACAAGTCTGCTTGGACAGGAAAGAATTGCATCAACTGCCAGATCAAACTCCTCTCCAATACGCTCTCGAACTGCAGCAAGTCCCTGCTCTTCAATTGCCAGAACTTCCCTGGCTTCTTCTATGGACATCTTCTTTACTCCCTGGGAAAGCATTCCCTTCAGTCTCTTATACAAAGCATACTCAATTACTGATGTTTATCTATGGTAAGCACGGTTCTGGAATCGGCAAGCCGCCATTGCGATCCTCTCCATTTTCAACAAAAAAGCCCCCTTTTCCTGTCATTTATACTTGACAACAGCAGCCATCAGGGTCATATTGAAAAGTTATTTTCAAACAGCTTCCAGCTTGGATAATGAGGATATCATATTCCTCAAATATTTCATAGCGGTAGAAAAACAGTTAATCTTAGCGGAGACCTCCATGTCAAATCATATGTTTACTTCTGAATCAGTTTCAGAGGGACATCCAGACAAAGTAGCTGATCAGATTTCAGACGCCATCCTCGATTCCATTCTCGAACAGGATCCTGCAGGACGTGTTGCCTGCGAAACCATGGTTACCACGGGTATGGCCATAATTGCCGGGGAAATAACTACAAGTGCCTGGGTTGATATGCCAGATGTTGTACGACAGACCATCAGATCAATTGGCTATAACCATTCTGACATGGGTTTTGACTGGCAGTCCTGTGCAGTGATCACCTCCATTGACAAACAATCCACTGATATTGCCATGGGAGTTAATGAGGGTAGCGGAATGGACCTTGATCAGGGTGCCGGCGATCAGGGGCTAATGTTTGGCTATGCCTGTGATGAAACACGGGTTCTCATGCCAATGCCCATCACCTATGCCCATCGCCTAACCAAATGTCAGGCCGATGTGCGTAAAAGTAGTGCGCTCCCCTGGCTCCGTCCGGATGCCAAGAGCCAGGTTACCATCGAATATGAAGGAAACAAACCCAAACGTGTAGACACGGTGGTCCTTTCCACCCAGCATGACGAATTTGTATCCTACAAAGACCTGCAGGAAGGCGTCATGGAACTGATCATCAAACCCACTCTGCCTGCTGATATGGTTGATGAAAACACTAAATATTTTATAAACCCCACCGGCCGTTTTGTCATTGGTGGCCCTGTTGGTGACTGTGGTCTTACCGGCAGAAAAATCATTGTCGATACCTATGGCGGTAAGGGCTCTCATGGCGGTGGAGCATTCTCCGGCAAGGACCCTTCTAAAGTTGACCGTTCATCCGCTTATATGGGGCGCTATGTGGCTAAAAATATTGTGGCTGCCGGTATCGCCTCAGAACTTGAGGTACAAATTGCCTATGCCATTGGTATTTCGCAACCGGTCTCCATCAATGTTAACAGTTTCGGTACCGGTAAGATTGACGATGATGCCATCATTGCCCTGATCAACCGCAACTTCGATCTTCGCCCCAAAGCCATTGTCCAGCACCTTAAACTGCTGCGCCCCATTTATCAGCACACTGCTGCCTATGGCCATTTTGGCCGGGAGCTGGATGAGTTTACCTGGGAACGCATCGACAAGGCTGAATTACTGAAGAGCGATGCCGGCCTGTAGCATATTTCCATATAGTTCATAATCAACCCATCTGTCAATTGCGGCAGATGGAAATTTCTTTTTCGTTAGCACAACCATAAGGACACAATAATGAGTGACTTTAAAGTAGCAGATATGTCTCTGGCAAAATGGGGACGTGAAGAGATAAAAATCGCAGAAACTGAAATGCCGGGACTCATGTCTCTGCGCGATGAATATCGTGATTCTCAGCCCCTGAAAGGTGCACGCATCGCCGGTTGTCTGCACATGACCATCCAGACTGCCGTACTCATGGAGACTCTGGTGGAGCTTGGTGCTGAAATTCGCTGGTCTTCCTGCAATATCTTCTCCACTCAGGATCATGCCGCTGCTGCCATGGCTGAGGCCGGGATTCCTACTTTCGCCTGGAAAGGTGAAAATGAAGAGGAGTTCTGGTGGTGTATCGATCAGACCATCTTTGGGCCCGAAGGCTGGCGCCCAAATATGATCCTTGACGATGGCGGTGATCTCACCCTCATCATGCATGACAAGTATAAGGATGAGATGAAGGCTGTGAAAGGCATCTCTGAAGAGACCACTACTGGTGTCCACCGTTTAAATGAGATGGCCCGTGACGAAAAGCTGATGTGCCCAGCCTTTAACGTCAACGATTCAGTTACCAAGTCTAAATTTGATAACCTCTATGGCTGCCGTGAATCCCTCATTGATGGAATCAAGCGTGCCACAGATGTTATGATTGCCGGAAAAAATGCCGTTGTTGTCGGCTATGGTGATGTTGGTAAGGGCTGCGCCCAGGCGCTTCGGGGAATGGGTGCCACTGTCTATGTCACTGAAGTTGATCCCATCTGTGCACTCCAGGCCGCCATGGAAGGTTACCGGGTTGTAACCATGGACGAGATCGCGTCAGTCGGGAATATTTATGTTACCTGTACCGGGAATCTCAATGTCATCACCCGGGCCAATATGGAGCAGATGCCTGATGAAGCCATCGTCTGTAATATTGGCCACTTTGATTCAGAGATAGACATTGCCGGCATCAAAGATCTTCCCTGGGAAAACATTAAACCCCAGGTGGACCACGTCGTCTTTCCTGACGGCAAGAAACTCATCGTCCTCGCAGAGGGTCGTCTTGTCAACCTTGGGTGTGCCACCGGCCATCCAAGCTTTGTCATGAGTAACTCCTTCACCAATCAGGTATTGGCTCAGATAGAGCTGTGGAAAAATTCAGACACGTATGAAAATAAGGTCTACTTTCTTCCTAAATACCTCGATGAGAAGGTAGCCCGGCTCCACCTTGAAAAAATTGGTGTCCATCTGACCACCATGAGCCGGGAGCAGGCTGATTATATTGGGGTTCCCGTTGAGGGACCGTATAAACCCGAATACTACAGGTACTAGGAGCTTGTCCGAGAATAGACATTTTTTCTCAAATCGAGGCATCTGTGAAAAATAAGCACAGGCATATACATAATATTCCGAGCATTATTTTTCACAAGCAACGAAGAGTTGGGGAAAAAGGGCATTTTCGGT
>JAIPEF010000133.1 GCA_021737265.1 Desulfocapsa sp. | reverse complement strand
TTAGGTGCATCTTTTAGCACCGTAACCCAACAACCAGTTGCCCCATGAAATACCGGTGTGTATTGCGGACCTGGTATGGATGGGTTGTTGGGTTACGCTGACGCTAACCCAACCTACGGGAGTGCGTGAGTGCGTGACTGCTGCAAAGGGAGCAAGGAAGAGTGTAGGTATGGGTGTCGGAGGCCCCCGAAGGGGTTAGGTATTAGAGCCGGTGTGCGTAAGCCACCGGTCTTGAATCCACCTCATCACCTGTCCTGAAGGGACAGTGTTATTTGATGGCTGGGGGACAAGGATTCGAACCTTGATAAGCGGAGTCAGAGTCCGCTGTCTTGCCATTAGACCATCCCCCAGGATGTGTCAAGATGAAGGTCGATTATTTAGAAAGTTTTGTTGTTTTTGTCAAGCAAAAACCACGGTTATGAGATCAGCACTCCGGCGTAGCCGACCACCTGATCCGTATCGCCCGTTATTTCGCCGGAGTCAGTGTAGCAAACCAGTTCTGTCTTTGTGGCTCCCAGCTCTAAGGCAGTAATCAATGCCACGGTAACCGGCATGATACCGCACATGGAAATGCGGTGTCCGGTCACCGAGCGGTAAAGCATGCTGGGATCCATGTCAGCCAGTTTTTTGAGAACATAATGGTCTTTTTTTTCCGCCGCCTCGCGTGGTTCATAATGGGTCATGTCTGAGGAGGCAACAAGGAGGATTTCCTTGTTGCTCCGTTTGATCACCTCTGCCAGGGAGAGACCTATTTCATCCAGTAACTGGTAGGAAACATGGGAGATGGAGATGGGAACAATGGAGAGATTGGGCTGTGCCATCTGCAGAAAAGGGATCTGGACCTCCAGTGAATGTTCATACTGGTGTGCCAGCTCATCTTTCTCAATATAGTCTGTCTCACCAAGCAGGTCTTCTATGAAATCGTGATCGACAGGAACCTCCCCCATGACCATATCCCAGGTCCTGGTGGAGAGTCCTACGGGTGCCCCTTGTCCGGTATGGTTCGGCCCCAGGAGAACAACAGTTTCCGGGATCTTAATCCCGCCAAGGGTTTTTGCGGCAACACTACCAGAGTAGACATAGCCGGCGTGGGGAGAGACCGCCGCCAGCACCTTTTTTTTCTCAGCAGGAACTTCTCCAGTCAGCTCCTGAATGTTTAGTCGTAGAGACTCAGCATCTCCAGGGTAAAAGCGGCCGGCAACGGCTGGCGAGCGGGTGAGGTTCTTCATGTCAGTTCCTTTTTACACTCCATCCTGTTCCTTCGGGGCCATCTTTCAGTTCAATACCCTGATCGAGCAGCTGGTCACGAATCTCATCACTGCGACCCCAGTCTTTATCTACTCTCGCCTGATTTCGTTCCTGGATGAGATTTTCGATTTCTTCTTCTTTAATATCGATTGCACTCAGCATGGCAGCTTTTTTAGCGGCAAGATAGGCGTTGGCATCTTCCTGGAGAAGCCCCATTACGGCTGCCAGTTTTTTGATGGTGGCTGCTGTCGTTACCAGGAGGGTATGATCTGTTTTTGCCGGGGGGGCTGAAAGCTGGCGCATGATTTTATTCATAACCTTGACAGCTTCAAAAAGGGTTCCCTGGGCCTGGGCCGTGTTGAAATCATTGTTCATGGCCTTTTGGAACCGCTCTTCCAGGGTCTCCAGTTTATTTCTATCCTTTGTGGTTGCCACCGGTTCGTCGCTATCTTGACTCTTGTCGCCAAGTTTTTCGACGGCAGCAATACATTCATATAAACGATCAAGTCCGGTCATTGCATCCTGCATGGCAGCCTCGGAAAAATCCAGGGGGTTGCGATACTGGGTGGAAAAGATAAAAAATCTGAGTACTTCCGGGTGGTAATGGTCAAGAATGTCTCTGATGGTCAGAAAGTTGCCCAGCGATTTTGACATCTTTTCATCACGGATGGTCACAAAGCCGTGGTGAATCCACATCTTGACAAAGGGCTTCCCATTTGCCCCCTCGCTTTGAGCCAGTTCATTTTCATGGTGGGGGAAAATAAGATCCTGCCCTCCACCATGGATGTCAAAGGTGTCACCCAGATACTTACGGCTCATGGCCGAACATTCAACATGCCACCCTGGTCGTCCCGGTCCCCAAGGGCTTTCCCAGCTTGGCTCTCCCGGTTTGGAGGCTTTCCACAGGACAAAGTCCATGGGATTGTGCTTATTTTCATTTACAGAAATACGAGCCCCTGCCTGCATGTCTTCCAGGTTGCGACCGGAGAGTTTCCCATAGCCTGCAAAGGAGTTGACCGAGTAATACACATCTCCGTGTGCAGGGTAGGCCATATCCTTATCGATAAGTTCGGTGATGAGATCAATCATCTCCTGGATATGTTCTGTGGCCTTGGGTTCCATGGTGGGGCGATCCACTCCCAGTTTGTCCATATCGATGTAGAATTCATCGATAAACCGGTTTGCCAGTTCTTCGGTTGTGGTATTCTGCTCTGCAGCCCGTGCAATGATCTTGTCATCAATATCTGTGAAATTACGAATATAGGTAACTTTGTTGCCAAGATAGCGGAGGTAGCGGACTATCATGTCAAAGGCAAGCGCCGAACGGGCATGGCCAATATGACAGTAGTCGTAGGAGGTGATTCCGCAGACGTAGAGCTTAATATGGGCCGGTTCAATGGGCTGAAAGGTCTCTTTTTTTCGAGTAAGGGTGTTGTATATCTTAACCGGCATAATAATTTGTTACATACTTTGTTTAGTGATATTTTAAGTGGGCCACCTGAAAATAGTTACTACTGCGTTTGCTTCTGGAGTCTGCAGGAAACCTGTTTGCTTTTGTTCAATGGAGTAAGTATAAGCTTATTGATACCATAAATCAAATATAGGGAAAAGAGAAGAATGGCTGAAAAAGTGGAAAGAAGGGCGGGGAATCCGGATATGCTGAGAATATGGATCCATCCCCGGGTGGTGACCATGCTCTTTCTCGGCTTTTCTGCCGGCCTTCCAATTCTTCTTATCTTTTCCACACTTTCTGTGTGGTTGCGTGAGGCAGGAGTGAGCAGATCAGCTGTTACGTTTTTCAGCTGGGCAGCACTTGGCTATTCCTTTAAATTTATCTGGGCGCCTCTTGTTGACAAACTGCCCCTGCCTTTTCTCACCGGAATGTTCGGCCGGCGCCGTTCCTGGATGCTGTTTTCGCAGTTTTCGGTGATTACGGCCATTGTTTGGATGGGGCTAACCGATCCCACTCTAGGGGAAACCGGTCTTGTGGCCATGGCTTTTGCCGCTGTGTTTTTAGGCTTTTCATCTGCTACCCAGGATATTGTCATCGACGCCTATCGCATCGAATGCGCCAACGAATCATTGCAGGCGATGCTCGCCTCAAGCTATGTGGCCGGCTATCGAATCGGCATGCTGGTGGCGGGAGCAGGGTCTCTTTATATTGCCTCCTGGTTTGGTACAACACGGGAATTGTACGATGTCAGCGCCTGGCGCATGACCTACATGGTCATGGCCGGCGTCATGCTGGTGGGGGTGATTACCACTTGTCTGATTGATGAACCGGATGAATCCGGACGCAACCCATATCATTACACAGCATCTCAATATATTCGTTTTTTTCTGCTCTTTTTGCTGGCAGCCCTATTTTTTGCCGCCTGTTTTTTTATCACCGCGTCTCCTGGTGCCTGGCTCAAAGAAGAGATGACAGGTGGTTCTGCTGTTCACGAAAAATTGATTGGCTTTGTGGTGGAAAGTCTGCGTCTGTTTCTTGCCCTGGCAGTGGCTGGAGGAGGCGCTTGGCTGGCTGTAATGGCCGGACTGGCAGACAGGGACATGGTACGTGAAAGCTATGTGGAACCGGTGCGGGACTTCTTTGTTCGGTATAGTGGCAGGACTGCCGTCCTGCTCCTGCTCCTGGTGGGATTCTATCGGGTCTCTGATATTGTTCTGGGAGTGGTCTCCAATGTGTTCTATCTGGATATGGGTTTTTCCAAAAATGTGATTGCCACGGTGACCAAGACATTTGGCCTGTTTATGACTCTTGCCGGTGGGTTTCTGGGTGGTATGCTCACTGTTCGCTTTGGTGTCTATCGTATTCTTTTTCTTGGTGGAGTGCTGGCAGCCGCCACCAACCTGCTCTTTATGCTTCTTGCCGGAAGCCCTGGTGATGTAACCATGCTCACCGTGGTCATAGGGGCAGACAATCTCTGCGCGGGCCTTGCTTCCACTGCTTTTATCGCATTTCTCTCAAGTCTTACTAATATCTCCTTTACTGCTGTCCAGTACGCACTGTTCAGCTCACTGATGACCCTCTTCCCGAAACTGATTGGCGGTTACTCCGGAACCGCTGTTTCCGCGTATGGGTATGAGGTCTTTTTCCTGATTACTGCTGCCATGGGTCTTCCGGTGCTGATTTTAGTCTGGTTTGCAGGAAGGCTGATGAAAGTTAAAACCTGATGCCTTTATGAAGTTGATCAGCTTTCTGTGTCCTGCCGGGAAGGCAAAATTCCGTAGATCTTCAAAGGGCAGCCAGGAAAAGTCCTGGGCGGCATGGAGCACGGGGGCGTTGCCGGACTGGGCAAGTTTCACCAGGTAACAGTGCAGAGTGACTTTGTAGCGGGTGTAATGATGGATAGTGGTGGTGATCTTTGATTCCACCTCCACCCTAAGTTCTGTCTCTTCCAAAAACTCCCGGATCACCGTCTGTTCAGGCTGTTCATTCTTTTTTATCCTCCCTCCCGGAAACTCCCAGAGGGAGCCCCACACATCATCTGCAAGTCGTTGCTGAATAAAAAGGAGCCCGTTATGGTGGAGGATACCTGTGGCCATATCAATGGGGATTACAGTTTTGCTTTTTTTGGCAGTGGGTCGTTCCTGAATAATGTCATACTTCAGTGCCAGGCAATGCTCGGCAACGGGGCAGATGGGACAGTTTGGATTTTTGGGGCGGCAGACAAGGGCGCCCAGTTCCATGAGGGCCTGATTGAAGTTTCTGGCCTCTCCACGGGGGAGGAGTTCCCCGGCCTTTTTCCAGAAGAGTTTTTTTGCTTCGGGAGTGCCGGGAATCAAATCAATGTTCAGGAGTCGTGCAAAAATGCGCTCAATGTTGGCATCCACCACCGGGACATCCCGATTGTAGGCGATGGAGGCGATAGCCCCGGCAGTATATGGACCAATTCCCGGCAGAGCGAGCAATTGTTTACGACTGGCCGGAATTTTCCCCTGATGTTCCTTAAGAAGTACTTTTGCACATTTCAAAATGTTTCGTGCCCTTGAGTAATAACCAAGCCCTTCCCAGGATTTGAGCACGCTCTGTTCCGATGAGTTTGCCAGAGTCGCAAGGTCAGGAAAGGCATCCATCCAGCGCCTGAAAAAAACAGTGACTCTGTCCATCTGTGTCTGTTGCAGCATGATCTCCGAAATCCATACCTGATAAGGCTCATAGGTATGCCGCCACGGCAGATCGCGTTGCTGCTCTGAAAACCAGCAGAGCAGGGACTGGTTAAGGGTTGTGGATGTTGGCATCAGTGCTGTCTCGTAAACAATCAATAAAAATAGGGAGATGTAGCGCAGTCCGTAAAAAAAGCTGTCGACTTTTTGTCAATATTTTTAGCCTACACTCAAGTGCAAAACATATCATTGGGTCACAATGAGCAGAATTAGTTAAAAATATTTAAAACTTCTCGATAAATCCTGTACAATGGCAAAAGAATATGTTCAAAATCAATACAGTTACTAATTGAATTCACTAATTTTATCAATGGGAATGATTGTCATTTTATGGTAATCGGCTCGTCTCTCCTTATATCCATAGTCTGCCTTATTCTCGGCCTGGCGGCCGGATTTATAATGCATCGCTCCGACTACTGTGTCGCCGGCATGTTCCGGGATGCTTTTCTCTTTAAAAGCAGCTACATGCTTCGTGTTCTTTTCCTCCAGGTTGTCGTTACGATGTTTCTCTTTGAGGGGGCGCGACTCTCAGGTCTGTTGGCATTCTACCCCTTTCCTATGCTGGGCTTTCCTTCTCTTGCCAATTTGATTGGCGGGTTTCTTTTTGGAATCGGAATGGTCATGGCCGGTGGCTGTGTGGTTGGGACGTTATACAAGATGGGAGCAGGTAGCCTGGCCAGTGGCCTGGCATTTGTCGGCCTGGTTGTCGGCAGCGGTATCTATGCTGAATTTCATCCATGGTGGGCTTCATTTATTAAAGCCACCACTTTTTTAAAAGGATCGCGGACACTGCCCCAACTTACCAATACCAGTCCGACAATATATGTGGCTGTTATCGGGGCTATTTCCATTTTTTTTATTATGAAATGGCACAATGAAAATATGTGGCAGAGAGCATCACAGGTGAGGGGATATTTGCAACCCTGGAAGGCTGCTATCTCTCTGGCTGTGATAGGACTTGTCTCCTACATCATGGTCGGAATGCCTCTTGGTATAACGACTGCGTATTCTAAAATGGCGGCAATGATCGAAAACTTTTTTATACCGGATCACGTGAAGCAGGTTGCCTATTTTCAGGTAACAAAGGCTCTCGATATTGTTCACCCCACATCAGGGGCTCTTATGCAGGGTGGGCCGGGGGCTCATTTTGATACTATCTGGGCAATACAGTTCCCCCTTATCTCCGGAATTGTTCTGGGGAGTATGGTCTCTGCCATATTGCTGCGGGAGTTTGCAGTTCACTTCAAGGTTCCTCCTGTTCAGCTGATAACCGCCTTTACCGGAGGAGTAATTCTTGGAATGGCTTCACGTATGGCACCGGCCTGTAATGTTTGGCATATCATGGGAGGCCTTCCTCTTTTTGCAATGCATTCTTTAATTTTTATTGTAGGATTGGTACCTGGAGCCTATGTCGGCAGCAGGATTGTCTCCCGTATTATTTTGGGAAAGTCTTCCGGGTCGGAGGAATATTGATGGATACGAGTGATAAACAGAAAATCATTACTCTGGATATGCGGGGACAGGTGTGCCCCGCCTGTCTGCTGGTGGCAATGGACGCCCTAAACAAGCAGAAAACAGTACTCAAGAGTGGAGCAAAAAAGTTGTCCATACTGACAGATAATCGTGAGGCAACAACAACAATTCCTTCTACCGCCAATAATATGGGATATGAAGTCTCGGTGAATAAAATTGATACATATTATGAGATTCTTGTTGAAGGCCGACTTTGATCAGCATCATTTTTGAAATGATATACAAATGCTCGCTTACTCTCTTCTTCAATAGTTGATAACCAATGAGTCTTTCAGAACAAATAATTTCATTAGCAAACCAGGCATTGGAGGACGAAGAATATCCTTTGCTCGATCCGCAGGCATGCGGAGAATACTCTCCTTTTGCAGAACTCCTCAACAAGATCATAGTTCAGAACCGGCAACAGCGGAAAAAATATCAGCGTACTGAGGCCTATCTCCGGGATAAGATCAATCAGATGCTGCAGGTTATCGGCACCATTCCCTTACGCCCTGAAGAGCTTGATGGCGAGACACTTCTAAGCCTTGATCCCCTCGGCATTATTGCAGGATCTTTTTCTCAGATCCTGGATCACCAGCGAGAGACAAATGAAAAGCTGGAACTCGCCATGGAAGAGATCAATGCTATTTTTGAGACTGTGGGTGGCGGCATTCTGGTCCTGGATACCGAGCAGAAAATCATCTCGTATAATAAAAAGTTTTCGCAGATGTTTTGTGATGCAGGCCTTGAAATTACTGGTCTCAGTTGTAGAGATATTGTCTGCCAGAGGTCTGTTCCCCCGGAAGAATGCGCATTTTTAGAGATGATAAGGACCGGGAAGACAGTGTCCAGGACAAATTGTCCCCGAGATGAACGCAGTTTTAATATTATTGCCTCACCTGTTAGTGACAAAAACGGGACTCTCCTGCATGTGGTTATTCTTTATATTGATGTAACCGAATTGATGCAGGCAAAGGCTGTTGTGGCCCAGGAAAAAGAGAGGTTGTCAATTACCCTGGAGAGTATTGCAGAAGGAGTTGTTGCCACTGACAGTAAAGGTTATATCACGCTGATTAATCGGGCAGCGGAAGAAATTACCGGCTGGTCGGGGGATGATGCCATCAATACGCCTGTGTGTAACATTTTTAATTTCTATCAGCTGGGAGAAGAAGATTCCTGCTCTACACTTATGAAAGATGTTCTGCAGGATTTTGAAAAGATAGAAAGGATGTCCAATATCACCTTAAAGGAGAAAAAAGGGGCTGAGCGCCTTATCAGCCTAAGTGCAGCTCCCATAAAATCTGAAGATGACAGGGTCGCTGGAAGCATTTTTGTTTTTCGTGATATCACCAAGGAAAAACTGCTTGATGAAGAGATGGTCAAGTCAGATCGTATGGATTCCCTTGGTGTTCTCGCAGGAGGTATTGCCCACGATTTCAACAACCTGATGTCATCTGTTCTGGGTAACGTTTCTCTGGCAAAACAATTTTTAACTCCCCAGGACAAGATGTATGGACTGCTGGATGAGACAGAAAAATCCACCAGGCGAGCCAAGGGACTGACTCAGCAGCTCCTTACCTTTGCAAAAGGGGGGGCTCCCATTGTCAACCTGGTTTCGTTAAAAGATCTTATTGAAGAGTCTGCCCGCTTCTCTTCCAGTGGTTCCCAGATAAAGTGTGATTTTTCTATTGCAGACGATTTGTGGCCGGTAAATGTTGATACTGGTCAGATCGGCCAGGTGATTCAGAATCTTGTTATTAATGCCGGTCAGGCTATGCCATCGGGTGGAACCGTTCGCATTTTTGCGGAAAATATTCTTCTGGGCCAGGATGACATCGTTCCTCTCAGTCATGGGAAGTATGTCAAGGTGGCTATAAAGGATAGGGGAGAAGGGATAGAAAAGGAGGTTCTTCAGACGAATCTGTGGGTAAAACAAGTAAAATAGCACGGATGAAATTGAATTAAAGGTCAAGCCCTTCGGGTCGCTACGCGAACCTTGATTTCAATTTCATCCATGCTCAATCTGTAGTTATTATTTTTCA
>JAIPEF010000006.1 GCA_021737265.1 Desulfocapsa sp. | reverse complement strand
TTTTTTATTTAATTTCGACGTACCTTAGTACGCCGAAATTAAATAAAAAATACGCGCCTCGCATATGGAGCTTTTCACCCTAACTACCGGGCATAAATACTTAGCCATCCTAGGTTTGAGGTTTTCACCCAAACTACGGGCATAAATACGAGTTTATCACAACTGAGTATTCCAAAGTGAAAAATACCATGGTGATCGTCATCAATACAACACATAAACAGGTAAGCCCATTGCAGGTGTCAACCGGTTATTACCAGAGGAAGAACCCTTAATGAACAATTATTCAGGCTACCTTCTCTGCTCCGGAAGTGGTGCAAACTCCGACTTTTCTTCTGTCTCTATCAAGCTTCAGCCGGGTGTTGCCTTCAGCTATCCGCAGGAACCGGATAAAAATATCCTGCTTGCAGGAGGGTTTCCCGCTATCCATCCGGATTCATCGTTTCCCCTTTCGCCGACCCTGCAGCTCAACGGAGATCTGACAGACGCGGATGAAACAGCTATGACAGCCCTTGCCAGGGCTGAGTTTATCCGTGAGAGCAGCCAGTCTTACAGATCATACAACCTGGGGGCTGACTCACGCGTCGTTGTTCTGGGAGGCGATGAAGGGTCATTAAACACATTCATTGATACCTACGGCGGTGTCCTGGAAATTGACCCCATACTTCTTCAGGGTTATCATCCTGAAATGGCCACGGCCCAAGAGTTACAAATAGAGAGAGGAGAAGCCGGATTCCAGCTGAACTTTACGGTCAAACAGCCCATAGATATGAGTCGATGTACCTACTGTGGTGCCTGTGGTCCATCATGTCCGGAACACTGTATATCCGAGCAGCTTTTTCTTGATTTTTCGCATTGCACCTTCTGCAGAGAATGTGTGTCTGCCTGTTCCCATGAGGCCATTGACCTCTATGCTGTTGAAAGGCGGGAGTTGATGACTCCGGCTATCCTTCTCCTTGATGGGGCTAAAGTTGACCTGCCGGATTTCAAAGAGAACATCTACTTTGAGAGCACTCTCCCCGCCCTCTTTGAATCTGTTTATTCAACTGAGATCGAAGAGGTCATTGGTTGGGATTCCACCTTTTGCCAGTACAGCGCCAGACTCGGAATAGGCTGCACTGCCTGTGTCGGCGCCTGTCACCACTCCGCAATACAACAGGGAAAGAATGGTGTCAAGATAGACCATTTTGCCTGTGTTGAATGTGGTGCCTGTCTCGGCAGTTGTCCCACCGGTGCGCTACAGTATAAGCGTTTTGATGATATTCGCTTTGTTGAGTATTTCAGGACCGTTCCTTTCGTTCCCGGGACAACGGTTGTACTCGGTGATGAAGATACGCTGCATAAGTATTGGTGGCACAGTGCAGGCAAGAAGTTGAAGAATGTTTTTTATATGGAGTATCCAACGCCTGCCGCATTGCATGCCATGCATTTCCTTTTGCTCTATGCCATGGGGGCAAAAGAGATTTTTGTGCTTGGGGAAGAAGACAGGAGTGGCGGGCTGCAAATGCTCCTCACCAACGCTCTTCTTCAGGACCTTTTTCAAAGGGAAAGTCCGGTACGTCTGATTCTCCCCCATGGTCTGGCAAGTGCGCTGCAGGAAAATGAAAAGAGTACTGTTATCACAAAGTTTTACCATGATTTTTCTTACAGCAATCGCAGGGAAAAGCTTATAGACCTGATTCAATTCCTCAGGCGGCAAAGTTATGCAGAGCCTGCCACCTTAACTGGTGCGGCGAATACAGATTTCGGAGAAATCGTCTGTAATGAAGAAAAATGCACCCAATGCATCGCCTGTGTAAATGAATGTCGTGTTGAGTCATTAGTTGCAGACAGTAGCAGTTATACCCTGAAACATACTCCGGCGCAGTGCGTGCAATGCGGAATATGTGTTGTTGTTTGTCCGGAAAATGCCCTTACAATGAAACCCGGACTTTCCCTGAAGGACGATTTTTTCACGGAACGTGTCGTGGCGCAGGCTGAACCGGCTAAATGTAAGAGTTGTGGAAAAATATTTGGGACCCGTAAATCACTTGAAAAAGTTGTTGCCATTCTTTCTGCCAAAAACATGTGGGATGAACAGGACGACCTCTTGTCGTACTGTGACGAGTGTCGTGTGGTTAACCTTTATACCTCTGCCGAGAAATGAGTATGCAAACAGACATTACAGACCGTGATCTCTGCCGGGTGCGGCTGCGTTTTCTGGATCTATTGAAGTCGTTTTTTCAGGATGAGCCCGATGCGGACAGACTCAGCCGCTGGCGGGGAATTTTCGCGGCTCTGAATAACGAACGAATTAATCAGACCCTCGACACAGCTATCCGCGAACTCGGCGAGACGCTGGCAGCTAAAAGTCTCCAGGAAATCAAGGACGAGCATTACGCTCTTTTTGTGGATCCTTACTCCAAGAACCTTCTTCCTTTAAATGCAGCCTATTATATTGATGGTAAAAGTTTCGGGCCAAGTCTTGCCGGTTTTCGAGAAATCCTGAAGCAGGGGCAACTGATCAAAGAGAGCCAGATTACCGAACCGGAAGACTCACTTCCCATTATGCTCGACGCCCTTATCAGCCTCATCAACGAAGAAAAACAGGGCACAATGGAAACACGACAGCTGCAGGATCAGCTGTTGATGCAGTTTCTTATACCTACGACAAAAAATATCAGTGAGAGCATCAGTAAAAATACAGAAGCTGAATTTTATCAAAAGTGTATCAACTTTCTTGACGCCTATCTCGAACTTGAGCTGGGCCTTCTGGAAAGTGAAACAGAGACGATTCATTAAGTCTTAAAGCGTTTTCCAACAACTCTTAGAGTGTTGCATCAAACCTACAGTAAGGCTGTTGAAAAGTAGCCCAGTTTCCAATAACCCCCAAGGAGGATAGAATCTATGAAACAAAATGATGACAAAAGGCGCTCCTTTCTCAAACAAATCTTTGCAGGAACTGCGCTGGTTGCCGGCTCTGCACTCGTTGGGAAAAAAGCAAAAGCCCAGGAAACAGGGACAGTAGATCGTCCGGACGAAGTCTTATACAAAAAAACAGATGCCTTTAAAAAATACTACGACACCCTGCGTTAACAGAAAAAGGAGAACCTCAAAATGGCTCAACGAAAAATCCGCAGTTCCTCTTCAGTGGGAACAAAGACCAGCCGGGTAAGCCTGAACCCCAAGGTTGCCAGGCGTTCTTTTCTTAAACTCTCTGCCGCTACAGCAGCACTCACCGGAGCGGCAATGACGACCAGAATGACTGCAAAGGCCGCGACGCCTGCTGCTGCAAAAGCTGCCTATCCAGATTCGAAAATGGTTAGATCCGTTTGTACCCATTGTGCCGTCGGCTGTGGTATCAACGCCGAAGTCCGCAACGGTGTCTGGGTAAGACAGGAAGTAGCCCAGGACCACCCTGTCAGTCGAGGTGGATATTGCTGTAAGGGTGCCTCTGCCATTGATATGGTAACTTCTGAAAAACGCCTTAAAAACCCGATGAAACGGGTGAATGGCAAATGGCAGAAGATCTCATGGGATACAGCCATGGATGAAATTGCCGCCAAGCTGAAATCTATTCGTGACAAGGACGGCCCTGACGCCCTCCATTTCAACGGCAGTGCCAAAGTTTCCACAGAGATGGCTTACCTGCAGCGAAAATTTGCTGCGTTCTGGGGGTCGAATAACGTTGATCACCAAGCTAGGATCTGACACTCCTCAACGGTGGCAGGTGTCGCCAATACATGGGGTTACGGTGCAATGACAAACAGTCTCAATGATATGAGACATGCTAAATCAATGATTTTTATCGGGTCCAACGCTGCAGAGGCGCATCCGATCTCTATGCAGCATATTCTGCATGCCAAAGAGGTCAACAATGCGCCAATTATCGTAGTCGATCCGCGTTTTACAAAGCTCGCTGCCAAAGCAACTGAATTTGTTCGAGTTCGCCCGGGTACAGACTGTGCCTTTATCATGGGGCTGATCAACGAGATCATCCAGAACGACTGGCAGGATAAGGAATTTATTAGTACTCGGGTTGCCGGTTATGAGGAAATGGCAGAAGTTGCCACAAAGTATACACCGGAAGAAGTTGAGAATGTAACCGGTATTCCAGCAGCTCAGACCAGACATGTGGCCAAAATTCTTGCTACAAACCGGCCCACGTCACTGACATGGTGTATGGGCGGAACCCAGCATCACATCGGATCTTCCATTACCCGTGCCTTCTGTATCCTGCAGCTTGTGCTTGGTAACATGGGTAAATCCGGTGGCGGAACCAACATCTTCCGCGGCCATGACAACGTTCAGGGTGCAACCGATATGTGTGTCCTTTCCCACACCTTGCCAGGTTATTACGGACTTGCAGATGGCTCCTGGAAACACTGGTGTCGTGTCTGGGACGTGGACTATGATTATATTAAAGGACGTTTCAAAGAAAAAAAATGGATGAATGAGAAGGGCTTTACCCTTTCCCGCTGGTACGAAGGAGTGCTCGGAGAAGAGAAAATCGAGCAATATACGCCGATCAAGGCCATGATCCAGTGGGGTTGCGGCTCTAACTCCAACTCCCAGTACAACAGGGTCATAAGGGCCTACAACAAACTTGATCTCTTCGTCATAGTCGATCCTTTCCCGACAATGGCAGCAGCTACCTGCACCACAGATAATGTCTACATCCTGCCATGCTCAAGCCAGTATGAGACCTCAGGGTCAGTGACTTCAACTTCACGGCAGATCCAGTGGCGTTATAAGATCGTTGATCCCATCAATGGCTGTAAAGACGATTACACCATTATGAGGGAGCTGGTTACACGGCTCGGGTTTGCCGATCAATTTTATAAAAACATCAAGGAAACTCCAGAAGATATCACCCGTGAGATCAATAAAGGAACGCTGACCATCGGTTATAACGGTCAGACCCCTGAACGGATCAAGAAACACATGGAGAACTGGCATACCTTTGATATCGAAACTCTTGAGGCAAAGGGTGGCCCATGCGACGGAGAATACTACGGTATGCCTTGGCCGTGCTGGACGGAGGAGCATCCCGGAACCCCAATCCTCTATGATGTCTCCAAACCTGTGGCCAAAGGTGGCCTGCCGTTTAGAAATCGTTTTGGTCTGGAAACAACCTATGTCATGAGTGGTCGTACAGAAGACCAGTTGGCTGCTGAAGGGGTCTGCAATCCCGACAGTGAGGTCAAAGGTGGCTATGCTGAATTCAAGGATGTGGTGCCCGGAACCAACTGGAAGACTGACCTGTCTCAAAAGACCATCAAGGAGGCAATAAAACGTGGAATGGCACCATTTGGCAATGCCAGGGCCCGCTGCGTGGTGTGGACTTTCCCGGATCAGGTTCCTATCCACCGTGAGCCGCTCCATTCGCCACGCCCTGATCTCATTGATAAGTATCCGACCTATGAGGACAAACCTAATCATTACCGAGTGTTTACAAGGTATAAGAGTGAACAGAGTCCGGATCTGGCGAAAAAATTCCCCTTTGTCCTCACTACCGGCCGTATGGTTGAGCACATGGGTGGAGGTGCGGAAACACGAAGTAATAAGTACCTCGCTGAGCTCCAACCGGAGATGTATGCCGAGGTCAATCCCGTTATCGGCAACAACCTGGGCGTGCGGGATGGTGACATGATATGGATCGAGTCACCAGAGGGGGGCAAGGTCAAAGTCAAGGCATTTTTTACCGAACGGGTTGATGAAAAGACCATATTCATGCCCTATCACTTTGGCGGTACCCTCATGGGTGAATCACTTATAGGAAATTATCCCAAAGGTCATGAGCCTTATGTTATCGGTGATGCAGCCAATGTCTGTACCAACTATGGGTATGACATTGTTACTCAGATTCAGGCAACAAAAGACGGTCTGTGTAAGATCAGCCGAGCTTAGGAGGAATACTAAATGGGACGCATGAAATTTTTATGTGATATAGACCGCTGTATTGACTGTAGCGGCTGTGTGGTGGCCTGTAAAGAAGGCAACCATATACCGGTTGGCGTTAATCGGCGTCGGGTAATAACCATAGGCCAGGGTAAACCTGGAGAAAAATCGATCTCGGTTGCCTGCATGCACTGTTCTGATGCACCCTGCATCGCTGTCTGTCCGGTGGATTGTATTTACCAGCGTGAAGACGGGATTGTACTGCATTCTAAAGACGCCTGTATCGGCTGCGGTTACTGTTTTATGGCCTGCCCCTTCGGTGCGCCGCAGTTTCCAAGGGGGCAGGTATTTGGTGCCCGCGGTGCCATGGACAAGTGTACCTTCTGCGCCGGTGGGCCAGAAGAGACATTCAGTACTAAAGAGCAAACACTCTATGGTCAGAACCGAATTGCAGAAGGGAAGGTACCACTTTGCGCTGCAATGTGTGCAACCAAATCTCTGCTTGCCGGAGATGCCGATGAAGTTGCCGATGTGTATCGGGAACGTAACTTTAAACGTGGTTCCGGTTCCAATGCATGGGGTTGGAACAAGGCCTACGAGAAAAAGTAAAAGTTCCCCGGTGCTCCAGTAGTTGTTGAGATACTTCTGGAGCACCGGGACAACTCTTCCAAACAATTAACCCTCCATGAGGAGGATGCTTATGAAGAAAGTTATTCTTGCAGGCTGCATTCTATTCCCGGCAATGGCGGGATTGGCCATTGCCGAGTCACAGGGACAGTTCCTGACGGGTGTTGGTCCGGTACCGCTCACTGCAATGTATCAGCAGTTTAATGCACTTTTCACCGGAGACTGGCAGGAGTACGGACAGCTTTTTACGTCTTTGCAGGGCGGACTTTTCCCACGTCTGTTTCTTCTGGTCATTACTGTTGTTCCCCTGGCATTTTTTCTCCACTATGTTGCCATCGGCCCCAGATCCTTTCCCCATGATGGCAGAATGATCTACTGCTATAATTTCTTTGTCCGTCTGGTTCACTGGTTTGCGGCAATCTCATTTAGCCTTCTGGTTCTCACCGGTCTATTGATTATCTTTGCGAAACTGGTTGGAGGGGGATCAATCGGCCTCCTGGGACGAAATGTTCATATCCTCTCCGCCATTGTGTTTGCAATAAGTGCCGTTTTCATGTTCCTGGTCTGGCTGAAAGACATGCTTCCAGCCCTCTATGATCTGAAGTGGATGATTATCATGGGTGGGTACCTCAGCAAGGAGATCAAACCGGTTCCGGCAGGAAAATTCAATGCGGGTCAGAAGATGTGGTTTTGGCTTGCAACTGTTGGTGGTATTGTCATGTCGGTCACAGGGTATTTTCTCTATACCCTTCAGGGTAACATTGATACCATACGCCTTTATGCCATTATCCATAATTTTTTGGGAGCGGCCATGGTGGCAATGTTTCTGGTCCATGTATATATGTCCATTTTTGCCATCAAAGGGGCTCTCAATAGCATGTTCAATGGCTATAAAGCTGAGGCAGAGTTAAAGATTCTCCACTCGAAATTCAAGTATTAAACCCCTTTTTTTTCTCCATCTGCCTCTCCTCGTTTCTTTTAGAGGCGTAGAGGCGGATGGGGACTTCCCTCCCCAACAGAACACCTTGTCCATTTTTTTTACACCTCCCTCTGTCTCCGTGTTACCGGAGTGCACAGAAATTAGACATCTCCATTTTCGTATCTCTTCAAACAATAGACATGATACTTTTCTTATCATGTGATTTCATATAGTTACAGGAATAACAAAAACTAAAAGTGCAACATGGCACGCCACATGCTTAGTAGAAGACAGAGTCAGTGATGACAAACCCTGTTTTGAGTATTTGATAAACTCGTAAAAACTTCGATTTCCGATGGATAAGTATTTCAAAACAAACATTAACCTACTAAGGAGAACCACCATGAAATTGAAAAGAAATATTGCAGCAGCGGCTATGGCCCTTTCACTTGTAGCAGGCGTTGCCCTGGCAACAACCTCGGCCACACCCGACCCTCAGGCACCTTTTGGTCCTGGTTACGGAAGGATGAATGGTCAGGGAGTGATGGGAAACAATGGTCAGGACTGTTTCCGTAATAACGGTGGCCCCGGCATGGGAATGGAACGCAAGGGAATGCGGCAGGGCAGATTTAACAATCGTGGCGGCGCAATGATGAATCCGGCAATGGTTGAAAAAAGGAATACGTTTCTTGATGCAACCGTAGCGCTTCGCAAACAGATTCATGACAAACAGTTCGCCTATAGAGAGGCAACCCGTAACCCTGCCATGACCCAGGGTGAACTGCAGGCACAGGCAAAAGAGATCTTCACCATGCGACAGGAGTTGCAAACCAAGCGTCAGGCAGCTTTTGCTGGAGAATAATCACGGTGTACAGACTCAAATGCCGATGCTGAACGGTGAGCAAGCCGGTACCTAACTCGGTACCCCCTTAAGAGGTGAAAGGTCGTGGTTCTGATATCACACACGACTTTTCGCCTTTTTTTATGTTATACTGTAAATCAAATGTGACAAAATAATGAACCATATCCAAGTGCGCATGCTCAGTAAGACAGTATCCTATGATCCCCTCCACTCACCAGCCATTTAAATTTTCAAGACCTGCTCTGGTACTCATCCTTGCAAGTTGTCTACTGGCTGTTATCCTTGCAGTTACAACTGTTCGCAACCTTAACCGTGAACAGCGTCTCCTCGAGAATTCCCTTCTCCAGCAGGGCTTGACCCTGATACGTTCTTTTGAGGCGGGAGCAAGAACATCAATGATGTACCACATGAGCGGAAGCAATCCCCTGGATACTCTGGTTGAAGAAACAACTAAAGAGGAAAGCGTCGTGTATATTCGCATTATTCACGAAAATGGTGAAACCGTTGCCGAAGCAGGCGATCTTCCCCTGCCAATGGATAAAGACGCGGTTCAGCGTATACTTGACGCAGAATCAGCAGTCACCCTGACGATACCGGAGAAAAGTATATTTGAACTAGCCAGAATTTTTGAGCCACTTCAGCCACTTATGCCAAGACGCGGCAGGATATCTACGCCACCGCCGCCATCCAACTCCATACGAGGCAAAAGGTATCAACATATGCAGATGATGCAGGAAGAGCTGCAAAAAAAAGGCCGTCAATTGATCGTGGTTGGCCTGGGGACCAGCAACTTCGATGCTGCCAGGCAGGAAGACAAAACCCGGGCGCTTCTAATGGGAGCCCTCCTCTTCTTACTCGGAAGTGCTGGATTGTATTTTCTTTTTCTCTACCAGAGCATTCGAGTGGGCAAATCCACCCTGATCAATATGCAACTCTATACTGACAATGTTATCGAAAGCATGCCGGCCGGACTTATTACCCTGAACAGCTCCAATGCCATCGTTTCCTGTAATAAAAAGGCAGAACAGTTACTTTCCCGTCGTTTTTCAGAGATGGGTAATTTGAAACCGCAGGAACTTTTTTCTTCCTTTACGGATGATCAGCAGCAGGATCAACTGCTTGTCGAGCGTGATGTTCTTTGTCACAACCCACTGGGGGAAGACATCCCGGTCAAGCTCTCGACCTCACCTCTTTTAGACCATAATGGCAAGAAGACAGGACTGGTGATTATCCTCAAAGACATGCGGGATCTCAGAAAAGTTGAACAGCAACTCGAACTTTCCAGACGACTTGCCTCACTGGGAAAAATGGCCGCCGGGGTTGCCCATGAAATACGGAACCCCTTAGGAACACTACGCGGTTTTGCACAATACTTTGGCAACAGGTCGGAAACTGGTAGTGATGGAAAAAAATATGCTGACCTCATGGCCTCCGAGGTGGATCGTCTCAATCATACAATTTCCAGCCTTCTCCAGTTTGCGAGAGCACGTGAACCCCGGCGTATACCTGTGAAAGCAGGGGAGCTGTTTGGAAAGCTCTCTAGTCTGATGGAAGTCGATTTTGCGGCATACCAGATCGATTTTCGGAAAAACTATGACCCAGAACTGTTATTCCATGCAGATCCAGACCTCCTCCTTCAGGTGCTTTTAAACCTGCTCAAAAACAGCATCAGCGTAACAGAGAATGGTGGGACAATAGTTCTGGCTGCGCACAGGAAAAATAACGACATCTGGATCCAGGTGAGCGATACGGGGCATGGCATGACGGATGAGGAGCAGGAAAAACTTTTTGATCCATTTTTTTCAACCCGTAAAGATGGAACAGGACTTGGCCTTGCCGTGAGTCATCAGATCGTGGAACAGCATCACGGACGCATTGAAGTGGAAAGTACACTCGGAAAAGGCACCACCATGAAGATCATTCTTCCCGGAGGACCGGTTTGAGCAAGGCGAGTGATAAAAATTCGCCTTCCGTTTGGAAGGCACCAGGGAGGAAAACACAGCTCCAGCCACTCAATCCCCTCTGATCGGGGCATTCGTTCCAACTATAATGGGCTGGTTAGTTAGAAAACTAGGTGGCAAGCTGCACCAGATTGACACTTTCAGCCCAGTATGTTACATATTCGGTAACATACTGGAGGAAATAACAGTGAACGTGCTTGCGTTGAGACAGAAAATACCTACTACATATTTTGATTATCAACGACTGAAAACTGCCATAACCGGTCAAAGTAATCCCCGCAGACTTATAGGCAGGCTGATTTCACAAGGTTTTATAATTAAAATAAAAAAAGGACTCTATGTCTGGGGGCACGGATTGAATCCGGAAGGGTATTCGCCCCTGGTACTGGCCAACCTGATCTATGGTCCGTCCTATATTTCTCTGGAATCGGCCCTTGCGTTTTATAACCTGATCCCTGAGCGTGTTGAGACGCTCACCTCCGTAACATTTAAGAAGAACAAATCCTTTTCCACCCCGGCAGGACATTTTGAATACAAACATATCCATGAAGATGTCTATCCGGCAGGTGTTGTTCTTACCGGGGTCCATAAACAGGACAGTGCATTGATCGCCACTCCTGAAAAAGCACTCCTTGATACAATAGCGCTTCGGGTTAAGCAGGTTGCTCCGCAGGCATCTTTATCTGATCTGCTTGATGCCGACCTCCGCATTGATTTTACCTCCTTTTCACAGCTGAAAAAAGAGCGGTTGTACGAATATGCCTCCCTGTATCGCTCTGGTGCCGTGAAACAATTCATAAATAAACTTCAACAGAACAATGGATAACGCAATCATACAGATGCTTGAGCCCTACAACTGTCAAAGCAGGGCTGACTATGAGAACGCGCTGAAAGAAATAATGCAGGAAATAGCCCTGCTTGGATTATGGCGTTCCAGGTTTTATGAGCACGGTCTGTTTTATGGCGGCAGTGCCCTGCGAATCCTTTACGGCTTAAACAGATTTTCAGAAGATCTTGATTTCTCTCTTTTAAAGCCCGATCCAACATTTGACCTGAGCGGATATGAAAGGGCTATAATTGCCGAGCTTCAAGGCTTTGGCTTTGATGTCACCATGCAGGTAAAAGAAAAATCTGAACCTTCTCAAATCCAATCAGCCTTTATCAAGGCGGGTACGAAAATTAATTTTCTGCACATACGGGTTCCTGAAACAATTCTGAATCATATCCACAGTAACCAGATACTGAAAATCAAGCTAGAGGTTGATATTGATCCACCGGGCGCCCACGATGTTGAGGTCAGGGATCTTTTTAAACCCATTCCTTTCCAGGTAAAAACCATGCCTCTGCCGGATCTCTTTGCCGGAAAACTCCATGCGATCCTGGCCAGGAGCTGGAAAAACCGGGTCAAGGGCAGGGACTATTATGACTATCTCTGGTATCTGGGCAGATCACCCTCTGTCAACATTCGCCACCTAGAGGCAAGATTGCAGCAAAGTGGACATCTCCAAGGCCGGTTACACATGACCACATTGAAAGAAATGTTGACAGAGCAATTCCAACAGGTCGATATTGAGGCTGCCAGGGATGATATTTCCATTTTTTTACAAAAGAAAGAAAAGATCTCCCTTGAGCTGTGGTCAAACAACTACTTTGTGAGAAGTGTTGACAGGCTGAGCAGCACGGATGTTCCTTATCAATAAGAAGAATCACCCCGGTCCAGCTCAACCTTTCCCAGCCCGAAAACTGTCTGTTTTCCAAGATTTACTGCTGCTCCGTAGCGGACAACAGGGATAAACTCCGAAAGATCTCCCCGGTAGCTTATGTTCCCTGAAAGACCGCTCAGTGACACTTTCTTTTTCTGTCTGTTTGAATATCTGTAGAGTTCTTTCCAGCGTATGGTTGACCGGATCGTTTCCACCTTTTCAGCACGCTGCACAAGCCCACGGTAATCAAGAACCGGCTCTCCGCTGCCATAGGCATCTTCCAGCGCACTCATTCGGCGAAGAGCTGTCCTGATCAGCACATGAAAGGGCAGTTCACGTCCAAGCCTGTTGTTCTGTTTTAGCCGTAATGGTGTCTGCAGGCGCAGGGTAATGGTTTCTGTTTTTTTGGCTGGTGGGTTTTCAAGCTCTATTGCAGAGAATTTTTCACACTTATGCGGAACTGAATTCCGGGAGCTGAACAGTTCCGGAGTTCGAACATATCTTTTGCCCAGATTTGCCCCTGTTGCTCGAATAAAAAAGTAAGCTCGCGTAAATGATGGGCATTACAGAGTCCATGGTTACAGTCATACGTAAAGTAGGGTTTCCAGAAATCATGAATAAGTCGTCCTGTAAAATTAGGCAGGATATTGAAATGATCTGTCGCCAGGGAACCACGTTTTTCATGAACGCCATAAAACGTAATTGTTTCAGTGGATGCACTATGGAGCCAGTAGAGTTTTTTTACTGTGCGCAAACCACTTTCATCCACATGAAGCACTTTGCTGTCGCTTAATGTGTCGATAATCTCTTCTTCAAAAGAAGCAAGGTTGTCATAGATTCGTGATGAGGCATCAAGTATTGTTGCAACACTAACCGATGTGCCATAAAAATCTGATACCATCTGACTCAAACGGCCAGCTGGCATGAAGTGTTGATTTTGCATATACGCAAGCATACCCCGAAATCTGGATCCATATTGAACGGGCGAGTTAACTCCTTCAGGAAATTGGCCTTTGTTGGTTTGGCCACATTCAGGGCAAATTTTAATCTCGCTTTGATACTCGAAAACTTCAAGCTTGGGTTCGGGCGTTTCAAATACCTGTCGACAGTCAAGGTTGGTCGCAGGTACGTTTGTGAGATCAGCGCAACAGACACAGGAGGAAACAGGAATAGGGATAATATGATCCGGTTTTTCTGTTTTTTTCAGGTTATGCCCTTTATGGCCTTTTTGGCCCCCTTGTGCTTTTTGCCAGTTTTCTTGCGGAGGCTTTTGGGCTTGGGTTTATTTAGCCCGTCAGACGATGGTGGCTTACCACTATTCCGACTGTTTTTAGCTATTTGATCTTCCAGTTGAGTAACTCGTTGGGTTAATTCTTGCATCTGTTCCTGGAGGAGTAAAATAATATCCACCAAAGCTTCAGGTGTGGTTTTTGAAATCTCAAGGAGTTGTTTTCTGGTGAACATTACGCCTTACTCCGGCACAAGACTTGCTGAAAGTTTTTGGTTAGGGGATAGAGGAGAATGTCCTTTATTGGTACAGACAATTGAGTGTTTCGACCATCTTGGCGAGAGCGACCTTTTGTTTGTCCGACACAGTGCCAGTTGGCTGCTCTATAGCAGGTTCCCTTGAAAAGATTTCGCTCAACAAAGGTCTCTACGAGGTGAATTGGATGTGCATATTTCGTTATCCAGTCCTGCTTGATACGACGCATGATCGTACCTAGAATATGGCTGGCAAGATGTGGGACATGCACTTGGGGTAAAATTAAAAAACGTGTATTATTGGTAATGAGATTGACGTTTGCTTTTCTGGTTTCCCGCCCCCAACCGATAAAAACATCACGGGGTGCTGTCTTCCAAGCGGCAGAGCCGAAAAGGAGACAGGCGATATCTTGTCCAGATTGATCTTGGACCAGATATTTAATATTTTCTCCAACTGTTCGGTTAAAACCGAGATAGTGGTGGCAATTCAGATAATATCCGACACAATTTTCTTCATAGGAATTGGGGGCAGGAATCTGAATAGAAAGAGGGGCTAGGCTTCCCAGTGACTGCTTAATCGGTTTAAGAGAAGGGGCAATAAATCCTTTAGGAAACGGGGGACGTGGCTTACGCCTAAAAGCAGTACGAATTGGTGGCAAATCCAGGAGACCTTGTTGCTCAAGCTTGTCAATCATGCTTCGAGCAGCAAAGGTTTTGAGTTGTCCAGAATGGGTATGCCACTCCCAGTGGTCGCAGATATGCTTGGTGATTTTATGTCGACTCCAATCTGGATGACCTTGAATCATATTTCGCAACCAACAAAGATCTTGTGGTTGGAGAAGCCGACCTTGGCATGTAATTGCTTCCTTCATGGAAACAATATACCAGGAATGCAGTGGTTAGTCCCGTATAAAATTAAACATCAGGCCCAAAAAAGTGACCTGAACAGTTACCCACAATGAAGATAATTCTTCCCGGAGGACCGGTTTGAGCAAGACGAATAAAAAACGAATCCTGCTGGTCGATGATGATATTGCCCATCGTACCATGCTGAAAGTAAACCTCTCCGGGGAAAACTTTCATGTTGCGGAAGTTGATGATGGTGACCAGGTAATACCATTCCTGGATCAGGAGCAACAGGGCATGGTCGACCTGATCCTACTGGATATGAAAATGGTTCGCATGGATGGACTTGCCACGCTGAAGGCACTAAAAGATACGGTTCATTCAACCATCCCGGTGATCGTCCTCACCGCCTTTTCATCGGTTGAAACAGCTGTCAAAGCGATGCGTGAAGGTGCCTTTGACTATGTAGCCAAACCCATAGATATCGATGAACTGGAAATGGTCATGGAGAAAGCCCTTGGCTTTCAGGAACTGAAACAGGAAAATATCAGGTTAAAAAAACATCTGGAAAAACGCTTTTCATTCGGCAACATAATAGGCAGCAGTCCGGCCATGGAAGACCTTTTTGCAACCCTTGAGCTTGTTGCCCCTTCCGACGCCACTGTACTCATCACCGGAGAATCCGGGACGGGAAAAGAATTGATTGCCAGCGCCATATACCAACAGAGTAATCGAAAACAGTATCCCTTTATCAAAGTAAACTGCGCAGCCCTCAATGAAAATCTTCTTGAAAGTGAACTCTTTGGCCACGAGGCTGGAGCATTCACCGGTGCTGTTTCCAAACGCAAGGGCCGCTTTGAACAGGCCGACAAGGGAACCCTGTTTCTTGATGAAATTGGAGATATGAGCCTCCAGACCCAGGCCAAGATTTTAAGAGTACTCCAGGAAGGAGAACTGGACAGATTGGGAGGAAGCGGGACCATCAGGGTCGATGTGCGCGTACTTGCGGCAACTCACAGAAATCTGCAGCTTATGATCGAGGAAAGGACGTTCAGACAGGATCTGTTTTTCAGGCTTTCCGTGGTACCGGTGGAACTGCCACCCCTGCGCGAGCGCATCAGAGATATTCCGGAGCTTGCCACCCTTTTCCTTGAGCGCTATTCCGTAAAAAACAGGAAAGATATAAAGGGATTTGCCCCTGAAGTACTGCGTATTTTCATGTCGCATCAATGGCCTGGCAATATCCGCGAACTTGAAAATACAGTGGAGCGGGCTGTGATCCTCTGTCCCGGTGAACGGATCACTGTTCGGGAATTACCGCCACAGATACAACCCGAGGGAACAACGATGGACCAGGATCCGACAGCAGCACCTGTTACGCTTCGAGACATGGAGCGGGAAATGATACGTGCAACTCTTGCCCAAAATGAGGGGAACAGGAGTAAAACCGCCAAGATTTTAGGAGTTGCCCGCCAAACCCTGCTGAACAAACTCAAGGAGTATGATATTCTTTAAGGCCAAGCACAGTACCTGGCTCTACCTCTCTGACCATGGCCAGGATGTATGCCACAATGACAATTATTCCGGTCACAACTATACGGCCCCGGAACAATGGGAAATCCCAATGGTTTTCTGGAGTCCCATCCTTGAGAACGTTGATCCGGCCATAGTCTCTCGGCAGTATCATATCGGGTTGATCTTCTCGACCACACGGTTCTTGGACTTCTTGGGATAGAAGGGACCTATTACAACGAGACGAAGGATATCTTTTCGGATCAATACATCCCAACCATGAGGAAGAATGAGGTGGAGAACAGAAGAGCAAAGAGTGTTGCAAGGCCCGAAAGCTGACAGGAAGCCTGGGCAACCGCAAAAGAGTTTCAAGGATCCTTGAATTCTTAAGCAGGATACGGTAACTTATCGAGGATACGTCTTAGTAGTTATTGCTTGTCATTATTGATGGCGTCGTATTTATACCCGACGTTGAGGGTGAAAACTCTCCATCTGCTTCGTTGCTGCATTTTTTATTTAATTTCGACGTACCTTAGTACGCCGAAATTAAATAAAAAATACGCGCCTCGCATATGGAGCTTTTTACTTAGCCATCCTGGGTTTGAGGTTTTCACCCAAACTACGGGCATAAATACGAGTTTATCATTATTCACTCACTTTCGAGGTTCCACATGCCACCTATCGTCACCTTTATCGGCTGGCATGATTGCGGCAAAACAACACTCGCCTCAAGGGTTGTCAGTCACCTGAAACACCTTGGCTATCAGGTGGCGGTGATCAAATCCACCCAAAAGACGGGTATCGTTTTTGATACCCCGGGAACAGATACCCACACCCACCGCAGTGCAGGGGCCGATTCTGTAATGCTGGTGGCCCCGGATCAGATGGTAATCATGACGGACAACAGGAAGGAATCTCTCACCAGTCTGGCCCATCGTCATTTTCCGGAAGTTGATATTGTCATTGGTGAAGGATTTAAGGAGGCCCGGCAGGTATCCAAGATTGAAGTCTTCCGCAATACGGATCAACTCCTGCGCAATAGCGTAAGCGGTGTTATCGCTGTTGCAAGTGATGAACCGATCAGTGGTGATCATATCTTCCGTTTAAATGAGGCCGCTGAAATAGCCGCTTTTATTGAAAAACGCTTTCTCCAGAACGCCAGCAAAGGGGCAGACCACACCACGCTTCTGATCAACGGAAACCGCATTCCCATGAAAGGTTTTGTTCAGGATGCACTCGCTGGAACAATCGGTGGATTTGTCGATTCTCTGAAAATTGGCAGCAAAGATCCAAAAACCATCGATATCCGTATAACTCTTCCTGAAAAGAGTAAGTAACGACTTTCTAATTTACTGAAGAAAATTTCATGTACAAAAAACTTCTTCCATTTCTTTTTCTTCTTGCTTTTCTGCCTTCCGCCCTGTGCGCCGGAGAGTCCATAAGGTGTGCCTCCACCACTTCAACACGTAATTCCGGTCTGTTGGAGTATCTGTTGCCGATTTTCAAGGCCGATAGTGGCGTCGATGTGGAGATCCTTGCGGTGAGCGCTGGTGCGGCTCTGGAGCTGGGTCAGAAAGGGGATGTGGATTGTGTGTTGGTACATGACCAGGATCTTGAAAAACAGCTCGTCGATGAAGGCTATTTTGTTGACCGGGAAGATGTCATGTATAATGATTTTGTCCTCCTGGGGCCTGCCGGTGATCCGGCAGGAGTAACTAAAACCAGGCAATCCGCTGAGGCTTTCAAAAAAATCCGGGAGGCCGGTGCCAATTTTGTCTCACGTGGTGATAACTCCGGTACCAATATGCGGGAGAATCGGATATGGGCAAGCACCGGGATAATGCCCTGCAGAAATGACAAGTGGTATCTCTCAAGCGGTCAGGGGATGGCAGAAACCATTCGTATTGCTTCTGCAAGGCAGGCCTATACAATTACAGATCGCGCTACCTGGCTCTCCATGCAGGACAAGGTAAAACCAGATCTTAGCATAGTTCTTGAGGGTGACTCGACTCTCTTTAACCAATATGGGGTAATGATAGTAAACCCTGCAAAGTATGATCATGTTGACTACCGTTTAGCCTTGAATTTTGTCATCTGGCTGACGTCTCCTGCCGGCCAGCAGGCCATTGGTGCATTCAAAGATGATAGGGGCAACGCTTTGTTCACTCCCAACGCCAAGTAAGAGACATCCTTGATTGATGATGCCGTGACCTTCATAGGTATAGGGGTGCCGTTTGCTCAACGTTCTGCAAAGGAATTTTTTTTAACTTTTGATCAGGATGGGCCGGATGGCTTCCTCTAATAATATACGAACATTCCTCTTTCCATCCCTGAACAGAAAATATCTCATCCGCCTCGTGTTCCTTGGGGTTGGCTGTTACCTGGTATTTGGCCACCTCCTCATTCCTCTACGTATTCATGGGCAGAGTATGGATCCCACCTATCGGGATGGTTCTTTTGCCCTTTGCTGGCGTTTGCAGTATCTCTTTTCTTCGCCCCAGCGTTCCGATATCGTCACTGTCCGTTTCTCAGGGCGCAGGGTCATGCTCCTGAAACGCATTGTTGCATTGCCAGGAGACACTGTTGAGTTCAGGCAGGGCGTTCTCTATATTAATGGAACTGCCACCGAAGAGCCCTACGTCCGGAACCGTTCTTCCTGGAACCTCGCTCCACGAATAGTCGAGCCGGGACATGTCTATGTTGTTGGGGATAATCGCGGGACGGTCATGACCCGTCATCGTTTCGGACAGATATCAGTGGCGCGTATTGTCGGAGGAGTAATTCCATGAACAAAAAATTGCTTTTTTTGTTGCTGACTCTTCTAGTCGGAGCGGCGGTTGTATTTTTTCTATTGCCAAGCGATGAGAAAAAGATCCGTCGTAATCTGAATCTGCTGGCTGAATACAGTTCATCAACTTCTGGAGAGGCAGCCATTGGAGAACTGCAGAAAGCTGCCATGGCAGGGAAACTTTGCAGCGATCCCTGCCGGGTACACATTGAATCGTTTGCCATAACGCATGATTTCAACAAAAAAGAGCTGAGAGACAATCTCATTTTGATGAAAAAAATGCTGCCGCATACAACTTTTAAATTCCATGATACAGTTGTCGAATTGACTGGAAATGATCGGGCTGAGATTGTGACAACCCTTTCTTTGTCCGGAAAAATTGCGGATGATCGCGTTACCGATGCCTATGAACTGAATGTCATAGCGACAAAGACAGAAGGGGATTGGTACTTTTCAGCCTTCACTGTGGTCGAATTTATGGAGCAGTAATGGCTGTACTTTGAAAAACAGCTGCAGACCTGCTATAATTCCGAATCACTGTTTTCTCCTATTAATAAAGAAAAGGTATTTATATGTCGTCCTCTCTCAATAAGGAACTGGGTACCACAAATGTGGTCTGGAACCTCGACTCCCTTTACGACTCCTTACAGGACGAATTGCTCCAGGATGATCTGGACCTCTGCACTCAGGAGGCGGAGTTGTTGCAAGAGGGTTGTGCCGGAAAACTCAGGGGCCTGGAGCCGGCAGTCTTTGCCAGATCTGTACGGCGTCTTGAACGTATCCAGGTCAATCTGGGCCGCATTGCCACCTATGCTTTTCTCAATTTTGTCACCCAGGTCAAAAATGATGAAGCCGGAGCCTTTCTGCAAAAGAGTAAAGAAGAGGCCAGCCGTATCAATCGTGAACTGGTCTTTTTTGATCTGGAATGGGCGAAAATGGAGCAGGAGTCTGCTGATGCATTCCTGGCAGCAGAGGACGTGGCTCCCTATCGCCATTATCTGACAAATCTGCGTCGATATGCAGACCATCTGTTGTCCCAGGATGAAGAATCATTGCTGGTGGAGTTTTCGCCAGTTGGCATTGAAAGCTGGCTGACCCTCTTTGAAAAGCTGATGGGGCACCTTGAGTTTGGTGAATCAAAACGAAGTGAGGAGGAGGTCCTCTCCGACCTGTATGCTGCCGACCGTGAAGTACGATTGGCAGCAGCTCAGGAACTCACTGCAGGTCTGCAGAGTCAACTCCATATCCTTACCCATATCTTTAACACCATTCTGGCAGAAAAGATGATTGATGACCGGCTGCGCAGCTACCCTTCCTGGATCAGTGCCAGGAATCTTTCCAATGAACTGATGGGGGAAACTGTTGATGCACTGGTGAACAGCACAACGGAACGTTACGATATTGTTCAGCGCTATTACAGGTTGAAGAAAGATCTGCTGGGCCTGGATGAGTTGCACGATTATGATCGTTATGCCCCTCTTCCTGCTCTGCCTGACAGGTTAGTCCCATGGCAGGAGTGCAGGGTTATCGTCCTTGACGGATTTCGTAGTTTTTCCCCAGAGATGGCAGACATAGGCGCACTCTTTTTTGAGCAAAACTGGATCCATGCTCCACTGCTTGAAGGGAAGCAGGGAGGGGCATTTGCCCATCCGGCAGTACCGGATGCCAATCCTTTTATCCTGGTCAACTATACCGGCAACCTCCGTGATGTCTCCACTGTGGCCCATGAACTCGGCCATGGTATTCACCAGTATCTGGCCAGAGAAAAGGGCTATTTCAACAGTGATACCCCTCTGGTTCTTGCTGAAACCGCTTCGGTCTTTGCCGAACTTCTGATCTTTCATAAACAGCTTGAGACCCTTGACGATGGCGCTGAAAAGCGGGCATTTATCTGCCAGAAACTGGAATCAATTTTTGCCACGGTCTTTCGGCAGATATCCATGAATCGCTTTGAAGGTATGATCCACAATCAACGTCGGGAGCGGGGCGAAGTCTCAGCTGGTGATCTCTCCACTTTATGGATGGCGAGCCAGGAGGCAATGTTTGGTGATACGGTCACCCTGGGTGACCATTATCGGATCTGGTGGTCATATATCCCGCATTTTCTCCATACTCCCGGCTATGTATACTCGTATGCCTTTGGAGAACTGCTGGTATTGTCTCTCTACCGTCTCTATCAGGAAGAGGGGGGGAGTTTTATCCCAAAATATCTGCACCTTCTTGGTGAGGGTGGCAGTGCATCGCCATATGAACTCCTGGCTCCGTTTAATCTTGACTTGAACGACACATCGTTCTGGCAGGGTGGGTTGCAGGTTATAGAAAATATGCTAAAGGGTGTGGAAGATGTCTAAAGAACAGGTAACAATCAATGAAATAGGGCAGCGTCTTGTTCAGGTGTTGAAGACACCTGAAGAAACAGAGGGGCAGGAGAGTTTTGCACGGGCCATGGAGCTGACCAAGGCCTATGCTGCCTCAGGTTCTGCTACTCATTTCAGTGCAGTGGCCAGATTATTTTATGACCTTTTTGAGATGTTTGAAACCGGAAAGGATCCCCGCAAAGGATAGGCCCACAATTGTCAGTCTGGCGGGACACGTCGTAAATACTTCTGCACCGGTTCCGCATCGTTCTCACAGGAACGAATAATAAAACGGATATACTTAATATTATTTTTCATGTATTCCAGGTAGAGGTTGCGATCCATGCCCCATCGTTCTCGAAAATGGGTCTGCATATATTTGGTCAGGTTGCCAAATTTACGTACCAGCCGGTCAACAACAACATTGTGATAGAAATCAGAGGTCTGTTGCATGAGTTCATAGGCAGAATTATAATTCCCAATCCCCCCCTCCTGATGTTCCTGAAAGAGCATGGGCAATCGTTCCACATAATATCTATCCCCGATCTGGGCAAGAAAATCTGCAGACCCCACTGCAAATGAGGCTAGTTGCATTTCTGCAGAGGGGAAAAATATGGTGTTTGGGTCTATACCGAGATTTGTGCTCTGGATAATAATTGAGCAATCTGAAATAAAGGGGAGAGGAAAACCTTTTCCCTTCAGGTAATCCGCCATGAAAAACATGGATCGTCTTTCGTGACCCATGGTAAACGTAGCCCCTGTTTCAACAACCTCAGATTTTTTGACCAACAGTCCGCAATCATGAAAATAGGCACTGAACAGTGCTTTAATGAGTGTCTCTTCCGAAATAGACCATTTTTCATGGTATAGCCCATGAAACAGTCGCACTGTTGCCAGTACTACGCTGTAAGTGTGGTCAAGGTTGTGGTATTTTGTATTGCTTTGTCGATACAGAGGGTGATCGCCACTGAAAATAAGCTTAATCTCATGATGCAGCTGAGTCAGAGGTTTCCGCGAAAAATCCGGGAACATCAGGCTGAGCAGGGCAAAAATCTCATCAAGGGGATCATCGGTGTGACCGGACACCAATAGCTTTGTCTGTTCAATATTATTCATCTGTCAGAGGAAGAGAAGGTCTTGAATAAGTCTTTGCATACAAAATGAGCGTATCATTAATTCGGTTTACCTGGGACTGGGAGAAGAGAATACACGGGTGGCCATACTTTTGCAAACTACTGAAAGATGATGGCGTCGTATTTATACCCGACGTTGAGGGTGAAAACTCTTCATCTTGTTCGTTGTTACAATTTTTCTATCATTTCGACGTACCGTATGTACGCCGAAATGATAGAAAAATTGCACGCCTCCAATATGAAGCTTTTTACTTATCCATCGGAAATCGAAGTTTTTACGAGTTTATCAAAGATGATGGCGTCGTATTTATACCCGACGTTGAGGGTGAAAACTCTCCATCTGCTTCGTTGCTGCATTTTTTATTTAATTTCGACGTACCTTAGTACGCCGAAATTAAATAAAAAATATGCGCCTCGCGCCCGTAGGAAGTACTCTTGGGGTGCATATGGAGCTTTTCACCCTAACTACCGGGCATAAATACGAGTTTATCAAAGATCAGCGTGAATAATTGCTGTCATTTCCTTGCATTCCCCAAAACAACCCAGAGTAAACTAACGTTAGCAGGTATCTGGTTGCGCAAGGGTTCCTGAAAGTGTAAATTTATGTGAAGGTGAGGGGCTGTGGTCAAAATCTCACCCACAACACTCCTGTTTCTCAGTCAAATTCGATACACTTCTGCGGACAATACGCAGCTGCTTCTCGCACTTTTTCTGTCACTTCTGCGTCAGGGTCAACAAGAATGGCTTTTTCTCCATCGTCATCCATGGCGAAAACCTCCGGACAGATCTCCACACAGGAGCCGCAACCATTACACTCGTAGCTGTCGATTATAATTGTTTTTTTGGTCATGTCTCCTAAGTTTCCAGAGCATCTTTTCTGAAGTTTCTGTCGGGCTCCACCGGATAACAGCCATTAAAGCAGGCAAGGCAGAAACTATCGGCTGGAAGTCCCGTGGCCTCAACCAGACCATCCAGGCTGAGATAGTGGAGTGAATCCAGGCCAAGGTAGGCCGCTGTTTCTTCCACTGAGTGCTGGGCGGCAATGAGTTGGTCCGAGGAGGGAAAGTCAATTCCGTAATAACATGCGTGACGGGTTGGGGGACAGCTCACCATCATGTGAACTTCCCGGGCTCCGGCTTCCCGGAGAGCCTTTACTCTGCTCTTTCCTGTGGTTCCACGAATAATGGAGTCTTCAACAATGATCACCCGTTTGTCCTTGAGTAAGGCTCGAACAGGATTGAGCTTGACCCGTACGTTAAAGTCGCGCATGGACTGCGTGGGCTGAATAAATGTGCGGCCCACGTAGTGGTTCCGGATCATGCCCATTTCCAAGGGGATTCCCGATTGTCTGGAAAAGCCTATGGCAGCATAATTCCCGGAATCCGGAAAAGGCATGACAAAATCGCCTTTCACTCCGGACTCGCGGGCAAGGATCTCACCCATTCGCTTACGAGCCTCATAGACGTTGATACCAAAGATATCAGAATCAGGGCGGGCGAAATAGACCTGCTCAAAAATGCAGAAGCTGGTCTTCTGTTTGGGCCAGGGAAAGATGGAACGCGTCTCATTTTTATTGATAATGAGGACTTCGCCTGGCTCAATATCACGAATATAGGCGGCTTCAACGAGATCAAGGGCGCAGGTCTCAGATGCGACGATCCAGCCACCATTGTTCAACTTACCGAGACAGAGCGGCCTGAAACCTCCGGGATCACGAATAGCGACCAAAGTGTCCTCAGTCATGAGCAGAATCGAGTACGCCCCCTTGAGGCAGGAAAAGGACTCGGTGAGTGCCCGTTCCAGGCCAAGATGGGCGGTACGGGCCATGAGATGGAGGATTACCTCACTGTCCATTGAGGTTTGAAAGATAGAGCCTTTTTCTTCAAGGTCTTGACGTAGTTCCAGGGAATTCACCAAGTTGCCATTGTGGGCAACAGCCAGAGTGCAGCCCTTGTGAGTCACCATCAACGGCTGGGAGTTGATCACATTGGAGGAGCCTGTTGTGGAGTAACGTACATGTCCCATAGCCATGGCACCGGGCAAGCCCTGAAGAATATCTTCGGAAAAGATCTCCGGTACAAGCCCCATTGCCTTGTGAATGGAAACTTTTTTGCCATCGGAGGCTACAATTCCGGCACTTTCCTGACCTCTGTGCTGCAGGGCGTAGAGGCCAAAGTAGGAGAGCTTGGCCGCATCTTCATGGCCAAAAATGCCGCAGACACCACATTCATGCTTGGGTCTGCCATCCTCCGGAGAGGGTCTACAGATGATATCCATTAAATATTCCTGAAAAAATGGAAAGGCACAAAGAAACGAAGATCTTTGTGCCTTTTAGTAATTTAAAAATTCTTTTCTTGTTTTTTATAAAGAATTTTGTGAAGATACGTAGCCCGGCTTTCTTTTTACTTACCGGGGTTAATAAAATCTGATAAGAAGATTTATAATAACGTTCCGTTGAAATTCAACAATAAAATGCTTTTCATCTCTTTTTTCTTTTCTGGAATTTGAAATTTTCGCCCTCAGGGTGTAAAGAAAAGGCATTGATTGTTATCTGGAGCATTCTGAAAACTGAAACTGAATTGAACTATGCTTAAACTTACATCCACAGTCAAAGCCTCGGGTTGAGCGGCCAAACTTGGCCCAGGGGACCTGAGCCAAATACTCGACGGCATCCAATTGCCTAAAGATGATCGCCTGATTGTCGGTGCAGAAACCTGCGACGACGCAGGAGTGTATCGCTTAAATGACGAGACGGCGCTGATTCAAACACTGGACTTCTTTACTCCCATAGTGGATGACCCGTATCGATTTGGTCAGATCACGGCAGCAAATGCGTTAAGCGATGTCTATGCCATGGGTGGAAAACCACTGCTGGTAATGAATATCCTCGCCTGTCCCATTAAATCCATGAAAGCGGATATCTTTCGTGAGGTGATAAAGGGCGGACTGTCCAAGGTGGTAGAGGCTGGCGCATTGCTGGTTGGCGGACACTCTGTGGAAGATAATGAGCTCAAGTACGGCCTTTCTGTCACTGGAGTCGTGCATCCCGATCGGGTTCTTTTAAACAGCGGTGCAAAACCTGGCGATCATCTGATCCTCACCAAGCCTCTCGGGACCGGAATCCTGTCAACGGCCATCAAGGGCAAGCTGGCGGGTTCTGAGGTTGAAGAGCAGATTACAGAGATCATGGCTACGTTAAACCGTATACCGGCAGAGGTAATGGCAGATGTGAGAGACAGGGGGTATCAGGTTCATGCCTGTACCGATATTACCGGTTTTGGCCTTCTTGGCCATCTCCATGAAATGATGATTGCTTCAGGGGTCTGTGCCCGACTGGTAATGAATCGACTCCCTGTTATTTCAGGCTGTGTCGATTTTGTCAATATGGGCATCATCCCTGAAGGGGCATATGCAAACCGCAAGTTTTATTCTCAATGGTTGAAAAAGGCGGACACTGAAGACGATGCAATGGAAATGGTGCTTGTCGATCCTCAGACTTCAGGTGGTTTACTGATTGCCGCTCCCCCTGAAACAACTCAGGAAATTTTGAAAAGGATGGAAGGGACAGTTTACCCCTTTACTTGTGTCGATATTGGTGAGGTCGTGGAAAGGGATGCCGGCATGGTGGAATTGTTATAGTAGGATATTGCCTGCGATCAGAAAGCTGATAAAGTAAAAGGGGTCAGAGTCAAATTAAATCCGGGCAGTTGCCCTCGGTTTGTCGTTGACGCGAAAGATTTAATTTGACTCACAACATAATGACCCCTTTCAATACTTTTACTCGGTAGCGGGTGTAAGAGTTTCTTGAACTCAGCGTAATGGACTCTGTTTACCTGTCTCTTCTTCAAGCCGGTCATGTGCTGGATCAGGTGCTGATGAAAGTGAGGTTATCTGCTGCCTCAATTCACTGGTCATCTCAATTTGTACAGATTTCAAGCTTGACTTCAGCTGGGTAATATTTCTGGCTCCTATGATGGGCGCCGTTACGGCCGGATGACTCATTGTCCAGCTGATGGCAAGGGCGGCTGGCTCGTGTCCCAGATCATTTGCCAGCCGGGTAAATTTTTCTGCTGTTTCGAAATAGCTCTGTTTCCTGTACCTTTTGTTATAGTAATCTTTGTCATGCAGCCTTGCCGATTCAGAGGAGTCAAGGTTTGTATACTTTCCTGTCAAAACACCCGCACCAATCGGACTGTAGGAGAGGACTCCCAGTTGTTGATCTTGTGCCAGGGGCAGGATTTCAACCTCTGCCTGTCGTTTAATGAGATTGTACATCGGCTGGATACAGTCAATGGAGTTGAGATAATTGACTTGAGAGATATGCAGACTTTTCATGATTTGCCAGGCGGCCCAGTTGCTCACCCCTGTATAAAGTATCTTTCCCTGACTGACACTATCATCTAGAAATCTCAAAGTACTCTCCATGGAGGTATGGGGATCAAAATAATGGATAAAATAAATATCGATATAATCCGTTTGTAACCTTTTAAGACTCTTTTCCAGCTCAAGCATTAAATGTTTCCGCGAAGAGCCAGACGCATTGACGCCTTTGTCAACCCTGCTTGTGCCTTTGGTTGTAATAATAATATCATCCCGGCAGTGCTTTGCGCAATCACCCAGGATACTTTCCGCTTTTCCATCAGAATATTTATTGGCACAGTCAAAAATATTAATGCCGGCCTCCCGGCAGAGTTCAAACATCCTTATTGATTCTTTTTTATCAGCCTCGGCGCCAAAGGTCATTGTACCGAAACATAAAGATGATACCTGAACTCCGGTTTTTCCTAAAAAACGGTATTCCATTTATTTAATCCATGATTTTTTGGTGTTGAATGGGGGTGCCTTTAGGGCCATTTTTAAAAACTGATGATATCAGCGTTACTGTTTCCAGCTATTGAGTCCATCACAGGCATCTGATTGTCTCAAGGCAAATACTGGCTCGTTTTATGAGCCACAACATTCCAGTGAAAAGAACCTGTTAGGGACTGTTCTACTTCCTCCAGGTCTTTTATGAGAAAACCGGCATCAGTGAATAGAGCATTTAGCTCTTTTTCATTACAATAATAATGAGGATGTGCCTTATCGCTCACTCTACTGTTTACCCATGTGTCTTTCGACACTTCATCTCCAATTCGGAAGTTATAGTTGTTCTTGGATAGAAGGGTCGCCTGAAAAAAGCCGCCTACTCGCAGTATTCTGTTAATTTCCACAAGTGACTGAATAAGATTCCGTTTATTGCCGTGATAAATGACATTCCAGGCAAGGACATAGTCAAAGAAATCGGCCTCAAAGGGCAATGTGGCCATATCGGCTATGTGAGTGGAGAGTTCAATGCCGGCCTCTTTTGCTTTACCCCTGGCGAAATCAAGGCCATGGGCACTGAGGTCACTCATATTGACCTTAAACCCATGAGCAGCAAAATAAAGGGCGTGTCTTCCAACTCCCCCACCGAGGTCAAGAATCCGCTCAACGCCTTTTTCCTTTAAGGCAGGAAGTAAGCTGATCACAGAAGGTTCAGGGACGGTCCACCCCTGACGACCTCTGCAGCTTTGCCACTGTTTATTCCAATGTTTGTAAGCACTGGTCATTTCATACATAGTTTACATCCTGTAAATAAGTAAGCTGTCAAAACACCATTAAAACAAATTAGTAAGGCAATATGATGATTTGATTAAGAGTTGGTTAGTTTTTGTTAAGCTTTGGAGGCAGAGGTAACCGAGACGCTATGCTGATTTTTTATGGGAGTTATTGCCTGGATAGGAAGAAAAAGAATCCTTACCGTGAGCAGATGGAGAAAGGGAAGAGGATGAAGGCTTGGTGCGTGGGTGATAGCAGCACAGTTACTGTTTTCAGTAACCCTGTTTCAAATGAGGGGGCAGCCTGTTAAAGCTTTTCTTTTAGTTTTCCTTCGCAACAGCTTGATATACCTTGGCAAGCGGAACGTGGTTCTCTTCTGCAACCTTCCTGCAGGCCTCATATTCCGGATAGATCATGGTGCCCTTTGGGGTCTCTACCTTCTTTGCCACAATCTTTCCCCATGGGGTACTTACCAGTACTGCCTCTCTTTTCAAGGTCATCCGCTCTTCCTTGTGAAAACGCAGGCCGATGGCTGTGGTTTCTGAAAGAATGATCTGTTTTAATGCAAGGCTGTGGGCCGGTTCAGCGATAACCAGCAGTAACTGGCCGGGACGCCCCTTTTTCATAATCAAGGGGCTGAGGGATACATCAAGGGCCCCTTTCTCAAAGAGCAGGTCGCAGAGATAGGGAAAGCCTTCGGAGTTCCAGTCATCAAGATTTGTTTCAATGACCTCTACCAACTGCGTCTCTTTTACTGCTGCCGGCTCTCCAATGATAAGGCGCAGCAGGTTGGGCTGGTCGTTCTTCAGTTTGTTGCTCCCGGCACCATAACCAACAGTTTTTACTGTCATGGAAGGCATGCTGCCGAAATTATCTGCCAGGTTGGCAGCTAGAACGGCACCGGTCGGGGTCACAAGTTCCTGCTCCTGGTTCACGCCGTAAACAGGGATATCGCTTAACAGTTCACAGACCGCAGGTGCGGGCAGGGGAAGCTTTCCATGGGAACAGTGGACAAAACCGTGGCCCATTGGCAACGGAGAGCAGGTGATATGGTCAATGCCAAGGTGCTGCAGTCCGATCAGTGAACCCACTATATCCACAATGGTATCAACCGCACCGACCTCATGGAAATGGACCTTGTCCAGTGGTATGTTGTGGACTTTGGCCTCGGCTTCAGCCAGATGGGTGAAGATTTGTCCCGCTTTGTCAGTGATTGCAGGAGACAGATTGCTATCACCCAGTAGATCGATGATGTCCCCAAGGTGACGAAACTTCTGCTCGGAAGGCGAGTCCACTGTAACGTGTCTGCAGCTGATACCTGCACGGAGCTCGTTTGTCACGGTGAGTTGAAAATCTACCCCTTTGAGCTGCCCCAGTTCCTCCAGAAGAGTTTCCTGATCCAGGCCTGCGTGGAGAAGGGCCCCCAGAATCATATCGCCACTGATCCCGGAGAAGCAGTCCAGGTAGGCAATGGAAGAAGGGGGAGTCATGGCTGTTATTGCTGGGGGAGAAATTTTTGTCCACTTGCAAGGGACTGGCCGCAGAGATAGGCTTCAACACGCATTCGTTTTTTTCCTTCAGGCTGGATTTCCCGAATAAGCAATGCCCCGTCTCCGGTGGCAAGAAGCAGGCCATTACGGTCAGCACTGATTATGCTTCCCGCTTCCAGGCCGGAGTTATTCCTGTCGTCAGTCAGTTGGGGAGCAAAAAAACGAAACCGCTTGCCATCCAGAAAACTGTATGCTGTGGGCCAGGGGTCCATTCCCCTGATCAGGCAGTGAATGGTCCTGGAGGACAGTGTCCAGTCAATGGCACCATTCTCTTTTTTCAGGGGGCCGGCTTCTGTGGCCAGGCTGTCGTCCTGAATTGTGGGGTGCAGTTTGTCCTCTCGGAGAAGGTCCAGGGCTTCCATTAGGGCAGTGCCGCCAAGGGCGGAGAGTTTTGTAAACAGGCTTCCCGCCGTCTCATCTTCTTCAACTGGGATTGCGGCGGGCAGCAAAATGGCACCGGTGTCCATTCCCTCATCCATCTGCATGATGGTGACCCCCGCTTCTTTATCACCTGAAAGGATAGCCCACTGAATGGGAGCTGCTCCCCGGTGGCGGGGCAGGAGTGAACCATGAATATTGATGCAGCCCAGAGGGGGGAGGTCCAAGATACTCGGTGGCAAAATTCTGCCATAAGCGGCAACGACTATGAGGTCCGGTTCATAGAATCTCAGCTCCTCTACAAACTCGGGGGTTCTGATCCTGGTAGGCTGTAGAACTGGAATCCCTGCAGATTCGGCCAGCATTTTCACCGGTGGTGGTATACGTTTTTTGCTGCGTCCTTTAGGACGGTCTGGCTGGGTGATCACAGCAACCATTTCGTCTGGGCCGTCAATCAACGCCTGCAGGGCAGGTACCGAAAAATCCGGGGTACCCATGAAGATGATCCGAAATGTTTTATTTGTATCTGTCATGAGTTGAGTTTTGACTTTTGCCCAGCCAGCATTTTCTTGACTTTCTTTTTATAGAGCGATCGTTTCAGGGTGCTGAGATGATCAATAAACAGTACCCCGTTCAGATGGTCGATTTCATGCTGCAACACCACGGCAAAACGGTCTTCCACAGTCATCTCCTGTTCTTTGCCTTCGATGTCCTGGTAGCTGAGGGTAATTTTTCTGCTCCTTTTTACAGAGGCCGTGAGGTCGATCACCGAAAGGCAGCCCTCTTCATCCACCTGGCTTCCTTCTCTTTCTGTTATTATCGGGTTAATCATGACCATGGATCGCTGTTCGTTTTCCTCTCTTGAGATATCAACCACGATCAGTTGGCTGGATTCACCAATTTGAGGTGCTGCCAGTCCGATACCCGGGGCATCGTACATGGTCTCAACCATATCAGTGATAAGGTTTTTGAGGGAGTCATCAATGGTGGTGACCTTTTTTGCCTTTTGGCGAAGAACAGGGTCGGGAAATTTATGAATCGTACGCAGGCTCATGGAAATATATATGTTTTATTGTTGATGGCGTCGTATTTTCACCCTAACTACCGGGCATAAATACTTAGCCATCCTAGGTTTGAGGTTTTTACGACGCCATCAAGTATAAGCAGTGAAAGTTACACGAACATAAGCTGCGTAACTGTTCACCCGAAATATACCATAGGGGTGATCCTCATGCATCAAAGTTGTTTTTATAGAAGATATGCGCTAATGTCCTGTTCGTCAATATCAACCCTCAATCAACACGCTCACGCTACAGGACATTACAACACACCATGAGTTTTTTAGTATTAACCTCTCTTCTTTGCAGTTATCTGGTGGGTGCCATTCCCTTTGGCTTCCTTTTTAGTCGGGCCATGGGGAAAGATGTGCGCCAGGAGGGAAGTGGTAATATTGGAGCCACTAATGTCAATCGGGTTCTGGGGAAAAAACTAGGAGTTTTAACTCTGCTCTGTGATGTGGCCAAGGGGTTTCTGCCTGTGTATGTTGCTTCCCTTGTGCTGCCTCCATCGGTAAATTCTGAAATTTTCATTGCTTTGTGTGGACTTTCCACGGTAGTTGGTCATATGTTTCCGATCTACTTAGGCTTTAAAGGTGGTAAAGGAGTGGCCACCGCTCTTGGTGTTTTTCTTTATTTCTCGCCCCTCTCCATTCTTTTTGCCCTGCTGTTCTTTGTGGCAGTGGTGTATATGAGCGGTTTTGTCTCTGCCGGTTCACTTACTGCCGCTGCTTTGATTCCGCTTTTTATCTGGCTTCTCGGAAGCAGCATCTCTACAGTCCTTGTGGCACTGGTGATTGCTATTCTTGTCTGGCTGAAACACAGTTCAAATATCGGAAGGCTCATTCGAGGTGAGGAAAAAAACTGGAAGACAAAGGAATCAGCATGACTAAATCAGACTGGCAGGCCATCTTTGAGGCCAAAGAACTTTTAGGGCTGGGTGATCGGGCGACTCTTGGAGAATTAAAGCGCAGCTATCGCCGCAAATGCAAAGAGTATCATCCCGATCTTGTGGGAGACGACAGGGCAAAAGGCGATATGATGCGGAAGCTGACCAGGGCCTACGATGTCCTTATGAACCACTATAACCAGTTCAGGATCCCTCTGGTGCCAAAGGATGGCGAAGCACTGGAGCCGGAGGACTGGTGGATGGACAGGTTTGGTCGGGATCCTCTCTGGGGAAAGCACGACAAGTAGAAGGAGATGTCAGACTTTTTTAGGATGGCTGAGAGGTTCAACCCTAGACAATTATTTCTCTGTGCCTTTAATGGTTTTTTTAACTCCTGAGGTGGCTTTCTTTCCAACCACACCCAGTGCAGCAGCCGTTCCTGCCTTTTTCACTTTTTTTTTCCTATTTCTGTCTCTACCAAGTCCAAAACGTCTTTTTCTGTAGATTCCTCGAGGACCTATTGTTTGTCACCGGTCGCAGACCAGGCCGGTGCTGTTCCCCCAAAAGCTTGTGGTCAGAAAAAGAATGGCTGAACTTAATCCCGAAACGTAAGACACCAGAGTCGTTTTCAATGGTTATTTGATAAACTCGTATTTATGCCCGTAGTTTGGGTGAAAACCTCAAACCTAGGATGGCTAAATAAAAAATGCAGCAACGAAGGAGATGGAGAGTTTTCACCCGAAAAAAGGGTACTCTTTTCAGTCCTCCCTTGAGGGGGATAAATACGACGCCATCATTTCATTTCCCGGTAAAAAGGGTTCCTCCATGTGAGAAAATTTCTTGACAGGAATTGCTTAGGGTGGCTAGTATTTAGTAATCCTAAGTAAAATGAGGACTTTTCTTTCACAACAATAACGTGACAATATTATGACCAATGACAAAACCGTTGAGCAGGCACGCTTTATAGCAAGTGCCGGGCGGAAGCTGAAAGATCACATTTTTTCCATCCAGTCCGGACTGCATAATGGACGTGTTTCCTGTGAGGGGGAGGAGCTTTCCATGGCTCAGGTGCAGATGCTGATGACTCTGCAGAGCTGTGGTGAAAGCACTATCTCGCACCTTGCGGAACAGTTGGAGGTTTCTCCGCCCTCGGCTTCGTGTATGGTCGATCGCCTGGAGGATAAGGGTTTTCTCCATCGAGAGCGGAGTACAGAGGATCGAAGAAAGGTGGTGGTTCGTCTTTCCGAGCAGGCGGCGGTTCAGGCTGAACAAATGGAAGGGGCAGTTCTGGCTGCATTTCTTGACCTGGTGGAAAAGGTGGGGCCTGAGACAGCACAAAAATGGTGCGAAGTACTCGAACGCGTAGAGCAAGTGTTGGCAAAACAAAAATAAGTGAACGATTATGAATGAACAACAGACAAAGACAGGATCTGCAACCGTAATCATCCGGGTTGTCGCCTGTTGCATAATTTTGGCAGTGGGCTTTGGTGGATTTAAATTTTTAAAGAGCATGAAAAAGGCGCCTGCTCAGGCGAAAGCAACAGAACGGCCCCTGACGGTGGAGGCTGTTGCAGCCGCTTTTACAGATGTGCCGGTGATGATTGAGGCCCATGGTGAACTGCGTTCCATCCGCATGGTGGATATTGCTGCTGAAGTGGCCGGTACCGTGGTTGAGGTGCATCCTCGGCTGCAGACCGGTGAGGTCATTGCAAAAGGTGAACTGCTTTTTAGGATCGACGATCGGGATTATCGAACAGAATATGAAAGTAATAAGGTACGCCTGGCTATCCTTACCAGGGATAAAGAACTCACCCAAAATGAATTGCAGCGGATACAGACCCTGTTTGAGAAAAATAAAGTGGGGACCAGAGCAGGAGTGGAAAAAGCCGAGCAGTCAGCCAACAACGTTGCGGACAGGCTGGCCCAGGTCAAGCAGGCCATGGTTCGTGCCGAGATCAACCTGGAACGCTGCCGGGTGACTGCCCCTTTTAGCTGTCGAATAACGAGTAAAAACATCGAAAAAGGGCAGTATGTCTCCCCTGGAAAAATAGTTCTTGGCCTTGCCGATGATTCCTTCCTGGAGTTGGAAGTACCAGTGGAGAGCCGGGATGCTTTTCAATGGCTGCAGTTTGCAGAAACGAAAGAGCGCGTTGCAACGGAATCCGATGCCTGGTTTTCGAAACTCTCCCCGGTTCAGTGTACGGTAAGCTGGACAGAGGATTCGAGGAATCAGGCGGTGGCCTTCGTAGACCGGGTCAGTCTTTTTGATGAAAAGACCAGGACAGTAAAGGTAGTTTTGCGTATAGACAGTGAGCAGTTCAGTGAAAAAAGCGGATCCCTTCCCCTGGTTGCCGGAATGTTCTGCAGGGTTGAAATTCCTGGGCATCCCTTACAGCAGGTTGTTGAGCTGCCGCGCTGGGCGGTCAGTTTTGAGAACACGGTCTATGTTATCCGGGATGAGCGTCTGGAAACCGCCCCGGTACTGGTTGCCCGGGTGCAGAACAATAAGGCATATATCAGTGAAGGCTTGGAGGCGGGAGACATGGTGATCACCACCCGTCTGGTCAATCCCCTTGAACGCAGTCTGGTCCAGATCAGTAATCAAGCCGGTGGAGATAAGGAATGAACAAACTGCTCGCCTCCTTTGCCCGGAATACTGTTTTTGCCAATATCCTCCTCTTTCTCATCTTTTTTGCCGGATTCCTTGCCACCAAGTCTATGGTTCGGGAGAGTTTTCCCGAGTTCTCCATCGACATGATATCCATTACGGTCCTCTATCCCGGTGCCGATCCGGAAGAGGTTGAGGAGGGTGTCAATCAGAAGATTGAAGAGGCCCTTGAATCTGTGGAGGGGATCAAGCAGTACACCACAAAATCGGCAGAAAATATGGCCACTGTCACCATCGAAGTAAAAGATGGCTATGATACCTCCGAGGTCCTGGACAAGGTCAGGTCTTATGTCAATGCCATATCCACTCTGCCCGTTGACGCGGAAAAACCAATTATCCGTGAGATTGTACGGAAGCAGGTTGTTATGCTCCTTGCCCTCTCCGGGGATCTGAGTGAGAAACAACTCAAGCAGTGGGGCGAGCAGACTAAAGATGAGGTCAAACAGATTCCGCTGGTCTCGCAGGTAGAGGCCTATGGCACCAGGGAGTACGAGATCGGTATTGAGGTCTCGGAGGAGCGTCTGCTCCGGTACGGACTTACCTTTGACCAGGTGGCAACAGCGGTACGTAAATCCAGTCTCAATTTGGCAGGTGGCATCCTGCGGACCACGGGTGAGGAAATTCGGATACGAACGGTGGGCCGTAAATATACCGGGGAGGAGTTGGCCGGGATTGTTGTCCTGGCCCGTCCCGGCGGTGAAATAATCACCTTGGATACGATTGCCGAGATCAGGGACGGCTTTACTGAGGACCCGATCTTTGCCTCCATCGACGATCAGCCAGCCATGTTTGTCCAGGTCTCCAAGACCGAAGATGAAGATGCGATCAAGATCTCAGATGCTGTGACCCGGTTTGTAGAGCAAAAACAGCAAAGCCTGCCTCCCGGGGTCCATATCTCTGTTTTTTATGACACCACGGATTCCCTGAGGGCCCGTATTAATCTCCTGACCCGCAACGGTATGATCGGTCTCTGCCTGGTCTTTTTCATGCTCTGGCTTTTCCTGGATCTGCGCCTGTCGTTCTGGGCAGGACTGGGAATCCCCATTTCCATTGCCGGGGCCATGTTTATCCTCTGGTCCAGTGGGGCCACCATCAACATGATTTCCCTCTTTGGCCTGATCATGGTTCTTGGCATTGTGGTGGATGATGCTATTGTGGTGGGTGAGGCCATCTACGTGCACAGAAAACGGGGTGAGCCTCCCCTGCAGGCAGCTATCAACGGGGTTACCGAGGTGGCCATGCCGGTGCTGGCCGCTGTTACCACCACCATTGTTGCCTTCATCCCCCTCTCCTATGTGGGGGGGATAATGGGGAAATTTATTTCTATTCTGCCCATGGTTGTTATCTCCTGCCTCCTGATTTCTCTGGTGGAGTCCCTGTTGCTGCTGCCGGCCCACCTCAGTCACCTTCCGGATTTGAATGCACAGAAGAAACAGTGGAAACCCTTAGAACTGATAGGGAGATTCCAAAGGGGGGTGAGCCTGGGACTGGAAAAGTTTATCGAGAGGCGCTATGTTCCGTTTATTACCTGGGTACTGAACTGGCGCTATGTCTCTCTTGCTATTGCCATTGCCGTACTTATTCTCAGCGTTGGACTGGTCAAGGGTGGGCTGGTCAAATTCCAGATTTTTCCTAAGCTTGACGGCTTTGTCATTACCTCCACTGTAGAGTTTCCAGAAGGTACGCCTCCTGAGCTCACCGGAGCAGCCTTGAAAAAGATCGAGGCAGCCTTTGATCGGGTGGCGGAGCAGACAGAGACCATAAGCGGGGAGCCATTGGTCCGCCAACGTCTGATGCTGGTGGGACAGGCCCTGTCCGGTACCATGGGGGCAGCCGGTCCGCATCTGGGCTCCATTCAGATTATTCTTCTTCCTTCCGAAGATCGCGGGGTTCACTCCAATGATCTGCTCATTGCCTGGGAAAAGGAGCTGGGCTCCATCCCTGGGGTGAAAAGTCTCACCTTTGAGGGGATGGCGGCCGGTCCCTCCGGTGCTGAGGTTGAGGTGTGGATGCAGGGACGGGACATGGGTGATCTGGTGCGTGCCTCCGAGGACCTGCAGGAGAGATTGGCAGAATTCCAGGGAGTGTATCAGATCCGCTCTGACTACAGCCAGGGTAAGAATGAATTGCAGCTTAGTCTCAAGCCCGAGGCCACCACCTTGGGTCTTACCGTGGATGACCTGGCCCGACAGATTAATGCCGGCTTTTTTGGTCGCGAGGCCTTTCGTCTGCAGCGGGGCAGTGATGATATCCGGGTCAAGGTCCGCTATCCTGCCGATGAACGCACCCGGATATCTGATTTCGAAAAGGTGCGTATCCGCACTGCTGATGGCCGGGAGATACCACTGCTCTCGGTTGCGGATATCAGCTTTGTCCCTGGCTATTCCACGATTTCGCGAACAGACGGTATGCGTCGCATCGTTGTCACTGCTGAGGTGGACAGCCACAAAGCCAATGCCGGAGAAATCTTTGCCGAACTGGGGCGGACGACATTCCACGAACTGAAACGGGAGTACCCGGATCTTTACCTCTCCATGCAGGGTTCCAAGAAAAATACCAGGGAGTCCCTTTCCTCCCTGAAAATTGGATTCCCCATTGCCATGGTTGGCATCTTTGTCATCATTGCCACTATCTTCCGTTCCTATGTTCAGCCCTTTGTCATTTTTTTTACCATTCCTTTCGGTATCATCGGTGCTATTGTCGGACATCTGGTCATGGGATATAACCTCTCTATGATGTCCATCTTCGGGATGGTCGCCCTTTCGGGCGTGGTGATCAATGATGCCATTGTCCTCATTGAACGGGTGAATAAGAATTTGAGTGGTGGGATGAAGCTGTTCGATGCGATCATTCAGGGGGGAGCCAGGCGATTCCGTGCTATTTTTCTTACCTCCATCAGTACCGTCGGAGGACTGGCACCCCTGATCATGGAGACCGATATGCAGGCTAAATTTCTTATTCCCATGGCCCTGTCTGTGGCAAGTGGGGTGATTTTTGCCACAGGTTTGACTTTGGTGTTAATACCAAGTCTGCTGGTGATTGTGAATGATCTCAGAAGAACTGTAGCAAAAGGTGTGAGCGGTGAGTGGAAAACGCGCGAAGCTGTGGAGCCAAGGGTAACAGCCGAAAGAGGAAACAAACAGTGAACTGGAAAATAGTATTCTTTTTTATAACAGTGATGAGTTTTCCTGTTGCACCCATTGCAACCAGCAAAACTCTTGAAGAGGTGGACCTGCTTGATCTGGCGACCGCTCAGCAGATTGCCCTGGCAGATAATCCTTCCCTTGCTGCTGCTGCTGAGCGGGTGGAGCAGGCACGCCAGCGGATTGAACAGGCCAGAGCCTTGTATTGGCCAAGTGTTGATGCCGGTGGAGCTGCGGCATCCGGGAGGATGTCTGCGCACGATGCTGCTGCCCAGTCCATGCTTTTGGGCGGTGCTGATATTGACCGCAACAGTGAAACATACAGGCTTTCCCTTGGTGCCTCCTGGCTCCTGTTTGATGGGTTCTCCCGAAAATTTTCTAACCTCATAGCCGAATATGGGGAGCAGGAAACTGAGCAGGCAAGAAGAGACGGCATGCGGCTTTTATTGCAATCCGTTGCCGAGAGTTACTACGGTGCGCAGCTGGCTCTGTACAATAAGGCTATTGCCGAAGCTGACTTCTCTTTTAATTCAAAACAGGCAGAGGAGGCAAAGGCCAGTATGGATGCCGGAGCGGGATCGCTTTCTGCTGTACTCAATTTCCAGGTACAGATGAACAATGCCTCCACCGATATTTTGTTGGCTGAACGTGATTATGATCTCGCCCTGTATGGCCTGGCGGTTTTGCTCGGCTGTGAGTCCGGAAAGATGCCCGATGGTCTCGAGCTTGTGAAGATGGAAATGGTTGGAGAAAGTAATTTTACTCCATTATCCGCAGAGCAGCTACTCCAGGCTGCAGCGGTCCATCGACCGGATCTTCTGCTTCAGGAGATCAGCCTGCAGCGGGCGGAATCCACAGTTGGGGCAAATCGGGCAAGCCTCTATCCCCAGCTTTCACTGAATGGGTCTGTCGATGGGGATCGCTTTGATAATATGGCTTTTGAGGGCGATGATTTTGGTTCCACACTTTCTGTAAACCTTTCCTACAATCTTTTTAGAGGTGGTGGTGATCAGGCCAGGATCGCTGAGGCAAAGGCATTCCGGCGAGAAACTGCAAGGACGCTTGACCAGCAGAAAAACAAGGTGCAAAGTGAGGTAAGGCAGGCGATCACCAGGTTGGAGCAGGCAAGAGCCCAACTGAAGCTTCAGCGTGCTTCGGTAAAACTTGTTGAGCAGAGCAGGGACCTGGTGGAAGAAGGGTACAAGGCGGGGCAGGAATCACTGGCCCGTTTGAATGAGGCGCAGCGGGATCTAGTGCGTACTCAGTCCCGTTTGGTCCTGTCACTCATAAGTCTCTACACCAATCGACAGGGATTAAGAACTGCCACCGGAGAATCTTTGATTCCTTATCTAAGTGGTGATGAGATGGAAAACGGAACGCAGTAACTTCTTGGTTGCCACTTGTATGGACAGAAAAATATTTGCAGTAGGTGACAGTCATTCCAGGCGCTGTTTTGAAAATCATGACAGAATTGCTGACTCCAGAGTTCTGGTCGGTCACAACAAACTGGATGGAAAAACAGCTTATAATCTGGCCCGGCACGAAAAAAAATTACTACAAATTCTCAAGCCGCTGCGCGAAAAAGAACTGATCTTCTGTTTTGGCGAAGTGGATGTCCGCCTCCATATAAAATATAAACATCTGCAATTGGGTATCTCCGTTGACCAGCTCATCGACAAAACAGCCGAACGCTATACCTCCTATGTATATAAATTACGAAAGGAGGGGTATCGGATACACATCTTTAATGTGGTTCCCACGGGAGATTTTCTTGGAGAAGCGGCTGAAAAATGGATACGGGGGCTCAATTATCCATTTACTGCCACCTATGAGGAACGCAGCAGTTATACGGTAAAGTTGAATAGAGCCTATGGCAGCTATTGTTACAAGTTTCAGATTCCTTTTATTGATATTTATCAATATCTGGTGGATGACACCGGGAGGAGGCGCCAGGATCTGGTTTTTGATTTTGCCCATATTGACAACAGCTGTGCTGATCTCGTACTGAAACATCATGTCTTTTCGTAACTATTCAGCAGCACCCCATCTTCGTTCGTTTGGGCTTTGTCGCATAGCCTACTATAGCGCCAAAGCCCAAACGAACGAACCTGAAGCACTGCTAAACAGTTACAGTCCGAGCTTATTTGTACTTTTTCCGAATCCATCAATTAAGAAATACATAAGGGATTCTCAATATGTTTGATAAAAGCGAGAAAGCCTTTCCCGCAAAAAAGTACGGTCTCTTTCTTGCCCATTGTGCCATTTCTCCCATGCAGCAGCAGGCAAAAGAGGTAGCGCAAGACTTTCTTGAGGCTATGGCGGGTGGAGGGATCCGCAACCTTCCACCCTACTTTTCTCTTCTGCCCCGCTTTCACCAGAAATGCGCCCGGTTGTTGCAAACCGAGGCAGAAAATATATCCTCCGTTCATAACACCGCAGAGGGGATGTGCCTCATTGCCAATGGCTATCCTTTTCGGCCTGGTGATGAAATAATCAGTTATATTCACGAGTTCCCAAGCAATCATTATCCCTGGCGTCTGCAGAAAAAGAGAGGGGTAAAACTTATTCTCCTGGGCGATTGTGATCCTTTGGGCTCCCTTGCCGCTGTGACATCTCCACGGGGATGGTCCATGGAGGAGCTGGAGGCCAGAGTCAGTTCAAAAACACGGATAATAGCCCTCAGCCATGTTCAGTTTACCAGCGGCTATGCCGCCGATTTAAAGGAACTGGGTGCCTTTTGCAAAGAACGTAATATTGATCTTGTCATTGATGGTGCCCAGAGTGTGGGGTGCCTGCCTCTCTATCCGGAAGAGTATAATGTGGCAGCTGTGGCTGGTTCTGCCTGGAAGTGGCTGATGGGGCCTTTTGGTGCCGGATTTCTTTATACCAGTGTAGATTTTCGAGAAAAAATTGAAGTGACCATGGCAGGTTCGTCTTCCATGCAGCAGGGGCTTGAGTATCTTAATCATCGCTGGGATCCCCATCTAGATGGTCGAAAGTTTGAATATTCTACTCTGGCATGGGAACATCTGGCGGCCCTCAATGGCCTGCTGGATGCAGTTTTTCTTCACTATTCCATGGAAGATATTCGGGATGAAATTTTCAGATTACAGGATGTTTTTTTGCAGCATCTGGATCCTGATCTCTTTGTGCCGCTGCTTTTTCCGGAGGTACACCGTTCCGGAATCCTTGCTATCTTACCGAAATGTAACAGTCAGGAACTGGTGGAAAATGTCGCAAAGCATGGTCTGGTGGTGACACCGCGCTCAGAATATGTACGGATAGCGCCTCATTTTTATCTGTCTGATGAGGATATGAGAAAGGCTGCAGAGTGTTTCAATATGGAGGCTGGAAAGATATGACAAAAACAGCATTTATAACCGGTGCAACATCTGGATTCGGCAGGGCTTGTGCCGAGATGTTTGCTGATAAAGGATGGGGCCTGGTGCTTTCAGGAAGGCGTGGGGATCGCTTGCGGGAGCTGGAGGAGAAATTCACAGACGTGGCAGTTCATACCGTTATCTGTGATGTCCGCAACAGGAGAGAGGTTGAGGCAATGGTGAAGAACTTGCCCGACTCCCACATGGCCATCGATTTGCTCGTCAACAATGCAGGGCTTGCCCTTGGTTTGAAACCGGCCCAGGAGGCGGATCTTGATGATTGGGAGACCATGGTGGATACCAATATCAAGGGCTTGATGTATGTAACCCGTGCCCTGTTACCGGGTATGGTGAGTCGTGGCAAAGGGCATATCATAAATATAGGTTCAGTGGCCGGTTCCTGGCCCTACCCTGGCGGCAACGCCTATGGTGCAACCAAAGCTTTTGTGGAACAATTTTCCAATAATCTGCGTGCCGATCTTCATGGAACCGGAATACGGGTTTCCAATGTTGAGCCGGGGCTTGCAGAATCTGAGTTTTCAGTGGTACGTTTTCATGGAAATCAAGAAAGGGCGGATGCGGTGTATGAGGGAACAGAACCTCTCACTCCACAGGATATAGCGGAGATCGTTTACTGGATTGCCGACCGCCCGTCCCATGTGAACATCAATCGCCTTGAGGTGATGCCGGTTTGTCAGAGTTGGAGCCCTTTTGCTATCCATCGTCAAGAGTAGAGTCAAGAGTAGAAAGCAGGAAAGTATTGAAGTAATGTGTTCGGATTGCTAAAATAGGTTAGAGTTGTGTTATGCGTTGTGGTTGCCAACATCGGTAGATGCTACTAAGTACGCCGGTACTCTTTTCATTACCCCTCCTTGGGGTGTAGGTGGTTTACCAAAATTTTTTTTAAAAAAACGGAATCTATTCTTTAAAGCACGAACATATCAGGGAGATGAAAATGATTAGAGGATTTCTATTTGGAGTTGTGGCCTTGCTGCTGTTACCAATGAGCGCATCTGCAGGAGAAAAGAATCCCTGGGAGGTAAAACTGCCATTTGAGAGTGCAACAATTCACTACACAGTCAGTGGTATGGAAAATGGCAGTGAAGTCACCTATGTTCGTGACTATGGAAATGAAGTTGCCACCTACCACACCACAAAAACGACCATGATGGGGATGACCATGGTGAACGAGACGGTGGAAATCATAACACCGGATTGGGAGTATAACTTTGATCTGACCAACCGCACTGGCAGCAAGAATGTGAATCCAGAAAAATATATGATCGAGGAGTACAATAAACTCTCCAAGGCCGAACAGAAGCAGGTACTGAAAAATACGGAAACCATGGGTGTCTCCGTTGCCGAAGGGTTTGGCGGGAAAGTGCAGCAAAATGCGGAAAAGATACTGGGCTATAGCTGTGATCGGACTGAAATGATGGGTACAGTCGCCTACTCCATTCATGCCACTCCTATTCCCCTTCGTATTACAAGTAACATGATGGGGATGAGTATGAACATGGAAGCAACTTCAGTGGATGAGGGGAGCGTGGATGACAAGTTCTTTCAGCTTCCAGAGGGGATTGAGCCGATCATGGACTCCCAGTCCGATGCCATGGCTCGGCAGATGGCCAGGCAGACCATTACCATGCTGAAAGACCCTGAAGGTGCTAAAAAGCTTGGTGAAGAAAGAAAGGGCACACAGATGCAGGGGAATGAGCAGTTGAGTCCTGAGGAGCAGGAACAGATGCAGCAGGCTATGGAGATGTTGAAAGGGGTGTTCGGTAATCCGAATCAGTAGTCACCATCCACCCCATTTTGTTAAAAACGATAGTTAATCGGCTGAACCCGGTTAATTGGGGTGTAAATAACCAGCTCACCATTTTCTTCCTTTATAGTCGCATGGTCTTCTCTTGAATACCAGAGGCCAACATCCACGGCTTCAGCATTGTAGACGGTGTATCCGTCATAGCTATACTTGGCCCTTTGTAAGTCCGGTTCAATCATACGCATCCAGTCACAAAGTTGCTTTTTGTCCAGTGCAATCTCCTTCCACAAGCCTTTTTTAAAGGTGTAACTTTTTTTAACTGCCAGAATAGCATTGGGCTGCGCATCCGGTCCGTTGTAAAAATAGTTATAGTCCGGCAGAACGACACAGGATTCAAAATTTGCAGTAACATCCTTGTTCAGACGCAAGTATCCAAATTTGCCTGCCTGACAGGAGGAGAGAAGGAAAAGGGCGGAAAGGAGAATGGTTAGTTTCATAGCTATCTCTACCTGAAATAAGAATACGTAGTGAAAAATGAAGTACCTTGACACACCTCTTTGTTAACGGTATCGTTTTTTGTAGTAATGTCAATTTTTGATGGTGTCGTATTTATCCCCCTCAAGGGAGGACTGAAAAAAGGGTATAAATACGACGCCATCATTATTGATATCCTCGATCCGGTTGAGCATAAGTTGATCTGGCGGGGAAGCGGTCAGGACCGTATCAGGGGAAAGAAGAATCCGGAAGAAGTCAAAAAAGGGCTTCTTGAGGCAGTGAAGGCGATCATGAAAGATTTTCCTCCTGAAAAATAATCCTGATTGAGACGGGAATACAAGTAGGCGGAGGCCCTGTGCAGTTTTCGCAGCAGACAGGAGACGAGATCCTTGCAGGCCTGGATTCTTGCGCCGAAGGTCTGAGCAGTGAAGAGGTCGGCAAACGCCTTCTGGAACATGGTCAGAATGTCCTGGAGACCAGTCAACCCATCAACCCCCTGCTGCTCTTTCTGGAGCAGTTTAAAAGTTTCATCATCTATATCCTCCTCTTTGCCGTTGTTTTTTCTCTTCTCATTGGCGAATACGTAGACTCCGTCCTCATCCTTGCGATACTCATGGCCAATGCCTTGATCGGTTTTTTTCAGGAACTGAATGCCTACCGTTCCCTTGAGGCCTTGAAAAAGATAACAGCCCTTCATGCCATTGTTGTGCGTAATGGCAAACGGGTGATTATTGATGCTGCGGAATTGGTACCTGGTGATATCCTTATCATAGAGGCAGGAGACAAGGTGCCAGCAGACGCGCGTCTGCTGGAATCGGTACGAATGAAGGTGGAAGAGGCAGCCCTGACAGGGGAGAGCGTTCCTGCAGAAAAAGATAGTCGAGTGATTCCTGATAAGACACAGATCGGGGATCAACATAACATGCTTTTTTCTTCTACATCTGTGGTGGCCGGTAATGGGCGGGCAGTGGTCGTTGCCACCGGAATGGATACGGAGATTGGCCGCATAACCACCCTCATCACCAGTGCTGCTGATGAGGTGACTCCCCTGCAGCGGCGGCTGCACAGGTTTGGTCAGAAACTTGGACTGGTTATCCTGGCCATCTGTTCTGTTGTGTTTTTCCTGCTCAGCCTGCAGTCTTATTTTGAAGGGAATCTCAGCACTGATGTTTTTGTCTCTTTTCTGTTCATTGCTATCAGTCTGGCAGTGGCGGCTGTTCCCACTGCATTACCTGCAGTGGTTACCATTGCTCTCAGTATCGGAACCAAGCGTCTGCTGAAAAAGAAGGCCCTGGTTCGTCGGCTCTCTTCTGTGGAGACCCTGGGCAGCTGTGATGTGATCTGTACAGACAAGACCGGGACACTTACGGAAAATCAGATGACAGTCCGGTATGGCTGGACCATGGACGGGGAGGTTGAGTTGCATGGGACAGGGTATGAGCCGGCGGGTGAGGTGACTGGAAACCCTGTTGAGTTGTTATTTGAGGCCGGACTCCTCTGCAACAATGCCAACCTGCAGCAGGATGATGGGGGTGCCTGGGAGCTGATCGGCGATCCAACAGAAGGGGCCCTGTTGACCAGTGCAGGCAAAATTGGTCTCAGCGGGCAAGGCAAACGCCTTGATGAAATGCCCTTTGATTCCGACCGCAAGATGATGACTGTCCTGGTTCGTGAACAGGGAGGCAGACTGGCTGTTTATGGAAAAGGGGCGCCCAGTCATCTCCTGGAACGGTGCAGCAGCTATTACAGGAATGGAGAAATCTTCCCCCTCGATGCGACTGCTCGAGCTGAAATTGAGGCCCGTAATGACCTCTATGCAGGGCAGGCCATGAGGGTTCTGGCATTTGCCTGGAAAGCAGTGGAAGAGGACGAAAAGTTAGATGAAGACGGACTGGTATTCCTCGGTTTTCAGGCCATGGTTGATCCTCCGCGCAAGGATGTGCTGGAGGCGATCAAGGTGACCACTGAGGCAGGGATACGGGTTCTTATGGTAACCGGTGACTATCAGGCCACAGCCAGTGCCATAGGCAAAGAGATCGGAATTGATGGAGAGGTCTGTTCAGGGCAGGAATTGGATGACATGGATGAGACGGCCCTGATTGCGATGTTGGCGGGTGGGACGAACATCTTTTCCAGGGTAATTCCTGAGCATAAGCAGCGGATCATTGCCGCCCTGCAGAAAATGGGACATACCGTTGCCATGACCGGAGACGGGGTTAATGATGCCCCCGCCTTGAAAAAGGCTAATATTGGTATAGCCGTGGGGAGCGGTACAGAGGTGGCGAAAGAGGCCGCTGATTTTGTCCTCCTTGATGACAGTTTCAGTCATATTGTAAATGCCATACGCGAAGGACGTGGAATTTATGATAATATTCAAAAGTCGATCATGCTGCTTCTCTCCGGCAATTTTGGTGAGGTGCTGATAATTTTCCTGGCAGTCATGACAGGGATGAATCTGCCTCTGACTGCCATTCTTCTTCTCTGGATCAACATGATCACTGACGGGGCACCGGCTCTGGCCTTTAGTGTGGACCCATATGGAACCGATATTATGAAACGGCAGCCAAAGGCAGGGAAAGAATCCATTCTGCCACGGGATAAACTCCTGTTAATCGGTGTGCTGGGGACTATCGGGACCGCACTTGGATTACTCCTCTTCTGGACCCATGGGGGAACGGAGAGTGACCCAGAAAAACTGCGACTGGGGCAAACCATGGTGTTTAACTTTGTGGTGCTCTACGAAGTGGTGCTGGTCTTTGTAATTCGTCGGGAGTACCGAGTACCTCTCTTTTCTAATAAATGGGTATGGGCTGCTGCCGGCTTTTCTATTCTTCTCCAGTTTGTCCTTATGTATACTCCCCTCCGTGATCTTTTTAAGATTGTGCCCCTTGAAGGGGGACAACTGGCTCTGCTGGCTGTCACTGCAGTTTGTTTTTATTTTCTCTGCCGGGGATATGCTTTTTTACAGTGTGCCTTTGCAGGAAAACAGCAGTTGTCTCAGTCCGTTGAGGAGAGGGGAATGTAGGGCTATATTCTCGCTTGATGACCGGGAAAAAAATATTGACAGCCCTGTCGTGGTCGTTTATATTCGTGCGCCTACAGGTTGTTGCTATCATACCTGTTGTTTTCTTAATCCTCGATAGCTCAGTTGGTAGAGCAGGTGGCTGTTAACCACCTTGTCGCAAGTTCGAGTCTTGCTCGAGGAGCCAAAAATACCAAGCCCGATCATTTATGGATCGGGCTTTTTTCCTTGTTTTATGAGTCGGGGCGTAGCGCAGCCTGGTTAGCGCGCCTGCCTTGGGAGCAGGAGGCCGTAGGTTCGAATCCTACCGCCCCGACCATTTATTGCACGACATAACGCCACATTGGCCATATTGGCTGATGTGGCGTTTTTGCGTTTTTTGTAAATAAGTGCAGGGAGCGCAGGAAAATAGGTTTTCCACAAAAAAACTGATTAACAGGTAGCGAAACACAAGAGTATCTTTTAGTGGCTCAAACTTGACACTTACAGTCTATATACGTAATAGATCCTGATTTTTCTTTTAAATTGTAGTGTTACCTGCCTCTATTCTCTGTCATTAGAATCTCTGCTGTCAAGTTTTTCCTTCGATGGTAGCTCCATCAAGGGGTGATTCCGAGAATGGG
>JAIPEF010000132.1 GCA_021737265.1 Desulfocapsa sp. | reverse complement strand
TGAAATTGAAGAATATTGTCAGCTTAATTCTCAATCCAAGCAACTCCTGGAACGAGCGGTTGCAAAACTTGGTCTTTCTGCCCGGGCCTATCATCGCATATTAAAGATTGCCAGAACCATTGCAGATATGGAAGGTAAAAAAGAGCTGGAACTTTCGCATGTGGCTGAGGCTGTGCAATATCGGAGGAATGGGTAATACACCTAAATAGAGAGCACAGAAAGGACAATGGGGGTTAAAACAAAAACAAGAGAGTTTCTTCTTAACCTCTTGACAAATCGACAGGTACAGAAAGATTTTGAACGCTGGGAAGAGCTTTATGGTAAGTTTGACCAGAACAATTACGATGAGTTCTACCTGACAGATCTTCCAAGTGAATCTGCATATTACCACGGGGAAATTATTAAGTGGGCGTTGGACCTGAAGCCAAAGGCGATCCTTTTTGCAGGAGAGAATAACGAAACGGCCATTCGCTTGAAAGAAAGTATGCATGCTGAAAGTGTGTATACCGCAGGCCTGACAGACACCGATTTTCAATGGAATTTCGAAAAAGATGCTCCTTTACTTGAGAAGAAGTTTGATCTTATTGTCAGCCAGGCGATTCTGGAACATCTTTTAAATCCATACAAACACGTTAAAGATTTGAGTAATCTCCTCCAGGATAATGGCTGTCTTATCCTCCATACTGTTCTACCGGGTTTTTGTTATCATCGCCATCCCATTGATGCTTTACGCTTTTTTCCGGATTGGTTTGAGGAAGTAGGCCAAAGAATAGGTATGGAAGTTGTTAGGAAGAGAATTGTTGAAGCACATATTTTTTATATGTATCGAAAAAATAAGATAATTAATGTTGGGTCTAAATGAAAAAAACAGGGATAGTCTTAATTATTGTTTTATGTGGCCTGGGGCTTGTTTTCTTTCTGAAGAACAAACCGCAACAGGGCCCAGTGGCAGCGGATTTTCTTCCGTCAGATGTTTTGTTTTATGGGGAACAGCTGGATTTCACAGAAATGCACCAGGCTTTTATCGATTCCCGCCTCGGAAAAACACTGAACCATTTGGATTATGATGGAATAGCAGCGGATCTTGGGAGTCCGGAAGATGCGATCATGAAGGGTGCAGAGGAACTTTGGAAGAAGTCCATTGAGATTTTTGAAAGTCCTGGCTTTGATGAGCTTCTTGGTAAAGAATTTTCATTAGCCCTGTTTCATGCAAAATCCTTTTCTGCGGCAAATCCGGCAAAGGCACTTGAGGAAAGATTACTACTTATTGCAAGACCTCGACACAATACCGGTGTTTTGCAGTTGCTCGCTCCGCTGATTAACAGAGATATTGAACAATCCACAGTGCAATACGGTATTCATACCATCACCAGATATAAGGTGGATGAAGAAAATACTGTATCAACCGCCACTGTAAAAGGACTTATCCTTGCAGCTTTTGATGAACGTTTAGTTCGAAAAAGTCTTGATAGTTATGATGATGGGAAAGATACACTCAGCACCAATGATGATTTCCAAAGACTTCGGAAGAGTTTTTTAAAAGCCAGGCTGTTCGTCTATTTTTCACTTCCTGCACTGTGTGACCAGGGACGAATGATTGCAGAAAACCTTCAGAAGGATGAGCAAAAAGAATTTCTTGCTCTTTTGGAGCAGTGGCGTGGCTGGGGGGCAGCTGCCTATGGTGCCTGGCGTGATGAAGGAATTGTCAGGGATAAAACTGAGATTCTTTATAGCAAGGAGAAACTTGATCCTCATGTCGCGGAGCTTTTTGCTGTTCAACCAGTTGAAAATGGTACAATGGCAATGGTGCCATCAGGTACTCTTTTATACTACTGGACAAATACCCTGAACTTACCGTTAATCTGGGGAATGTATGTGGATACCGTTGTTCAACAGCAGCCTGAGGCTCTGGATGTGTTACGACAGGAGTTAAGGGACAGTGTTGGTGTGGAACTTGAAGAACTTCTGGCAATGATAGACAAAGAATTTGCTTTCATTGTTAAGGATATAGATCGTGAGGGGATACCTTTGCCGAGGGTTGCCGGACTTGTGCAGTTAAAAAACCCAAAACGCTTTCTTGAAATCTTCAACGCATTACTGCAAGAGGCTGATATTCCCTTCAGTACGAAAGTATACAAGGGACGTGATATTACCTATTGGGGCATGGCACCACAGGAGGGATTACAGCCGGCATTCTGCCTTCTTGGTGACTACCTTCTTCTCTCAAATTCTATTGATCTGGTTAAACAGCTGGTGGCACTTGAAAGTACACCCCAAAAGAGCCTGTTTCAAAGTGCAGCATTAGAGGCAGTGAAGGGACAGCTTGCGAAGAAGAATAATTCTGCCACCTATGTTGACATTGCCCACCTGGCAGATGCTTTGAAAGACCTGGTCACCTGGGGAGGCACTATGGCTGTCCTTCAAGGGCCTGAAGTTGCCCGCAAGGCTGAAATTGTAGTGAATAAATTGTTTTTGCCCTTACTTGATGGTATTGCCATGTATACTCGGCTAGGCTCGAGAAGTGTGATCAGCGAGGACAGAATTGTCCTGGAATCTACTATTACTGTTGCTCAATAGTTTTGATGGTAGGAATATACTAAAAAAACTGAAGGTCGAAGGAAAAGACAATTACGGACACGCCTATGGAAAAGCTAATTGCCGAGTTACAACAGATTGTCCCATTCAAAGGGACTACAGATATTGGTGATCTCGTTCTCATTGTAGCGAAAGAACCACAGATGCTGGTGTACGCACTGGTAACTGATATTACAAGAGATACAACCCGTAAAGATGAATGGTGGCACCTTGGGCTGACATTCTTAACAGTACCTCCCCAGGAAATTACCTGGACTTTACGTACTACCCAGATGACTGGGATGGAAATTTTTACCATGGGGGGAGAGAAACGCTTTGTGAAGGCAGTCAATCTCGCCCCGACTCTTTCACGGCCCCCGGAAAAATCTAATTTCGATGATGCAAAGGGAAAAAGTAAATCATCGTTTTTGAAACGGGTGAAATAGTGGGTACATGGTCTGAACGCAGGCTTATAGAAAAAATTCGTCAGGCAAGTCAGGTGACAGCAGAAGGATTACTTACCGCCATTGGTGATGACTGTTGTGAAGTCACTGCCAATGGTTCCTGGCTGATATCCACTGATACCCTGGTTGACAGGGTGCATTTTGACCGCAGTTTTCATCCTCCCCATTTGCTTGGCAGGAAAACCATAGCTGTCAATTTGAGTGACATTGCGGCCATGGGAGCCAGACCGAGGTTCGTTCAACTCTCACTCTGTCTGCCTGAAAATCTGGACTGGGGTTGGATCTCCAGCTATCTGGACGGGGTTTTTGAAATTCTCCGGGAATATGATACGGTTCTTGTTGGCGGTGATACCGTAAAGGGGCGGGATCTGGTTGTAAGCGTGACTGTGTTTGGTGAGCCCACGACCAAAGGTGCTATCTACCGAAGCGGTGCCAAAGAAGGGGATACAGTTTGGGTGTCAGGCCCCATTGGTTCTGCCGGTTGCGGGCTTGCACTCCTGGTCCACGAAAAGAACCATCCCGGAAAATTAGATCTTTCCACTTTCCAAAACCTTCTTGATGCTCACTTGAACCCTGTACCCTGTATAGATTTAGGTATAGGGTTGGCTCAAAGTGAAATGTTGACAGCCATGCAGGATATTTCCGATGGTCTTGCCACAGATCTTGCCCATATCTGTCAGGCCTCAGGCGTCTCCGCCCATATTGATGCAGATCGTCTTCCTTATCTGCCGGAACTTAAAACAGCTGCTATGGTGTTGGGACTCAACCGGCAAGATCTGATGCTGCGGGCTGGGGAAGATTATCAGCTTGTTTTTACTGTAGCTCAAGGAAGGGAACAGGCGTTTTCCTGCTTCACCGAGAAATATGAATGGGAATTAACCAGGATTGGAACAATTCATTCCGGCGAGGGCGTATTTCTGCAAAAAGAAGGGGGAATAGAAGAAATTACATTTCAGGGATACGAGCACTGATGTATCCATCTATACACAGCAGCTCGGACTCGGCCAGTTGTTCCGCTTTTCAATAGGGGTATGTGCTAAAACATTCCTAGAATTTCTTTCCGGCCTTCAACAGTTCGGTCATCCGGCTTGCCGGGACGGGTTCGCTGAACAGGTTTCCCTGCGCCTCGTCACAATTCAGATCCTGTAGATATTTCTTTTGTCCATCTGTTTCCACTCCTTCAGCAATGGTTTTCATATTGAGACTCTGTGCAAGAGTGACGATGGCATTGGTAATAGCGGCGTTGGTCTGTAGATCGTAATCCTGCACAAAAGTCTGGTCGATTTTCAGGTAATCCAAAGGCAGGTTCTTTAGATAATTGAGAGAGGAAAATCCGGTCCCAAAATCGTCGAGAGAAATCTTGATGCCAACCTCACTGAGCTTATTTAAAATAGATACCGCCAGAGTGGTATCCTGCATCAGGATACTTTCGGTGATTTCAAGTTCAAGTTGGTGCGGGGGGACTTCCATCTCTTCCAAAACTTTGATGATTTCTGAGACCAGATTGGGATGTGTGAATTGAATGACCGACAGGTTGACAGATATAGGAACTTCGGGCAAACCCGCTTCCCGCCAAAGTTTAGCTTGCTGACAGGCTGTGACCAAGACCCAATGTCCCAGTTGAATAATGAGCCTTGTCTCTTCTGCAACGGGAATGAACTGGCTGGGTGTTACTATGCCTAACTCCAGACTATTCCATCGCAGGAGCGCCTCCATCCCTGCAATTTTCCGGGACTTGAGGTTGATCTTAGGTTGGTAATACAACTCAAACTCTTCGCGGTCCAGTGCCTTTCGCATGTTTTTTTCCATCGCCAGCCGCACCATCACCTTGAGATTCATCGACGGTGTATATAATTCAAAGGTATTCCTGCCTTTTTCTTTGGCTCGATACATGGCCAGATCCGAATTCTTAAGGAGTGTTCTGATCTCCATTCCATCGTCGGGGAAAATCGAAATACCTATACTACAACCAATGTATAGCTCGTTGTCTCCGACGTTAAATACCGTGGCCATAGAGGCGAGAATTTTATCGGCCAGTTTTATCGTATGAGTGACATCGGTTAGACCCGGAATGAGAACGATGAATTCATCGCCTCCCATGCGGGCTATAGTATCCTGTTTGCGCAATATTCCTTTTATTCTGAGAGAAACCTGCTGGAGCAACTGGTCTCCGGATTCGTGTCCCAAGGAGTCATTAATGGTTTTAAAATGGTCCAAATCCAGGAAGAGAATGGCCACCTTTTGATTATTTCTGGCGGCGTTAGTCACCGCCACCGCGAGACGATCATTGAGCAGGTTTCGGTTAGGCAAACCCGTTAATGAATCATAATAGGCCATTTGTCGGATGGTGCCTTCCATTTGTTTTCGTTCTGTAACATCATGAATCCAAAGCAGAACTTCTGGACTAGGGCCGACGCTTTTCACCAGCTGGATTTTGCATTCAGCCGGGTAAGTTGAGCCGTCTTTTCTTTTGAGCGCAGTTTCAAATGAAAATATGGGCCGGATTTTATGAATAAGGGAATCGCACATCCCCTTCAATTTCTCTGGGTCCAGGTCTGGTGCAAGATCGACAAATGTGATTTGTTGGATTTCTTCCGGGGTGAATCCGGTATCCATGCAAGCGAGTGAGTTGGCCTTAATAAACTGGTAACTCTTCGGATCAAATACTAGAATTTCCCGGTAATGCTCGTCCAGAGAAAAAGCTGATTCTCTTTTGGAGGAGTATCCCTTGAATCCCGGTTTGGCATCGGATGATAAGGCCAGTTCGTTTGAAATTTTGCGGGATCGAGCTGACAGAGTTTTCATTATGGCCATCAGAGCCTGAGGCTGGGTGGCAAAATATTCTTGAAACTGGGTTTCATTGATTTCCAGAAGAACTGAGGCAATCAGGGTTTTCGCCCCGGCCGTTCTTGGAACGGATTCAATCAAAGACATTTCTCCGAAGAATGTGCCCGGCAACATGGTGGTCAATGCGTTTGCGTCCTGATAGATCAATATCTCCCCTTCAAGGACGATATACATGGCACTCCCTGGCTCTCCTTCCTCAAAGACAATGACGTCAGGTTCCAGGGAAAACTCCTTGCTTTCCTGGGCGATCCGTTCCAATGTCGACTCGTGGAAAAAGCTGAGGACGTCAATGGTCTTCAGGAGTTCCTTTTTTTGTTCGGGTTCTATGAAGAAAAAAGGTTTTGGCATTTTAAGATTTTCACCTATAACCAGTGCAGTCTCATAATTAATCCTTAAAATAAGGATTGGAAAGATCGCTGTGTTATAAGGGTTTAAACAACAAAGTCATTTTAAACATGGCGTTTGATTCATGGTTTTGAGTACCATACCGCAAATACTTAGAGTTTTGCAGCACAAACTCTTCGAGAGGTTGATCTGATCGACCGTTTCAGGTTACCAGGTAAGCAACATGCTGTTTGTTCAAATCTTTTATTGTGGAGTACACTGAGACAGCGATGATATTAACTGTTTTATACAAATGAGTATTATATGTAACAAGCATTATGCTAATTTATTATGAAGAATTTTTCCGGACTATATCAAGGAAGAAAGGGGGGGCAGAATTGGTTTCTTGGGCATAAAACTCCCTTCATACAACATTATCAAGAAAAAGTTTCAGATGTATCTCCTTAGCCCTCCCTTCAAACTGACGAAATTTGATGTTTGCCAGAGCCAACATACGCTTGGAGGCTATAATAGAATCAGTTTCCGCATATTTATCAGAGAGGTAGATAATCTCTTTGATTCCTGACTGAATGATCACTTTGGTGCATTCGTTGCAGGGGAACAGCCCAACGTAAATTCTACAGCCTTTCAGGTCACTGGTAATGCAATTCAGTACAGCATTAAGTTCAGCGTGACAGACATAGGGATATTTCGTGTTAAGAGGATCACCTTCACGGGCCCAGGGGAGTTCCTCATCAGAGCAGCCCCAGGGAAAACCATTGTAACCAACGCCCACTATTTTATTGTCACTGTTAGCCACGCAGGCTCCCACCTGGGTGGAGGGATCTTTGCTCCGCTCTGCTGAAAGCAGAGCAACAGCCATGAAGTATTCATCCCAGTTGAGATAGTCTTTTCGTTTTGTGGTCTGAGTGGTCATTTGCGTTGCCATTACATGTATGGAATCCAGGCCCGGATCATTTGCTGTAGTTGTTCGGTTTCTTCGAGTTCTTGCAGAAACTGGTTCGCCTGGGCCAGCAGTTTACTGTCTTCTTTGCGGATTCCCCAAGCCAGGTACTCTTCGGTAGCCAGATTAAGGATCGGAGCCAGTTTTGCATTTTCATTGATAGCGGCATAGTAGCAGACCATGGGGGCATCATAGACAAAGGCATCTATTTTTTTGTCAAGCAGTGCCTGCACCGCATCAGCAGATTTGGTGAAGGTCTTCGACTTAGCGCCATTAATCGACCGGGTGATAAAGAGATCGCCGGTGGTGTCTTTTATTATTCCAATCACATAGTTGGAGTTCATCAGGCTGTAGATACCGGTGGCGAAACGGGCTTTTTCTTCAAGGCGGACTAAGAGGATCTGGCCAGAGCGAAGATAAGGATTGCTAAAAGCGATGCGATACGCTCTGGGTGGAGTAATGTTCATACTGGACATGATAATATCGATCTCATTGTTTTCCAGGGCATCAATCTGGTCGCTCCATTTGATTTCTACAAACTTGGCTTTTTTCCCGGTGTATCTGGCGAGCTTTCTGGCAAAGTCAGCTTCAAGGCCGATGATCTTATCATTTTTTTTGTAGATTAGAGGAGGGGCGTTGGCAGAGACTCCAATACGTAATATGGAAGGATCCGGAGCAACTTTGGTACTACTGGTTGGGCTATAGTCGGCAGAAGTGCAGGCAGACATCAGGAGGGCAACTATCCAGACAAGCAGAAAAGGTGGAGAGGTAAAAAAGAGCTTAGGCTTTATCATGTTAAATTTCCTGAATATTTATTGGTGACTTGTCTCCGTTTTCGCCAGTTGGATGTACCGGTAAGCTTGTCAATAAACTGCTTTATGGTGAGAAAATAAAGTTTTCCGCCGGTTAGAATCATGGTGTTATGCCCGGCACCGGGAATGATCATAAATTCTTTGGTACGTGCACCACTGTGAGATTGCAGTTTTTCTGCCTCATCAGCTGGTATCAGTTCGTCTCTTGCTCCGTGAAAGATGAAGGTTGGCTTTGTGATTGATTCGATTTTCTGTAAATTCCGGAAGCCGTCTTCCTCTGTGAAATCTGTTGGGTTAATGTTCAGGCCAAGTGTTTTTAGAAGGGGGACGGTATCTGCAATGGCACTTTCAAGAATTAACCCTTTGATACTGTCTTCATGTCTGGTGGCAAGGTCGATAGCAGGGACTGAACCCAGTGAACGACCCATTAAAAAGAAGGCTCCAGTGTATTCATTGAATTTGAGCCAGTTTTTGGTTTCCAGGAAAATTACCTCGGCATCAGCCAGCATGGATGCAACCGATGGACTTCCACTACTCCAGCCATAGCCCCGATAGTCAGCGACCAGCAGATTCAATCCTGCATGGTTATACAGGGGGCCGATTTCATCGTAATCAGCGGTGATCTCACCGTTCCCATGAAAGTAAAGGATGTTTGGGCTATCCGGAGTATTGATGTAAAACCTGCAGCCGATAGTCACATCAGGCTCCACCTCTATCTCAATATCTGTTGCACACTTTGGGAGTGGTGTGGGTTCACATCTGTGAGGGGCAAAAATGGAAGAGAGAAGATTTGGTTGGTCGAGTTTGGAGTAGTTTTGCATAAAAAAACCAATAAAATAGGTCTAAAAGTATCTGATGTTATTTTTAAATTTTAGCCAAGAAGCCAAATATTACAAACGACTATAAGAAAATATGTTTAAAAAATCCAGTCTGATGGTGAAAATTACTGCGACCCATTCTTCTAAAATAATGACAACAGCACGCCAAGTATTAGTATTAGTACTAACCCTAGTACACTGTAAGACTTATATCTTCTCATCGAAGTCATCCTCGAGGGAGTAATCGGGGATCCAGAGCGTAGCTAAATTCCTGGATACCCGATAACAGCACTCGGGTATGACGGACGAACCCAAAACGGCACATTAAGGTTTACGCGGTACTAGGAGCTTGTCCGAGAATAGACATTTTTTCTCAAATCGAGGCATCTGTGAAAAATAAGCACAGGCATATACATAACTAAAGTTTCCTGTAAATTTTCATAGTTCAAATCCTTGAATTATCATGCCACCATGCGCAAC
>JAIPEF010000131.1 GCA_021737265.1 Desulfocapsa sp. | reverse complement strand
TTTAACAACAAAGCAAAACTGACCATCAGAAAATCTTACGGTTTTAGGAGCGATAAACTACGGGAAATAGCCCTGTATCATACGCTTGGTAATTTACCAGTTCCTGAAATCACCCACAGATTTGTCTGAAGAGGCATATATTCAAGAGGAACAGCAGAATTCCTCACGGGAAAAACTGTCAATAGCAATCAGAAGGGGTGAATATCAATAAAAGCCATCTCCCTTCCATAGAATATATCAGGAATACTACCGAACACCAAATAAACTATTTAACTTGCAACCAGTATGCGACTGCCGTTTGACCATACACTATTCCGGACATCTTTCATTTAACCTGCCAAAAAACGGAATTTTCAATCAGGGGATGAAAACATGCCGACCGTCAGTAATGACCTTTTCCACGGTGTTTGTGCATTGTTTTTATATTCCTTCTCACTAACAAACATCTACCTGGTTGAGTGTAGGGAGTTTTGTCAGTCTTGATATTTGCCACGGCGCGCCGGGTGGAACGCTGATTAGATACAATCAGTTTAAATAATCCAAAAGCTTAGTTTTATCCAGAAAGTCAAGGGCCTGCCACAGGTCTTCTTCGCTGTGTGGTTCAAGGGTGACCAATGGGTGGAGGTTATTTGCTGAAAGGAATTGAAAGAGTCCCTGGAAATCAAAAGACCCGAGTCCCAGGCCAAGGTGTTCATCGCCCTCACCATTGTTGTCATGGAGATGGAGCTGGCCAAGCCAGGGGGAGAGGCGGGGGAGCCAATCCTGCCAGGGGGTTTTGGCAAAGCTCATCAGGTGACCGACATCAAGGCAAAAACGAGCACTATCTGAATTAAGCTCTGTCAGGATCGTTTCGTGGGCATCCGGGCTGGACTCGTAGGTATTTTCCAGCATGAGTGTGCATTCCTGCATTGCTGCAATATGAGTCAGTTCCTGCCATGTCTTCAGGGCCGCTACCTTCCATTCTTTCTTTTTGTATCCTTGTTTGTTCTCTTCGTAATTGAGATGGCAGACTACCGATTTAGGCCGGAATAGCGCTATGAGGCTAAAGGCCTTGCGCAGTTTGTTTCGACTGACCTCCAGGATCTGAGGATCCAGCGCGCCAGGAGCAAGATCGAAAAACGGGGCGTGCAGGGTGCAGGAAAGACCATTGTCCTGCAGAGTGTTGGCTATCTTTTTGAAATTCTCTTCGGTCTCTTCGTAGAGACACAGACCTTCCAGGCCGATTTCCGGCTGCAGTTTCTGCTCGAGAAACAGATCAAGGTAACGTTCTTTCAGATCATACCAGGGAGCATTGATAAAACAGCGGCTGGTGATGTGTTGGTAGTCGGGTGTGGTCATGGTTGATCCTTGAGTCAGCGTTCAGCCAGGTATTTGACCATCCGGCTCATGGTGAGTTTCGTGTTTGCAGGTCCGGAGCGGATAAAAAAATCTTTGTAACAACGAACAAGATGAAGAGTTTTCACCCGAAAAAAGGGTACTCTTTTCAGTCCTCCCTTGAGGGGGATAAATACGACGCCATCATGTGTTATACAGGTTCTCTGGTGCAAAGGCGCAGGGCAATATAGCCTGCGATACCGGCAAAAAGGGATGCTGCCAGGATGCCGATCTTCGCATTCAAGAGATAGAGTTCATTCTGAAATGCCAATCCTGAAATAAAAATAGACATGGTAAAGCCAATGCCGGCAAGTAGACTCACACTGGTTATCATGGGCATGGTCACTCCCTGCGGTAATCGGCTCCAACCTATTTTTATAACCAGCCAGGAGAAGAGAACAATGCCAATTAGCTTACCACCGATGAGCCCTGCTGTAACACCGAGTGTTACCGGGTGGGAAAATATCTCGCCTAAGCTTGCAAGGTCAATGGGAATACCTGCGTTGGCGAGGGCAAACAGGGGGATGATGAGAAAGGAGACCCAGACATGAAAGATGTGTTCCATGCGTTGCAATGGGCTTTCCATGCAATGGACAAAGTTTTCCATGGATTGAAGGATTCTTTGCTGCTCACTGTTCTGCATGATACTTTTGTCATAGTCATGAATCCGTTCGAATTTTGTGGTGAGCTGTCGCATTCGTCTGGCAAATGGAATGATATCGCAACGGGAGTTGGCAGGTATGGTAAGGGCTGTTATGACACCGGCCAAAGTCGCATGGACACCTGATTCCAGCATCCCAACCCAAAGCAGCAGTCCCCAGAAGATATAAGGGCCAGGGTGCCGCAGTCCTGCTATGTTGGTGATAACCAGCATGATAAAGGCGGCCCCGACAAAGAGCAGCGCCGGGGTGTTGATCTGTTCAGTATAAAAGAGGGCGATGATAAGCACTGCACCGAGGTCATCGACAATGGCCAGGGCAAGAAGAAACCCAATTAATGATCGGGGAATGCGTTTACCGAGCAGGGCCAGAACTCCCATGGCAAAGGCAATATCGGTAGCCATGGGGACTCCCCAGCCGGCGATGGCATCACTACCGCTGTTTATTGCTGCATAGATAAGGGCAGGAATAAGCATGCCGCCGACAGCTCCCGCTATTGGTAAAATTGCCTGCCTGCGATCGGCAAGTTCTCCCACCAGGATTTCCCGTTTTATTTCGAGGCCTACGGTGAAAAAGAAGAGGGCCATTAACCCGTCATTGATCCAGTGGCGAAGGGTGTGGGTGATACCAAAATTTTCACCGCCAATAGTGAGTTTAGTGTGAAGGATACCTTCATAGAAAGGGAAGAGGCCTGAGTTGGCAATAGCCATGGCTATAATGGTACAGGCCATTAGAACCAAACCGGAAGAGGCCTCTTTGTGTACAAACTCTTCAAGGGGCGTCATCGCCTGTTTGAAGGTCTTCTCAAGGCGCTTCTTGTAAAGCTTTTTGGTGGAACCGGGCATGTTTCTCTCTTCCATGACTTCTTATATCAATAACAGATAGAGTTAGAGGCTGATGATTGCTTTGCTGATCTCACTGCTCAGCAGTGAAAGCCCCTGGCTGAGCCCCTTAGCCAGACCATCGTAATCACTGGTTTCAGGTTCAATGGTGTAGGTGGATAGGGTACTATAGAGGATGGTATCGGTTTGGATGGAAATAACTTTCCAGCGGGCGGAAAGTTTTGCCATCCCGTTTTCATCTTCTTCAAAGTGAAGAAAGTATATCTCCACCTGCAACCCTTCCATGTTATCACCGCCCAGGTAAGTATAGATCTTTTCATTTCCAAAATAAAGGGACAGGTCGGAGAACAGGACATCTGTGATCATTTCGGGAAGATCCCCTGCCCAGCGGTGCTGTTCTTCAAGTCTGATAGAGTTGGGGGTTTGTTGCCTGACAAGTTGTTTCTGATCAAGAACAGACGTCACCCCAATGGGGCCAAGCATAATATCAGGCACGTCGGTGAGAATACTGCCGGTTGAGAGAGTTGTGCCGGCCAGGGTGTGATAGTAGACCGGAGAGGGTTGTTTGAGACACCCGGACAACACCAGAGGGAGTAAAAACAATACTATAAAAGAAAGGTTTTTATAGAGCCTGTTACTGGTCATGACTTGTATCTCCTGTTGATTGTACACCAAGGATCAACGCGTTGGGGTTACGGTATAGAAAATCGCTGAGATTCTCAATGGAATTGAGTGTTTTTTCCAATTGACGCATGGTTTTGGTAGAGCTGAAGTAGAGCGGGGAAGAGGGCCGAAGTATTTTCCCAGCCTGTTGAAAGACCCGGTCTGCCTGCTGCAGTGTGGTGTTGAAATGGGTGATAAGAGTGGTCAGATCATCAATAACTGGTTGGAGTTTGGAGTCAAACGAGGTGACCACCTTATCTGCATTGATGGCAAGATCGTCTATTTGTCGCAGGCTGTTCTCAGTCTCCTCAAGTATGGGTGAAATATTATTGTCTATCTTGGTGAGGATGGAATTGAGGTTTGCAGTGGCACTGGAGAGTTCACCAATCAGGCCCTGCGTTTGTTTGTCGTTCAGTATCTTGGCAAGATCTGCTGTCAGGCTTTCCAGTGAGGAAAATGTGTTGAGTATCTTGTTGTACAGTTCCTCAAAATTAATATTTTCTACCATCCTGATAAGTTGATGGCTCTCAGAAGGGAGGGTGGGGATTTCAAAATATTCTCCTCCCTGTTCCCTATAAACAGCGACAGTATCTTCGTAAAACGCGAGATCTATATAAAGAGTGCCGGTCACCAGGCTCTGCATTTTTAATTTAGCCCTGAGTCCCTGTTCACACATGGCTTCCAGAAAACCATCAGTCTCGTATTCGATTTCATTGACAGAGCCATTAACGGTGACGGCCTTTCCGGCGGTCAGTGCAATCAGTACAGGAATGGTAATGTCATGATTGTTCTGTCCGTTATTCCGAATATTGATCTTAATATCTTTTACCTGGCCAATACTTATGCCCCGGTAGGTCACGGGGGCGCCAATGCTCAGTCCTTTGAGGGAGCCTTCAAAATAGGCGATAGCAATATTTTCTTTTTCAAAAAATTTATTCCCGCCAAAGATGATGACTGCAATCACAAAGAGTAAACAGGAAAGGACGACAAAGATACCTATCATTGACGGTTGTATTTTTTTACTGGTCATGGGTTTAGTCCTGTTCTGTTGACAGATGCGTGCTGCGACTGAGAAACCGTCTTACTTTAATGGAACTACTCTCTGTTGCAAGAGTTTTCGGATTACCGGTGGTAAGCATCGTTCGTGTTTCAGTATCGAGAAAAACAGAGTCATCGGCGAGCGCAAAGATTGATGGGAGTTCATGGGTGACAATGACAATAGTGGCTCCGAGGCTGTCACGGAGTTCGAGGATCAGGTCATCCAGCGACTTGGAACTGATGGGGTCAAGACCTGCAGAGGGCTCGTCAAAGAAGAGTATTTCCGGATCAAGGGCAATAGCCCTTGCCAATCCTGCCCGTTTTCGCATGCCGCCGCTGATGGTAGAAGGAAAGTAATCTTTAAAACCCTTCAGACCAACCAGGGAAAGTTTAAATTCCACGATTTCATCAATGACCCGGGCTGAAAGGTCTGTAAACTGTTGCAGCGGGAGGGCAATGTTTTCCCCAATGGTCATGGAACTCCAGAGTGCACCGGATTGATAAAGGACACCGGCCTTCTGCATGAAATTGACCCTTTTCTTTTCAGAACTCTGCCAGAAATCGTCTCCGGAGTAATAGATATTCCCGCTTGCAGGACGCTTTAAGCCGGTGAGGTGACGGAGTAGGGTGGACTTACCGCAGCCGGATTCTCCCATGATGGTGAAGATCGATCCTCTATGGATGGAAAAGCTCAACTCTTTTTGCAGGACAAAATCACCATAGGCCATGGTTAGATTTTTAACGTCAATGAGAGGGGGGGCGTCTACCATACTGTTTATTATATCCCTATGATATTAAACATATAAGTGAACGCAGCATCGGACACAACAATAAAAACAATGGCTGTTACCACAGCAGAGGTCGTTGCTTTTCCCACAGCACCGGCACTGCGCCCGCAGTGCATTCCTTTGATGCAGCCACAGTAAGCGACCAGGTAACCAAAGACAACTGACTTAATTATGCCTACGGAAAAATGATTGAGGTCGATGGCTTTAACCGTCTGCTCGTAATAGAGAACGGGACTGATGTCGAGGGTGAAGCAGCCAATGAAAAAACCTCCCAGGATACCAATGAAATCGGCCCAGATGGCAAGGAGCGGCATCATGATGATGAGAGCTGTCATACGTGGAAGAACCAAAAAGTCAAATGGATTGATGCCCATGGTCTGAAGAGCATCTATCTCCTCATTTACCTGCATGGTACCGAGCTGGGCGGCAAATGATGCTCCGGTACGTCCAGCCATAATAATCGCTGCCATCATGGCTCCCATTTCCCGAGTCATTGCCAGTCCAACAAGATTAGCGATATAAATATCAGCGCCAAACATCTTCAGCTGAACGGCACCAATAAAGGCGAGAATAACTCCCACAAGGAAAGAGATCAGGGTGACAATTGGCAGGGCCTGTGGTCCACAATTGTAAAGGAAAAAAGTGAGATCTTTTTTGAGAAACCGGGCACGACCAGAAAATAAGCGGATATATGCGAGCAGGATTTCACCTGTGAAGGCGAGCATCTCCAGTGATTGAGAGAAGAATCCCAGGGTATGGTTACCGATCTCTTCAAAGACCCCTGAGGGGATGTTTTTTTTTCCACTTGGAGAACCAACCGTTCCTTTCTGGGTAAGTTTCAGAAGGCTACGGACACCGGAAGGCAGGCCATGGGTGTCTATCTCAATTCCATGTGATGTCGCAAAATCAATAACTTTTGCCAGTTTTACCAGCAGCCTGCTGTCCCATTCGCTGAGTTTTTCCGTGTCAAAGGAGAGTGATTTCGTCTGTGGAGAAAAAAGCTTGCTGATATCCGGGGTGGTGCAGGGGATAACATGGATGGTCCATGAACCGAGAAAGATAAGACAGAGAGTATCTCCATCCTGATTGCTGTGAATTGCACACTCTCTGTTCATGTTTGTTTCTGTACTCATCAGTGGTGAGTTTAGTGTGGCTTTTTCGGTGCCTTGAGCCAGTTTATAGTGTAGGGCTTTTTTCAGATGAAGACAAGGAGACTGTCCGAGAATAGCAATTTTTTCTCAGATTGAGGCATTTGGAAAATTGTACCACAGGCATATACTTACTATTCAGAGGATAAAATTTTCCAAATAACGAAGAGATGCGGGAAAAGTGCATTCTCGGACATCATCCAAGCTTTGTTCCGCTACTGCAACTTGCCTGTTTTATGATTTTTCGGGAGGCGACGAAGTCTGATCTGATTTCGCGCCCTGTTTATGGACAAAATGAAAGTGGAGAAGGCAAACCAGTGTGATAAGCAACAGGACAAGTCCTAAGTACCAAGGGAACCAGATAATGGATTCACGGAATGCCTCATTTTCCAACAGAGATAGAGGCCATTCGGGATGTGTTTCACGGAGCCCATGGCGAAGGTTTGTGATCAAACCGGCATAGAGGATACCAATGATTCCATAGGCACCGTTAAAGGCGAGTCCTTTATAGCTGAGAATGGTGGCACGTTGGTGAGGTTCGGCAATTTTATTGAGGTAGTGGCTGGTAAAAAATGAGGTCAGCATCATGGTAATAAAGACGAGTGCCATTGGCAGTATGCCGAGATAGGGGACAAACAGGGTCAGTCCCCATAGGGATGCGAGGGCCAACCCAATCACCCAACAGACGTTACTGGTCGGCCTGAAATGCTTAACCATCGCCCGTGCGACTCGCGGCACCACAAGACCTAGCATGGCGATTGCGGAGCCGATTAACCCAAAACTTGCTTCGGGAAGATCAATGACCCTGTAGTACTGGCTGGTCATGGTGACAAGCATGCGCAGGACATGATCGAGACTCATGCCAAAAAGGATAACGGCAAGAGCCATGGGAGTAAGCAGTATCCACCAACCTGCCGAGAGTGTTATTCTGGATACTTCCTGTATTCTTTGCCATACACCTTTCTGGTCTGGAGTGTCTTTTTGGTGAGAGATGGGATCCTGCATGCCTTGTGTGGTAACAAGGGAGAGAATGCCAAGTCCCAGGGTAAGGTAGATGGGAAAACGCATGGTTACCTGCTGGTTCAGATTCATATTCACTCCGAACCAGTGCAGGATTTTGTTGACCATCCCGGGATCATAAACCAAGGCTCCAAGGGTCATGGTGATAATATAGGCTATATTCTGCATCCTCATCTGGATATCCAGAACCTTCGGCCAGTCTTCAGGATCTCCTTCCGCAACCAGGGTATCGTAGGCTATTGCTTCATCTGCTCCGCTGGCGAGGGCCTCTGCCAGACCGCTTAACACGCGGTTAATAAGAAAGGCTGTGAAAATCAGAGTGGAGTTCCCTAAGGGGACAAAAGAGAGGAGCAGCATCTCGACAATCATCAGCCAACTGGTTGTTACCAGAAGTCTTTTCCTGCCTATAAGATCGGCCAATGCTCCGGATGGAACCTCAGCCAAGACAATGGTGAACGCCCAGACTGTATTCAGGAGGGCAAACTGCTCAATGGTCAAACCATAGTCAAGAAATAAAATCGTAAAAACAGGGTAATAGAAGCGGGCGTTAAAAAAGGAACGAAAGGCGATAAAACGCCTGACATTGGAAAGCCCAAAGGGTGAAGGAGATATGGAATCCATGCCCAATCATACGTGTCTGTGACGTGTTTGCCAAGACCTTACTACTATAACATTTACAATACGAATCGTCAGATCGTCGAACACAAATAATACTATTTGTTTCCTGTATGTTATGCCCGGAATCAATAATTTTTTCTTGGACCTGGATAAGCAGATGGAGAGTTTGCACCCGAAAAAAGGGTACTCTTTTCAGTCCTCCCTTGAGGGGGATAAATACGACGCCATCAAGCTTGGGCTGCTCAGAAACAATAAAGTTTCCAACTAGTTGATTTAAGGTTTCTATCCTTTAGCCTTTTTCGATAGAAATTATCTGTTGGCGAAACAGGCATTTCCAATGTATTGTTTTCTGAATTCAATTGTCCTCAACAGTTTTAGTGTTATTAGATCATTCTGTTGCAAGGGATAATTACTTATTGGTCCAGGAATGGAACTCTGTATAATTAGAACAACTAGTTTCGACAAACATCTCAACCTGTTGTGCAAGACAGGGAAAAGGGGGGCTTTAGCTGCAGGTCGGGCGGAACTGATCATAGAAAACCTGCCACGAATCCCTTGGCATTCCCCGGAAATACTTTGTCGCCGTACCAAAAAAGGGGAGTTGAGAATAAAGAATTGTGAAAAATATGATTTAGGAGGTGGCTATAGACTTATCTGTACTCGGAAAGGAAAACACCTGTTTCTTTTATTTGTAGGAACCCATGATGACTGTGATCGTTGGTTGGAAAACAATAAGGGGATGGAACCTGAGATCGATATCAACGATAAGAGTATCTCTTTCAAAGAAAAAGCTTCTCTATTGATAGAAACTTTTCCAGATGAGGCTGAAACAGATATTGATGTGTATGAGCAGGAATTGCTCGAAAAGATTGATGACAAGACGTTACGATACATTTTTAGGGGATTGTACAAAAAGTAAGATTTGATGGCGTCGTAAAAACTTCGATTTCCGGTGGATAAGTTTTTATGCCCGGTAGTTAGGGTGAAAAGCTTCATATGCACCCCAAGAGTACTTCCTACGGGCGCGAGGCGCATATTTTTTATTTAATTTCGGCGTACTAAGGTACGTCGAAATTAAATAAAAAATGCAGCAACGAAGCAGATGGAGAGTTTTCACCCGAAAAAAGGGTACTCTTTTCAGTCCTCCCTTGAGGGGGATAAATACGACGCCAT
>JAIPEF010000130.1 GCA_021737265.1 Desulfocapsa sp. | reverse complement strand
TCATCTACTTCGTTGTTGCAAATTTCACTATCATTACGACGTACTCTAGTACGCCGAAATAATAGCAAAATTCACACGCCTCGAATATGAAGCTTTTTACTTAACCATCTGCAATTTGAGGTTTTTACGAGATTGTCATATCATAAAAAGCAAAATTTCTAGATAGCTAAGTAAAAAAACTTCATATGATAGAAAATTTGCACCCCAAGAGCACTTCCTACGGGGCGCACAACGAAGCAAATAAAGAATTTTTTACGACACCATCATATAAATATATCCGCTGTAACCCCTGCCAGCCTACCCGCATCATCCTCATTGAGAAGATGCTCGCCGCAAAAATAGGGGATCTGTTGTATTAACGTCAACCCGAAAGATTCTTTGAAAAGATCCTCGAGCAGGGCCTGGGCCTTCTTGTTGGTTGAGAAAAAAAGCAATGTCGAATTCTCCAGATTCCAGCAGAGGTCAAACACAGCTGGCGCAGGCAGAGCCTTACGCATCAACTCATTGTGGATACGCTCCTTGATCTCCACCCGCATGCTGCGCGGGATTTTGGGAATCTCTTTTTCCTTTTTGATACGCTCCTCTTCTTTCTGCACAAATTTTTTTACAATGACAGAAGAGACCTTGCGTTCATCAAGGCGCATTGACAGAGTTACATAGTTACCGGCTGCATAGGAGGCATAGTTGAACTCCGTATCAAACATATTAAGAATCGACACCCAGCCTAAAGAGTCTTCGTCATAGGTCTCATCAATATCTCTGAACGAAAAGGCCGCAATGCGGTCTGCTATAAAATCCCATATGTTTTCAGGCAGTTCTCCCTCAACGCTGAAACGGACAAAACTGGCTGTTCCTTTTATAAATCCCATCTATCTCTCCATTGACTACTCAACTAATTGTTTATCGCTCCCCCAGCCTACTCCATAACTGGACGAACAGCAATTTCTCAACAGCCCAAAAGACTCCTTATAATACCCCTGCTACACCTGAATCGTTTTGAGCTTCACTGGATAAGTGCCTTAATCAAATTATTTTCTTTGAAAAAATCAAGAAAATAACCTGTAAGCACTAAACTCTTTCTTGACTCCCATCAATATTACATGATAGTTTGAAATGCAGTGTTTTTTTCTTGACACACGAAATATGAATTTGTATAAAGGCTTGCTTCAAGGGTCGTTAACTCAGCCGGTAGAGTATCTGCCTTTTAAGCAGAGAGTCGCGCGTTCGAGTCGCGCACGACCCACCAGTTATACTCATAATTTGTCCCCATCGTCTAGTCAGGTCCAGGACACTGGGTTTTCATCCCAGCAACGCCGGTTCGAATCCGACTGGGGACGCCATTATATAAAAAGCCCTTAATGAAATCTCGTTAAGGGCTTTTTTTTATTCTTATTCGCCTCTGCCCCTGCTGCGTGTCACCTTTCCATTAATTTTTAAAACTATGAATCGGTGCTGGTATCCGCCCTCCCCAGGCAACAAAGCGCTTCGACTTATTTATATTGCGCACCTCCATGATGGGACTTTCCCCAAATAATCCGCCAAAGCTCACCATCTCCCCGACAGTTTTTCCCGGTACCGGAATAAGACGGACTGCAGTGGTTTTATTATTGATCATTCCCAGTGCCATTTCGTCTGCGATTATTGCAGAAATAGTATCCGCATCCACTTCACCTGGAATCGGTACCATGTCCAGACCAACTGAGCAGACACAGGTCATGGCCTCCAACTTTTCAATGGTCAGCGCTCCTTTCCCCACCGCATCAGCAAGCACCGCATCCTCCATCACCGGGATGAACGCACCACTCAAGCCACCAACAGTTTTCGAAGCAAAAATACCGCCCTTTTTAACGGCATCGTTCAGCAAGGCAACGATGGCTGTGGACCCCGGCGCACCAACATCATCAACCCCTAGAATTTGAAGGATTTCCCCCACCGAGTCCCCCACTTTTGGTGTGGGTGCCAGGGAGAGGTCCACAACACCAAATTCCACATTAAGATCCCTGGCAACCTGCCGCCCTATCAACTCTCCGCAGCGTGTTACTCGAAAAGTAATCTGTTTGATGACCTCTGCAATATCATCAAGCCCAAGGTTTTCCCTGCCCCTGTTTTTTATTGTCTTTTCAAGGGATCGTGCAATTACTCCGGGTCCGGAGACACCAACATTCAACACCACGTCTGCCTCTTCGACACCATGAATAGCGCCTGCCATGAATGGGTTGTCACCCGGCTGATTACAGAACACCACAAATTTGGCCGCCCCAAACCCACCCCTGTCTGCCGTCTGTTCAGCCAGTGCCTTAACGGTTTTCCCCATCATGGCTACGGCGTCCATATTAATCCCTTTCTGACTGGACCCGACATTGATGGATGCACACAGACGTTCCGTTACCGCCAACGCCTCCGGTATCGAGTCAATAAGGGCCCTGTCAGTGACCGTCATCCCCTTTTCAACATGCGCCGTAAATCCACCCAAAATGTCAACACCGGCTTTTTCTGCCGCCCTGTCCAGGCTTTTCGCGAGCATGACAAATTCCTCCTTGTCAAACCCAGCGCCAACAAGAGCTGCCGGTGTAACCGATATCCTCTTGTTCACCACCGGAATGCCGTATCGCAACGCCACAGCATTGCATGTACCCACGAAGTTTTCAGCCGTTTTTGCAATTTTTTCTTCAACCCTGCTGCACGTTTCCTCGGCAGTTCCCTGCCGGCAATCAAGGAGATTAATCCCCATTGTCACTGTTCTCACATCCAGGTTTTCTTTATGGACCATCTCCACTGTGGACATGATCTGGTCTGAACGAAGCATTGTGTTTCTCCTTATATCTTAGGTCACCTTGAAAAATTATTAATTGTCCCAACTACCACGTTCCGAAACATAACATGTTCTCCTATTTCAAAATTATGGACGGCGAGAACACTTTCTTATTTTTCAATGTATCTCCTGATGCCTATGTCGTAATTTCTGCCACCGGCGTCCCGACTTCATGGGTTGCCTTGAAGATATCATAATGTTGCAGCACCAAATCAAGATTTTCCCTGAGCGAAAGTTCTTCAATTTCGTTTCTTAACGTTTCCATTGAGTCAATTCCGGTAAGATCGACCTGAAATATCATTGTATAGCACTTCTTTTCTATGGTCGTTACAAGGTCCAACACGTTAATATTACGTGAATAAAAAAAGTCTCCCATGATTTTGACCAAGCCTTTTCTGTTGGTCGCCTGGGCTGTGACTACAAATGTTTCTTTTGGCAATTTTCCCTTCTCTATTTCCAGGTCAATATCCATTTTCATGATATTCGCATCGATCCTGGTATCTGAATCTATATGCGAAAAACCGGCAAAGACATCCTCGGGAGTGACATTATCATTAAACTCAGCGATGAGGATCATGGTAAAGTATCCCCCCAGAACAGATTGGTTTAAATCCGCTAAATCTCCGCCAAGACCCAGTATTACCCCAGTTATATCGGCTATAATTCCGGGTCGATCCTTCGACATCACGGAAATAACGAATTGCTTGCTCATGCTTCTCCCTCCATCAATATCTCTATTTCCCAGCTCTTTCCTGCCGCCTTTTTCCTCACCAGCGTCTGGTGTGCTCTCTCATATTGTTCTTTAAAGTCAATAAGATAATGGAGACCCCTGGATTCTTTGCGCTCCATAGCTGATTGAATTATCAACAAGGCGATCAAGGCTATATTTCTCAACTCAACCATATCAGGGGTAACAAGATACTCCCGGTAATGAAGGTCGATTTCTTCATAAATAGCCTCCATCCGCTTTTTGGCGAGAGTCAGTCTTTTCATCGACCGGACAATTCCAACATAATTCCACATCACCCTTCTGATGGAATCCCAATTATGGTTAATGAGAATTTCCTCGCTTAGTTTTCTGGCATCCCCACTCTTCCACTCATCCACCTGACCGATGGGCTCCTTTTTTAAAGCAGGCCAGATACCACGGCAATAATTTGCTGCACTATCGGCAAAAACCACAGCCTCAAGAAGGCTGTTTGATGCCAACCTGTTGCCTCCATGAAGGCCGGTACAGGCAGTTTCCCCCAGGGCAATCAGCCCCGAGATGCTTGTCCTCCCCTTGGAATCTGTTTTTACACCACCACACATATAATGGGCAGCAGGTACCACAGGAATCGGATCTTTACTTATATCTATGCCCCTCAACAAACAACGCTGGTATATTGTTGGAAACCTCTTCTTCAGATACGCCGAGTCCCGCTGTGTTATATCAAGATACACACAATCCTCACCGGTTTCTTTCAGCTCCTTATCGATGGCCCTGGCAACCGTATCTCGAGTGGCAAGATCTTTACGCGGATCATACTTCTCCATGAAAGGGACCTTATCTCTACCAATAAGTATTCCACCCTCACCACGAACAGCCTCAGAAATCAGGAAATTTTTCTCATCCGGGTGGTAGAGACATGTGGGATGAAATTGAACAAATTCCATGTTTGCCACTACGGCGCCGGCCCGAAAGGCCATGGCCACACCATCCCCTGTGGCAATATCTGGATTTGTGGTAAAGAGATAGACCTTGCCCACCCCACCGCTACAGAGGGCTGTGACTTTCGCCCGATACGTTTCGACCTGCCCATCTTCCATCACGTAGGCCCCCACACATCGTTCAGACCCGCAGGCGCCCCACCCGGGAATAGTCCCCTTAGCCATCAGCAGATCGACTGCGATATGTTCTTCGAAAAGCTGTATCCTATTGTGGTTTCTTGCTTTTTCAAGTAGCGCTCGCTCAATCTCCCTCCCGGTCAGGTCATAGGCATGGGCCACCCTTCGATGGCTGTGCCCCCCTTCCCTTCCCAGGGAATACCCGGAAGAGCTCTCCTGATCATGGACAAAGTCCACTCCCAGCTGAACCAGTTCATCAATCCTTGCCGGTCCATTTTCAACAACCATTCGCACAATGGCCTCATCACACAAACCGGCACCGGAGGTAATTGTATCCTCAACATGGGAGTCAACACTGTCATCCTTCCCCAGTACTGCCGCTATCCCTCCCTGGGCTAGATTGGTGGCCGTGTCCACATCTTTCTTTTTTGTGACAATTACCACTGTACCCAACTCGGCACACTTGAGTGCATAGGAGAGACCGGCGATCCCACTCCCGATTACCAGAAAATCACTTTCCATTTCAAACCCCATCAATGTTTCACGTGAAACATAGCAAAAAAAAAACCACACCTCTGATCTCTCTCAACTTATCCACCTCAATAAATAAAGGCAAGCAAATGCCGGAGATTCGAAAAAATAAGAACCGAAAAGATAAGAACTGTGACAATGGTCATCAAAAACATTGTGAGAAAAAGAGAAATGGACTAAAAAAAGACAATCGTTGCCCTATTTGTTTTTTTTTAAGAGGAGATATTCACACCCATGGCTAAAGGCAAAATTGTTGCAATAGCAAACCAGAAGGGGGGGGTTGGCAAGACCACCTCGGCAGTCAACCTTGCGGCAGCGCTGGCACGAAGAAAAAAGAACGTTCTCCTTGTAGACTCTGATCCGCAGGGTAATGCAAGTTCCGGGGTTGGGATTCGCCCCGGCGACCACACCTACCATCTCTATCACTGCTACACGCAGGAGATACCATTACAGGACATTCTGCTCACGCCAGACCCAAAAATTAGATTGACCCTTGCTCCATCATCAATCGATCTGGCAGCTGCTGAAATGGAACTCTTCCCGGTAAAAGATAGAGAACATGTTCTTAAAAAAATGCTTTCCCAGGTAATCAGCGATTATGATTATATAGTCATTGATTGCCCTCCGTCCCTTGGTCTTTTAACAATAAACAGTTTAACTGCCGCAGACTCGGTCCTCATCCCGATGCAATGTGAATATTTTGCTCTGGAGGGGTTAGCCCAGTTGGTCAACACTATCCGTTCTGTGAAGAAATCACTAAACAGGGACCTATTTATTGAGGGGCTCCTCCTCACCATGTTTGACAAACGCAATAGATTAACATTCCAGGTCGAGGATGAAATAAAGAAGCATTTTGCCGACCAAGTCTTTAAAACAGTTATTCCTCGTAACGTACGATTGAGCGAATGTCCAAGTCATGGGCAGACAGTTATAGAATATGATATCAAATCCACAGGTGCCCAGGCATACATCAAGCTGGCAAATGAATTTTTACGAAGACAACAATGATGGCGTCGTATTTATATCCCAATAAAAGGAGTTAATACGTTGTTAGCAACAGGAGGGGACTGACATGGCAAAAAACAAGAAAGGGCTGGGAAGGGGAGTTGACTTACTCTTCAACCAAGAACAGGAGGAAGAAAAATACTTCCCCTGTGACATAAATAATATAATCCCCAACCAGTTCCAGCCTCGGAGTCATTTTGACCAGGAGAGTTTACAGGAACTAGCTGAATCCATAAGTGAGAAGGGGGTCATCCAACCGCTTATCGTTACTCCGAATGTGGATGGAAGCTACGGCCTTATTGCAGGTGAACGACGACTGCGTGCATCAAAGCAGATCGGGCTCAAGACAGTGCCGGTAGTGGTCAGGAAGGTGAGTGGAGACGATGAACTCCTGGAACTCGCTCTTATAGAAAATGTTCAACGTAAAGACCTTAATCCCATTGAAGAGGCAGAGGCCTATGAGAAACTTATCCAGATTTTTTCATACACACAGGAGCAGGCTGCAGAAAGGGTAGGGAAGAAGCGATCAACGGTTACCAATCGCTTACGTCTCCTGCAACTACCTGATATTATAAAGGTTTGCATATCTTCCGGCAGCTTAACAGAAGGGCATGCCAGGGCAATTCTCCGCCTCTCTGATGATAAGGCGGCAATGAAGGAAGCAAAAGATCAAATTATTGGCAAGGGCCTGTCTGTTCGCCAAGCGGAAAAACTGACTTCGAAAATGAAACAGGAAAGAAGAAATGGAACCACCGCTTCACCCAGAAAAACCCAGGCAATCCCTAATTCATTTTCACAATCCCTGATCAATCGAATGACGAACAGGCTCCACTCGAAAATTGAACTGGTACAGAATGGCAGTCGGGGAAAACTTGAAATCGAATACTACTCCCTGGATGATCTGGAGCGGGTTGTCGAGCTCATAGCAGGTGAAGAGTAATGGTGGTGGTGAGGTAAAAAAATGGCACTCCTCCAATTAACCATGATCCCAATGGGTGCAGACGTCAGTGTGGCCCCCTGCTCCTCACCAATGACTGGGATATGGGCAAACCCAGGTTCTGCAAGTTTGTCTGTCCGGCAGGGACGCTGGAGGCCGGGGAAAAATCCACGGCGGTATAATTTATTAGTACCTTACTCCTGAACTTCTGTTACTTTGTCCTGTACCTCCCTTGAGGGATTCTCTGTTTAGTGCCCGCTTCTGGGACAGAAAATAAGAAACTGACGAGTATATTTTGAAACTATGTGGTTGCATAAACCACCAAGGTACTTTCACCCCTCAGGGGGGGAATGAAAGGAGTCAAGCTCTGCGTGAGAAGAATTTCCTGGAAATGCATCGTAATCTGGGCTAGTTTGAAGCACATACCTCATTAATCCAGCGGAAACAACAAGAAAAAGAAAGGTGGTTTTGCCCATAACGGCGACCACCTGAATAGTTACAAACAAAGCACCTTATCATTTTATTCCCAAGAGTTGTTCCAATGAAAACTACCACAAAAAGAGTAAAATTTGCAATTCCAGTTGTCCTCATCACTATCTTTTTTTTCACCCCGGCATTTGCCCAAATGGGGAGCGTTAAGGGAGAAAGGGTCCAGCTCCGATCCGGAGCAGGTACAAAATACGCATCAAAATGGGAGTATGGTGACGGCTTTCCATTAAAAATACTCTCCCACAAGGGAAGATGGGTAAAAGTTAAGGATTTTGAAAATGATACCGGGTGGATCTACAAAGACTACGTGTCATCCACTCCCCACATGATCGTCAAGGTAAACAAAGACAAGAAGAAAAAAATTAATATTCGGAGTGGACCGGGCACTAAGTACAAAGTTGTGGGTAAGGCCTACTACGGGGTCGTTTTTAAAACCCTGGAGCAAAAATATGGTTGGGCAAAGGTACAACATGAGTCCGGGCTAACCGGCTGGATAAAAAGAAGCTTACTCTGGGGCTACTGATTTACAAAGCAAACTCCCGACTCCGGTAAACTGAAACGAACGCCCTGGAGTGGATTCCAGAGTCCTGAGCTCTTCATAACTGTTATCCTTATCAATTTTTTAGCGATACGTACCCATTATTCCTTCCTAAAGATCGCCGGCCGAAAAGGGCAGGGGACTCCTCCGAGTGAACTGGGAAGACTCTTATAATTGCCCACGGTCCAATATTTTCTCAAACTCATCTCGGGGAACAGGGGGGCTAAAGTAATATCCCTGTCCTTCATCGCAACCGAGTCCCTTAAGGATATCAAACTGTTCTCTGGTTTCAACTCCTTCAGCGATAACTTTCATCCCAAGGCTGTGTCCCATGGCAATAGTGGCCTTAATGATGAGCATGTTTTTCGTTTGGCTGGTGCAATCCATAACAAATGAACGGTCAATTTTGATGGTATCTACCGGAAAAGATGTGAGATAACTGAGGGAGGAATATCCAGTACCGAAATCATCCAGGACTACACTGATATGATGATCACGTATCTGTTCCAGTATTGCTATGGAATCTTTGGCATTCCGCATAATTGTATTTTCGGTGATCTCCAACTTTATATTTTGAGGATTCACTTTTTTTTCCAGGATGTTATCCTTGAGAATCTGAACGAAGCTCTCAGTGAGGAAGTGGTGTCCCGAGAGGTTTACCGCCAACCGCAGCGTTTTATACCCCTGAGAAGAGCATTGAGAAGACTGCTTACAGACGGTCTTGATCACCCACTTATTAATACTGGAAATAAGCCCTGATCTCTCGGCAACCGGGATGAATCGATCGGGCGCCACCATTCCTTTGACTGGATGCAGCCAGCGAATGAGTGCCTCCGCACCCACAATCTTATCGGTTGAGAATTCTATCTGCGGCTGATAGTAGAGTGCAAACTCATCTCTTTCCAGGGCCATCCTGATATCCTGTTCCAGGCCCGACCGTTCAATGGCCTCTGTATTCAACCGGTTATCATAAAACTGATAGTTGTTTCTGCCTGCCGTCTTGGCCTGATACATGGCAGAGTCAGCATTTTTCAACAGTATTTCAGACTGGTCACCGTCCACCGGAAAAATAGCAATGCCGATACTGGTGGTCATGACTATTTCGTGTCCCTCCAGAGTATAGGTGTTAGAAACGGCATCTATAATCCTCCTGGAGACCAGCGCAGCATTTTCCGGATTTTTGATGTCGGAAAGTAAAATAGTGAATTCGTCTCCGCCAATCCTGGCAATTATAGTCTCAGGATGTTTATGGGTGAAGATGGCATTTGTGTCAGTGCTGCGTATGCACTGTTTCATGTTTTCGGCGACGTTTTTTAACAGCAGGTCGCCAATATGGTGGCCGTACGAGTCATTGACTCGTTTGAACTGATCAAGATCTAGAACTGCCTGTTACCCATAATTTTAAGCTGGACATTTAAGCCTGAATCGTGCATACTTGATGCATGAAAACCCAAAATCAAATCAAACGTACATTGTCTGAGGAGTCAAGTTTATTATACCTTGCAGATTTACTT
>JAIPEF010000129.1 GCA_021737265.1 Desulfocapsa sp. | reverse complement strand
ACTATCTATCTAGCTGTTTTTAAATATTTTATTGTGTATTTACCTCTCATCTGGCATAGAAAGTGAAACCATTTTTGATAGCGATCCTCACATGCTAGGAATTCTCACCTGGTGCCACATAATTTCTAGGAAACTTCAGCTTTTATATCCAAAAGAGGAAACAATATGACCAGCACGCCCTCTTCCTTTTACCGTTTTCCTTCGGCCAAAGATGACGCCGAATCCTCCTCGGTCGGCCCAGCCACTCCCCAGACGCTTTCTTCCAGTTACAAGTTATCCTATACAGACATAGACTTTCTTATGCGGGACGAACTTCGCCCGGTGCGGCTCCAGCTCGAACTCATGAAACCGGAAATTCTCCAGCAGGAGCATGGGATTAAGGCAACTGTTGTGGTCTTTGGGGGAAGCAGGATTATGGAGGACAAAAGTGCCAGTAAAAAACTGGCGGAAGCAGAAAAAAAAGTTGAGGAGAATCCCGAAGACCCGTCTTACCGGCAACAGGTCCAGATTGCAAGACGCCTGCTGGCCAAGGCACATTATTATGAAGAGGCGCGGAAACTTGGAGCAATTCTGTCAACACGATGTCATGCCACGAGTAGCTGCAAGCTGGTGGTGATCACCGGGGGTGGTCCCGGTCTCATGGAAGCCGCCAACCGAGGAGCTCACGATGCCGGAGCCAAGACAATAGGACTTAATATTGTCCTCCCCCATGAGCAAAATCCGAACCCTTATATTACTCCGGAGTTAAGTTTCCAATTTCACTATTTTTCCATCCGAAAAATGCATTTCCTCATGCGCTCGCAGGCGCTGGTTGCATTTCCTGGAGGCTACGGAACTCTGGATGAACTTTTTGAAACCCTGACTCTGATCCAGACAAAAAAAATCAAACCACTACCTGTTCTTCTTTTTGGTAAAGACTTCTGGCAGAAACTGATAAACTTTGATTTCCTGGTGGAAGAGGGCGTTATCTCACCAGGAGATCTGGATATTTTTCATTTTGTTGAGAGTGCCGAAGAGGCCGCAGACATAATATTTGATCACTTTAATGGACAGGAAGGGCCGTAATCATCAAACATAGGATGACGATCTTTTGCACAATATATTGCCGCAATATCGGCATATTACCAAGCCAACTGGGAGGCTGTCCGAGAATAGTAATTTTTTCTCAGATTGAGGCATTTGGAAAATCAACCAGGTAGATTTTAGGGAGTTAGAAGGTTTTCAAATGAAGGGAAAGAAGGACATGGTTATTTTCCTCCGTGCCAAACATCAAAAAGCACAGGAATGTATATGTTGTTACGCTGGTCCGAAGGGGAGAAATAACTGCCGTTAACTTAGTGTCCTTCGGAAACACCATACAGAGCTGGACTTACTGGATGTTGGAAAATAAACCAGTTTATACCGCTTGCCTTGTTTAAAAATATACCATTGGGGAAAAGCTATGGGGATTGCTGCCGATATAGTGACAATTATGCTTGCGGCTCTTATTGGCGGCCTACTCGCCCAGTGGCTTAAGCAGCCACTCATTCTTGGCTATATCCTGGCTGGTATTGTGGTGGGGCCTCATTCCGCCGCCGTCCAGATTTCCGACATCCACGAAATTGAACGCCTTGCAGAGATCGGGGTAGGTCTGTTGCTCTTTGCCCTTGGGCTTGAATTCTCACTCAAGGAACTGGCTCCTGTACGCAAAATAGCCCTTATTGGTACCCCCATCCAGATTGTGCTGACAATTGCTTTTGGTTACGGTCTTGGGATATTTTTTGGTTGGAGCCCTGTTAAGTCTCTCTGGCTCGGCAGCCTTATCTCTTTGTCCAGCACCATGGTGACCCTGAAAACCCTCATGAACAGAGGTTTACTTGGAACACTTTCAAGCAAGGTGATGATTGGCATGCTGATCGTGCAGGACATTGCAGTGGTTCCCTTGATGATTATTCTGCCACAGTTGTCCAATCCTAAAGCTGGATTGCCTATTCTTGGATTCGCCGTGGTAAAATCTGCAGCTTTTCTATTAATTATGTTTTACCTCGGGACCCGGCTTCTTCCCCGTCTGCTTGCCTATATTGCCAAATGGAATTCCAGGGAACTATTTATTCTGGCCATCATGGCCATTGGGCTTGGGATAGGATATGCCACCTACCTGGTCGGTCTTTCTTTTGCGTTTGGTGCCTTTGTGGCCGGAATGGTACTCAGCGAGTCTGATTACGGACACCAGGCATTAAGTGATATTATTCCCCTCCGCGACATTTTTGGTATGTTGTTTTTTATTTCCGTAGGTATGCTTCTGGATCCACGCTTCCTTTTTGCCAATCTGGGAAAAGTACTCTTGATGGTTCTTGTTCTCTTTCTTGTCAAGGGCAGTATCTTTGCTGTTCTTACAAGAATGTTCGGGTATGGAAACATTGTTCCCCTTGCTGTCGGCCTTGGCCTTTTTCAGGTTGGTGAGTTTTCTTTTGTGTTGGCAAGGGTCGGTGTAGAAACAGAGGCAATTGGAAATAATTTATATTCCTTTATTCTCGCCACCTCAGTTATCAGCATGGTTGCCACGCCCCTTGCCTCTTCTCTGGCAGGGCCGTTATACAAAGTCAAAAAGCACTTCCTTGGCCATGAACGACTGGAAACGTCCAATATTCCTGACCATGGTTTGTCCCGGCATATTGTCATAGCAGGAGGCGGTCAACTGGGACAACATATTGCCGCCATGCTGAATCACCTGCAAATACCTTTTGTCATTGTGGAAGCAAATCACCAGAGAATGCTTAAATGCAAGGCCAAAAATTTTCCGGTTATATTTGGTGATATGACACAAGAGAATGTAATGAAAATAACACGGTTGAATAAAGCTAGGCTGCTTCTCATTACTATACCTTCCATTGTGGCGGTAGAAGCCGTAGTGAAACAGGCTCAGAGTATCAATAAGAAGTTACATATAGTTGCTCGTGCAGAAGGAAAGGAGCAGGTCAAACAGCTGTACAAGGGTGGTGTATATATGGCTGTTCTTCCAGAGATGGAGGCGGGACTAGAGATTGCACGTCAGGCTCTCCTGCATCTTGATGTACCCATCACCTCAATCCAACAATTCACTGACACTGTCCGTCAGCAGATGTATGGCCCAATATATCATTCAGATCCAGATTTCCAATTAATGGAAAAGCTTGATACAATAAAATATCAGTTGGAGATAGGCTGGGCAAAAGTCGCTGAGAACAGTCCCTTTACACACAAAACTCTGATGGAGACGAAAGTTCGCAACATAACAGGAGTCTCTGTCGTTGGTGTTATCAGAAAGGGGATTTTTGCCCCTAACCCCAAGGCGGATTATCGTTTTTCACCGGGTGATCTTGTTGCCGTAGTGGGGAGTAAGCAGGAGCGTGACCATTTTCAACTGTTGGCTGAAGAAAAGAGTGTTTGACCTTCCCGGAGGAAAGTTTCATCAGTCTCTAACAGTTCATTGCACTTCTGGTCTGCCGAGTATATTGCCATGCAGTTGCGGAAATTGTGTTGGTTTTTATGAGAACGTACTGCTCTTCTTTCAGGAAAGGTTAGTGGTAAGTGTCCGGCAGTCTGCTTATTCATGGTATTCTGCGAGTATGTAAAAAAAAATGTGAGGAATCAATTGTGGCCGGAGTCGAGCTAAACCAATATGCACCTGAGTTCACAGTTCTTGATTTCACCGGGAACAGCGTCTCCCTTACATATTTTACCAACCGAATGAATGTGTATCTCGTTTTCAATCGTGGCTTTTCCTGACCGTTCAGCCAGGGGCATCTGGCACAGTTGCGCCAGGATTATCACGAATTCGTGAGATTGGATACAGAAATAATTGTGGTTGGATCAGAGAAGGCTGAAGTTTTTAAGGATTACTGGTTCAAAGAAGATTTGCCATTTATTGGATTGCCCGATCCCGAGCATATCATTCAGAATATGTATGGGCAGGTGGTCAACCTGCTCAAGTTAGGCAGACTGCCTGCTCAGATACTCGTTGATATGGCCGGCATGATTCGATATCTGCATTATGGAAACTCTATGATGGATATCCCATCAAACAAAGAGATAATAGCTCTGATAAAAAAATAAGGGTCTTTCGCATTTAAGTTGAAAGCCTCGGGTTTAGGCAAGCCACAATGCTGATGGATTTTGAGTAGGAAACAGGTCACGTCCTTGCAGCAAAGGCTTCGTGAATCCATTATCGCAGGCCGGTCTGGGAGGCTTTGTCGGAGCCGGCCCGGTAGACTTCGTGAAACTGTTCCTTGAGCAGCATGGCACGATAAACCCGGTCGTTGAGCTTTGCCAACTGATCCAGGTCGCTGTCTTCCTCCTGCCGGGCCTTGCCAAAGATGGTTAAATCCGGTGCGCTTTCTTTCATGCTCTGGCTCCTGTTTGATGATTTTTAACTTTTTTGCGAATGAGCCATTTTTTTTGAATGATGGATATCAGTATGGTAGTCAAAATCATATCTCTTAATAAGAGAAGTGATTTGACGAAGGAATGTGATATAGTACTCTATGGGTCGGATTTACATGGATCGAATGATTTTTTCGTTGAAAATAGTATAACACAAGGGACTCTCCGAGCCTCTTTTTATTGATAATTTACGAGACAGTACTGGTAAAATTTACAAAAATGCAGGAAGTGAAAGGATAACAAGCCAGTCCGTCACACTTTACTCTGTTACCCAAATTTGGTGAGGTCGGCCATGCTCTTTAAGGTCTTTCCGGAAAATGCATTGGAGATCCTCTATGACGTGTTGGCACCCTATCCCCTGGTCGGCCCTCAGGCTAAAGGAAAAGACAGGGAAGATAAGGACATATTCGTCTTTGATTACATTAACAGTTTTGCAGAACTCAGGCTCGATTTTCCCACCACCATCCACTCTGTAAAAAAGTTTCTCCTTCCATCCAGAGAGAATCTCTGTACCTTTAACCTCTTCGACGGCGATTGGGAAAAATATGTTGATTTCAACATCTACAAACCCCATGTATTTTTTGGACTGCACCCGTGTGATATCAATGCTCTGAACAAGCTGGACAAGGTCTTGACCGGCCCTGTTTACCCTGACCCGTTTTATTCCAGTAAGAGAAAAAACATGTTCATCATCGGTGTCAACTGTAACCCGCAATCCTGGTGTTTTTGTAAATCCATGGGCGCGGATACGGTCTACTCCGGTTTTGATATGTTCCTCACCGATCTGGGCGATAAATACTTCGTAGAAATCCTGTCAGCCACTGCCTACGATATCCTTACACAACTCCCGATTGCGGACCCCAGTGAGGCGGATCATCGAAGGTTTATCGAATTGATGGATGAACGAAACAGGAACTTCGTCTGCCAGGTGGACAGTTCCGACCTGACCAAAATTCTTGATCTGGAATTTCAGTCGCCGGTATGGCAGGAGTGGGGTGACAGGTGCATGTCCTGCGGAAGTTGTGCCAGCGTCTGTCCAACCTGCTACTGTTACGGGGTCAAGGAATATGTTGATCTTGACCTGACAACCGCCACCAAACAGAGGCAACTCTATTCCTGTAACCTCATAGATTTTGCAATGGTCGCCGGAGGCCATAACTTCAGGCCGGACAGCCCCTCCCGCCTCAAATACCGCTACTATCATAAACATCGCGGATTCCAGGAAGCTTACGAAGAAGCGCTCTGTGTCGGCTGTGGGCGCTGTGGTCAGGCATGCCTTGCCGATATTACCGTCCCGGATGTTATTGACAGTGTGCGGCGACAGAAGGTGCCCAAATGAAAAGACTTGATTTTGTTGATGTCCTCTCTGCCGACAGATCATCTGCACGAGAATCTGACCTGAACAATTTTGAGTACAGTTACAAGGCCGAGATTACCAGTGTCTACAGGTTAACCGACACTGAAAAACTGTATCAGATCCGAATCGTTGACAAGGTCCAGCGGCATCATTTTGCCTTCAGACCGGGGCAATTTGTGATGCTTGAACTTCCAGGTATCGGAGAAGGCCCTTTTTCCATATCCTCCTCCCCCTCTCGTCACGGTGATCTGGAGTTGTGTGTCCGCGCCGTGGGCAACCTGACCAACTTTCTCAGCCGAGTGGCCCGTGGCACAGTAGTCGGCATCAGTGGCCCGTTTGGTACTAGTTTTCCGGTTGAAGAGATGGAAAACAGCGATGTTCTCCTCATTGCAGGTGGCTTGGGGATTGTCCCTTTGCGCGCGCCGCTCTTTTGCGTCCTCGAAAATAGAAGCCGCTATAATCAGGTTGATATTATCTATGGCGCCCGTAATCCATCCGAAATGCTCTTTACTTATCAATACCAGATGTGGCGGCAGTTTGATATCAATCTGGAAATTATTGTTGACCAGGCCGATGCCACCTGGCAGGGACCTGTCGGTCTGATCACAGAGGTTCTCAAGAAGCGGATCAAAACAGCGGGGAACGACCTGTCCAGCAATACCTATGCCATTGTCTGCGGGCCTCCGGTCATGTTCCATTTTGTCTGCGACATGTTGATCAATGCCCGGTTGCCAATGCAGAAAATATTTGTCAGCCTGGAGCGGCGGATGCACTGCGGAAGAGGAAAGTGCTGCCGTTGCAACATTGGCGCAACCTATACCTGTCTTAGTGGGCCGGTCTTTGACTATTGGTCGGTATTGAACATGAAGGAAGCCATTTAAAAACCCCATGCAAAAGATCAGAACCTATTTGGGTATTGAAATAAAATACCCCAAAACCGCTTTTTTTGAACTCTCCTCCTGCGAGGGCTGCCAGCTCCAGATACTCAACAAAGAGGCCACCCTGCTCAATTTTCTTGACCTTGTTGAAATAGTCAACTTCCGTGAGGTAATGTCCAACAGGAGTAATGACTACGAGATTGCCTTTGTAGAGGGAAGTGTGACCCGGGCCGACGAGGTGACGCAGCTCCTGGAGATCCGGCAACAGGCAAAGACTCTTGTGGCCCTGGGATCCTGTGCCTGTTTTGGCGGAGTTAACCAACTGAAGAACCGATTTCAAAACCTGGAATGGGTCAAAAAAGAGGTTTATGGAAACCACCCCATAGAGACGCAAGAGGTGAGGCCCCTGTCTGACTTTGTAACCGTTGATTTTTCTATATATGGCTGTCCTGTCAAAAAAGAAGAAGTGGAAGAGATCGTTACCAATCTGGTGCTCGGTAAATCAATTGAGCATCCACGCTATCCCGTCTGTATGGAATGCACGGCAAATGGCAACATCTGTCTTTTTAACCTTGGCGAGCCTTGTCTTGGGCCAGTAACCAGGGCTGGTTGCGACGCCTGGTGCCCCAACAATCGCATGGGTTGTTGGGGCTGCCGGGGACCGGCTGACGACGCCAACCTCAGGCAGCTCCAGAAGATCATGGATGACCACAATATTCCCAGGCAGGCCATGTTTGACCGGCTGGAATGTTTTGGGGGGTTTACCAGCGCAATGAAGGAAATGGACCGATAACCGAGGCACTCATGAGAAATGCAATAAACTGCGATATCAAGATCAAACACCTGACCAGGGTTGAGGGCCATGGCAACATCCGGATCCTTATCAAAGACGGTCAGGTAAAAAAGGCCAGTTGGGATGTGGTGGAGACTCCGCGATTCTTTGAGGCCATTCTGGTGGGGAAACAGTGGGAAAATGCCCCTGTCCTCTGCGGCCGAATCTGCGGGATATGCTCCATTGGGCATACCCTGGCATCTATCCGGGCCACTGAAAAGGCCTTTGGCATGGTTCCCAGCATGCAAACCGAAAGACTCCGGCTGCTGCTTAAGCACATGGAAACTCTGCAAAGCCATATTCTTCACCTCTACTTCCTGATAGCACCTGATTTTTTGGGTGCAGACAGTGCGATAGAGCTGATAAAAACGCATACCGAAGAAATACAACGGGCAGCCAGGCTTAAGTTGTTAGCCAACGATGGCGGCGATCTTGTAGGTGGCCGTCGACTTCATCCAATCAGGACAGTGGTAGGAGGTTTCACCATGCTGCCGGATCGACGCAAACTGGCGACCCTGAGGCAACGCCTGTATGCTGCTCTGCCTGACCTCAACAAAACGGCTGACCTGTTCGGATCCTTTACCATTCCTGATTTTTTCCGGGAGACCGAGTTCGTCTCCCTGCAGGCTAACGGCAGTTATCCCTTTATCGGCGGCCAGTTGATGTCAAGTGACGGGGTAGTAAAAGAGGAAGAAGACTATCTTGCCATGACTAACGAATATATGGTAGATCACTCCACCTCAAAGTGGAGCAAGTTGTCAAGAAAGAGCATGGCTGTGGGTGCCTTGGCCAGGGTGAATAATAATTTTACCGCTCTCCACCCCTCGGCCCGAGAGATTGCCGGCCAGTTAGGGTTGCAACCGATCAGCTACAATCCTTTTATGAATAATTTTGCCCAGCTGGTGGAGTGTGTTCATGTTGTACAGGACTCCATCCTTCTCATTGATGAACTGTTGGGGAGCGACTGGCAGGAAAGCCGCCAACAGGTTATACCCATTGCAGGTCATGGTACCGGGGCCGTTGAGGTTCCGCGGGGTATTCTCTACCATTGGTATCAGTTTGACGGAGACGGCAGAATAACCAAGGCCGACTGTGTGATCCCCACCAGTCAGAATAATGGGAACATCCATCACGATATCAAAGCCATGGTTCAGGAACTGGCCGACCAGGGAAAAACCGACCATGAGATCCGCCTGTTGGCAGAGATGCTTGTCCGGGCATATGACCCGTGCATCTCATGTTCTGTACATTAGCCGACATTCTTGCAAAGTAATTGGGGTCAGAGTAAAATCAAATGTTGTATTAATTGCCAGTGTAGTATACGTACGTACGTATGATGATTGAAAACTTTATCAAAATCATACAAAACTTTATCTGATTACCACTGAAACTCAGCCAGCTTTCAGAGATAGGTGTCATCTCTTGATAAAGATGATATTTCAGGCTGGATTCCCAGAAACACCCTCTGGACAAGCCCGATAAAAGAATTCGGGAATGACAGTCATGGGCAGCACTCTGTTGAGTTGTGATATCATTGAGTTGCATGTTCACGTCATCCCCGGGTGTCGTTATCGGGGATCCAGAAAATCGTTTCTGGCTGAAGATTGGTGGTAATCAGCAAACTTTATCAAAATCATACTGTGAAAAGAATGGCGCGACTTCAAAGAATAACTCCAGTCGACATACCTGTTCATATCATCCAGCGGGGCAATAATCGTCAGGCTTGTTTCGTATCCGACGAAGATCATTTGGCATACGCAGGTTGGCTTAAAGAGTATTCCAGGAAGTACAAAGTGGATATCCATGCCTGGGTAATGATGGCCAACCATGTCCATTTGCTTTGTACGCCGAGAAAAGAAGGCGGCATAAGCCAACTGATGCAGTCATTGGGCCGCCGATATGTCCAGTATTTTAACTTTGAATATCGCCGCAGCGGCACACTATGGGAAGGACGTTTCAAATCCTGTCTGGTCCAGGCGGAACATTATCTTCTTGAAGTCTACAGATATATTGAACTCAATCCTGTTCGAGCAGAGATGGTTGCAGACCCAGGGGAGTATCGCTGGTCCAGCTACCAAGTGAATGCATTGGGGAAGGTCTCGGAATTGTGCACACCTCACGAAGAGTACTTGTCGTTGGGTAAAGATTTATCAACCAGGCAGAAAAATTATCGTAATCTTTTTAGCCATCATATTGATGGTAAATTGGTAGAAGAGATTAGGGATAATACTTA
>JAIPEF010000128.1 GCA_021737265.1 Desulfocapsa sp. | reverse complement strand
CGGTCACCATATAATCCTGTCGCATCAATACCAATTCGCATAGAACTTTTCACAAACCTCTCAGTAGAAAATCTCAGGCTTTTTTATTCTCCCCTGCCCGGAAAATTTCCCTGATACTATAAATTGGTTTTTGCTGGGTCTCATGGGAGGTCCTGGCCTGAAGCTCTGCAAGAAGTCCAAGGGTTACAAACTGTATCCCCATGAAAATCAGAAAGAATGCAAAGAGGAGCATGGGCCTGTTTCCCAGAGGAATTGCAAAAAACTGGCGCTGAATGATCAGAAAAAGGGTGAGCAGCATCCCGGCAAAACCGGAGACAGCACCAAAGAGACCAAAGACCTGAATGGGCCGTGTTGCATAACTGAGAAGAAATTTTACTGTAATAAGATCGAGAACCACACGTATTGTTCGGGATATCCCATATTTTGACTGTCCAAACTGCCTGGCCCGATGATTCACCTTCACCTCAGCTATTTCAGTCCCCATACCACTGGCAATGGCAGGAATAAAACGGTGCAACTCTCCATAGAGACGGATATTCCGAGTGATCTCTTTACGAAAGGCCTTTAGGGTGCAGCCATAATCATGCAGTTTTACACCTGTCACCGTTGAGATGATCCAGTTTGCAATCATTGACGGCAGTTTACGATTGATAAAGGCATCCTTCCGATCAAAACGCCAGCCACAGACAACATCATACCCCTGCTTTACCTTTTCCAGCATATCAGGAATATCTTTTGGATCATTCTGCAGGTCTGCATCCATGGTAATGATGATATCTCCTACGGCATGATCAAAACCTGCAGACATCGCTGCTGTCTGGCCAAAGTTTTTCCTGAAACTTATGATGACAATTCGAGGATCCTTCTCCTGCAGGTTTTTGAGTAGATTAACACTCTCATCCACACTCCCGTCATCAATAAAAACCATCTCCGTTTCTTCTTGTATCCCATCGAGAACTCCGGACAATTCAAGATAGAGTTTTTCAATGTTCTCAGCCTCATTCAGCAACGGTATTACAACAGAAAGGTACACGATCTTTTCCTCCAACCTATTCAATCTTTTCAAAAGCCTTTTCAGGCTGAAACAAACAGTTTTTTTATTGCCCTGTACTGTAACAGAGAAAGGACAAAGTAACTGAGAATTGTGGTGACGGCAGCACCAATCACACCCCACAATGGAATAAAAATAAGGTTTAAAACAATATTCATGAGAGCAGTCAACCAGCAATTGAGATTATCCACCTTTACATACCCGGCACCAAGTAAAATTGCTCCTCCAATATAACCGGCCGGTTTAATCAATGCTGACACAGCAAGCAGGACAATTACCCAGAAGGCACCATCATACTGTCCCTTGTAAAAAAATTCTAAAAAAAATGGCGAACCAACTACGATCACAGAGACAATGGGTACACTCATAAGATAGGCATTGCGCAGTGAGCCTTTAAATAAAGCCATTATGCGATTATTCCCTCCCTGCGAATTCATGAGAGAGGCCGTTGGCAGGCACACTTTTTGGATGGCATCAAGGATAACATTGATGACTTCACCAACAATCAGGGCGATGCCGTAAACAGCAACCTGTGCGGGAGCCAGAAAGTGGCCCAGCATGATAACATCAGAGCGCAGAAAGAGCATGGCCCCCATGGCGAGTATCATACTGTACCTGGAGTAATACAGAATTCGACCTGCCAGCTCCCGATGATACTTCCACTTAAAGTCGAGTCCTTTTCCATAAAAGATCATGGCAGCAATCCCTGACAGAAAGAAAGTCACTATGAAAATCATAATATAACTTTCAACCTCACCAAGCCGGCCCTGTAAATAATAGAAAGCAATAACGCCCAGCATCACAAGGCATTGAATACATTCGAGCACAAGGAGCTCAGCCATTCTGAGGGCCGCATTCAGGTACTGGCAAAAAAAAGAATAAAAGCCAAAAGAAAGCAAGAGACCTGGAAGAAGATAGAGCAGTTTTTTTTCACTGAGTCCGGTAAAGTCTGTTATGGAACCCGCAGCAGCAAAGAGTATCAGCGAAAGGACAAAGATATAGAGTAATTTAAATACCGCTATGTGAGCATTTATTAACGCTCTGTCTTTGCCCTCCTCTGCTGCCAGTTTTACATAGGGCATTTGCAGAGAGCCGTCACTGACTATACGGGTGAAGAAGTAGATGGCAATGAAGATGTTAAAGATACCAAAAGAATCAGCGGGCAGGAAATGACTGGCAAGCAGGATTAGCAGGAAGCGGCTGCCGGCACGGACAAGGGAACTGCCCAGGGAAAAGAGTTGAATCTGGTTTTTCAACCACAGTTTTAAGATTTTGTTCTGCATAGTCTCAGTGCGGCACGATCAGGAGGCGGTATGGCAGGATAGATTCTACAGCACCAGCAAACGGCCACGTTTGATGAATACTCGTGTCTTCAGACAGGGTCAGGTTTTGCACAAAACAAAATAATCAACGCCGTTGACGATTTCAAACAATGGACGCGTAATGGTATAAGGAGCTTTACTGAGCATGAGATAAAGGTAATATTTCACTTTCCCCAAAATTCCTGTCTTGGCCTGCATGCGACTCTTCATATAGTCGCTGAAATGGACCTTTGGGGGAACAAAATCAACCTTTCGGTTCACAATCTCCAGGCCTGATTGTTCCAGAATGTCATCAACCTCTTTTTGATTGAATTCGTAGAGATGACCCTCCGATTCAAAGAGACGACTCTTGTTTTCTTTTAAATGGAGATTGTTGAGAGCAGCTATAAACCATGTCTTTTCCAGAGGTATTTTGACTGCTATATATTTTGCATGTTGTTTGGCCAGGTTCAGAACTTGAGGGATATCGTCAATATGCTCCAGTACATCTATAAAGGTAATCAGGTCGGCCTGAAACTCATTCAGCAAGGTAAAATCACCATCCATAAATCTATAATCAGGATATCGTTTTCTGGCATGAGCAACCATCTTTGATGAAATATCAATACCCACCGCCTCTTCCGGCTTAAGCGTTTTAAAGAGTATATCGAGAGCATCACCCAGGCCACAACCGAAGTCAACGATTCGCTTCAACTCCAGCCCTTCCATGAGAGAACAGAGATTGGTCACCTTGTACAGTGATGTCAGCTTTTCCAGGTCACCTCTGCCAGTGGATGCCCACTGGTCACCATACTCTTCATAGAAATCCTCGGATATTTCTTCCATATGTTTTTTCTGGTCCTGCATTATGATTGAGCGTGGCGTGAAAATATATCCAGAGTCTGCTGTGCTGCCTTATCCCAGGAAAAATGAGTCGCCCGTTCAAGCCCCTTCTCCCGGTATTCCTTTGCACTCTCCGGGGACTGCAATAGTCTCAGACAATTTTTCGCCAGGGCCTCTGCATCAAAGGGGTCGGCAAGCAGGGCAGCTCCTTTGGTGAGCTCTGGTATAGCCCCGGTGTTAGAGGACGCCACAGGGCAGCCGCAGGCCATGGCTTCAACCACAGGGATACCAAACTCCTCATAAACAGAGGGAAAGGCAAAAACGGAGGCAAGGGAATAGATGGCTGGCAGATCTTCCTGATCTGCCCATCCGGGAAAGAAGACATGCGGTGTGAGCTTGTCTTTGTCCAGATCGTAGTCATCTGCATACTTATGACAGTCCTTGCCCACCACAACGAGTTTCACATCTTCCTCTTCCCGGCATTTCGCAAAGGCGGTCAGCAGGGTTTTAAAGTTTTTTCTCGGGTCGTAGCTGGTTACCGTCACAATAAAACGTTCAGGAAGTGCATACTTCTTGCGTACAACCCTGAGTTTTTCAGGATCGTCAACTGCAACAAAATAATCGGCAAAGGAGAGACGAACCGTTTCTATTTTGTCATCGGGAACACCCAGGATGTTTTTAAAATCCTGGGTCGTCAGATCGGAATTTGAGATGAGAAAATCTGCAATACGGCAGTAAATGGGCATCGCCATGCGGACATACAGGATATCCAGTTTTGGGTAAAGTTCCGGTTTGACATACCAGCTGGCTCCGTGCATAACCATCATTTTGGTGGCCTTGCTCAGAAAGGGCAGGGAAAACTTTGTGTTGAAAAGGAGATCAATCTTCTTCCTTTTCACAACCTGCGGCACCTGCCATTGGTCCCAGATAAAGAGATTCTTTGACGGCAGGTACACTTCTTCCACATTTGGCAGATGATTGTAGGTCCCCACATGCTCCTCGTTGCTATACATGAGCACATAGTAATTTGTCTGATCATGGGCAAGAAGGTGCTTGATAATATTGCGGCAGTAAATGCCTATGCCGCCGGGGCGATCATAGGCCCTCAGCATTATTCCTATTCGCATCGCATACTATTCCCTTCTCGAGTAACGGACAAAACTGCAAAACATTAACGGCTCTTTTCTTCATTTGTGTCCTGCCGGTTTTTCACCACAGTAGCAGGCACTCCACGACAGACAGAATAGGCAGGCACAGATTTTGTCATCACTGAACCCGCCGCTATTATGCTGCCTTTTTCCACAGTAACACCACCGAGCACGGTCACATTAGCGGCTATCCAGACATTGTCTCCAATCCTGACACCGCCATCTTCCTTAATACCCTGTTCCCGTATCAGTATATCCAGTCTTTCCGTGTTGTAGTTACCACCACCCACTACAAGGCTCATCTGGCCGATAATAACATCGTCACCAATAACAACCGGGCACTGATTTGTGGATTGAACAATTGCACCGGTGTTGATTCCGGTATTCGCTCCAATCCTGATAGATCCATTTTTACAGGAGAGGGTCACATTGTTTGAAAGAATAACACTGTCTCCAAGCAATATCGACTCACTCCCCTCTTCACCCCGGCCGTCAAGGATACACCCTTCGCTTATGACAACGTTGTTCCTGAGATGGATTTTCCCTGGATGCCTGACTGTTATATGGGCTCCGAAATTTACTCCGCCCCCACAACTCCCGAACAGACGCGACCAGAATATCTTCCGCAAAACAAAGCCGGCAGCGCCGGGAATGATGCCTAAGAGCATGCACCACTCAAAGTATAAAAAAGTAAAAAAAGAGCGGGAGCCGACAACCACTTCCTGGTACTTGGAGAGTGGTGAGCCATGTCCGGTGACTGCGGCATGGGTTTTCTTCATTGTATCCTTTTACAACCGCGTATTTACATCCTGCTTTCAGGGCAAAAAATCTACATTCAAGATGGCTGAGAAAAAAATTTTACGACGCCTTTACAAATAGCCCTCAGCCTTATACCACTCCGCAGTTCTTTTCAGCCCTTCATCCAGACCAACCTGGGGCTTATAACCAAGATCTTTCTTTGCCTTGCTGATATCAAATGCACGATTCTGCCGATACCAGTCAACACGCCGGGGGAAGATGGGAGGTTTGATTTTAAACGGCTTACAGACCTTCTCACAGACATGCCCGGCGATGATTAAGGGCCAGATGGGAAAATGAGGAATTTTCACTTCAACACCCAAGGCCTTAGCCGTGCGCCGCACCAGATCTTCAATTTCCACATATTCTTCATCGGCGATGAGGTATGCTTCGCCATTGCCCTTGTTTTCATCCATGGCCAGGACATGGGCATCAATCAGACTGTCAATGTAGAGGGGATGGTAGTAGGTCTTGCCACTGCCAAACATGGGAAAAGATCCATTATTTACTCTTTTAAAAATCATAAAAAAACGTTCAGGGTCACCGGGTCCGTAGATGGCTGCCGGGCGAAGGATAGTGGCTTTCATACCCTTTTTTACATATTCAAGGACAATGGGTTCCGCCTCATACTTGGTCTGCTGATAATAATCGGCAGCATTGATGGGTGCAGTTTCAGGAGCAGGAGGGTTTTCCACGTTGCCATGAACGCCACAGGTGCTGCAGTAGATAAATTTCTTCACCTTGTTGCGAAAGGCGGACTCGAGAACGATGCGGGTGCCCCCCACATTTACCTCATCATAGTAGGAATTGGGCACATCCATCTCCCGAAAAGCGGCTGCCAGATGCTGAACCACATCGACATCCTGCATACATTCCTCCACCACCTTGGCATCAGTCACGGTACCGATAACAACCTTGGCACCCCACTCCCGGAGTTCAGCTGTTTTCAGACCCTCCTGATAGTCAAGGGCGACAACCTCATGCCCTTCATCCAACAATCTCCGAACCAGGGCCTTACCGGTAAAGCCGGTTCCCCCTGTGACCAGAATTTTCATTGTATCCTCCTGCCTGCTCGTATTATTTAAAAAATTTATTATGCCAGATCGATATGTTGATCAATGCCCAGAGGACATGGTTATGATTATGAACCATGTCGCAATGTTCTTTAATCAAACGATTGATAAATGTAACATCCATGTTTTCCCGAATCAACGGGGATTCGTTCAACAGAGAAACCATATAGGGTTTTAAGTCGCCGCGTAAAAGATGTTTCACCGGCAGGCTGTATCCCTGTTTGCCTCTATTGACGATATTGTCAGGCAGGAGACCTTTCAGTGCAGATCGAAAAACATGTTTTGTTTCAAACCCTTTCAGCTTCCAGTTGCCCGGCAGCGATGCAAGAAACTCAACAAAGACATGATCCAGCAGGGGAACCCGTATTTCAAGGGAACTGGCCATACTCATCTTATCGACTTTCATCAGTACACTGTCGGTCATCATATAGCGCATATCAAGATAAATTTCCCTGTTAATTCTATCACCCGCGTCACAACGTTCCACATACTCACGAACTGTCCTGAAGGGATCAAACAGTGTCTTGCTTTTAAAGTGATCATTAAACAGGAGTCCATTCTGCGTCTGGCTGGAAAAATATTGCCAGCGTAAGTGCTCTCCATCCGGCGGCAGGTTGGCTCCCTCCACAAACCTCTTTAAGATATTGATGACCCCTTTTTTCTGGGGCTGGTCCGGAAGTGCGGCAATTATTTTACCAACGACCTTTTCCCGTAACAGGGACGGCAGGAGGCTGAAAAACATATTAAGACGGCTGGCCTTAAAACGATCATAGCCAGCAAAACTTTCATCAGCACCCTCTCCACTGAGACAGACGGTGACATGTTCCCGGGCCTGCTTGCAGAGGAGGTACAGGGGAACGGTGGAGAGATCGGTCATGGGCTCATCAAGGTGCCAGAGTGTTTTTTCAACGTACTCGGGCCTGATGTCGTCCAGCATAAGAACCTGGTGCTCAGTGTCAAAGTACTGGGCAACCTGGGCGGCATAATCGAGTTCGCTGAAACTTTTATCGTGATAACCAATGGTAAATGTTTTCAGGGGGCCGGAGATGTGACGCCGCATCATGGCAACAATGGCACTTGAATCAAGCCCCCCGGACAAAAAGACTCCCAGTGGCACATCGCTGATCAGGTGGCTTTTAACGGCGTAATCCAGCAGTTCCCGTTGTTTTTCAACAGCATCATCATAGGCAAGCTGTGGCTGTTCAGACTGAAAAGAAAGATCCCAATACTGTTTTATTTGTATTTCCCTCTCGTTGCAGAGAAGGTAGTGACCGGCCGGAATCTTATAGATATCCTGAAACATGGTCGCCGGGGCCGGGACGAATTCAAAACCGATATAATCGTACAGGGCCTGATGGTTAACCTTCCTCTCGATACTGTTGTCTTCGAGGATGGCTTTTATCTCTGAGGCAAAGACTAATTTGCCATCTTTGAAATAGTAATAGAGGGGTTTGATTCCGATTCGATCCCTGGCAAGAAAGAGGCGGTTCTCGGTCTGATCATAGATGGCAAAGGCAAACATTCCCCGGAGCTTCTGGAGAACTTCAATACCATACTCTTCATAACCGTGGATGATAACTTCTGAATCTGAATTACTGGTAAATGAATGCCCCAACGATTCGAGTTCTTCCCGCAACTCCTGAAAGTTATAGATCTCCCCGTTAAATACAAGGCAGACAGTCTTATCCTCATTAAACATGGGTTGTCTGCCATGCTCGCTGAGATCAATAATGGAAAGCCGCCGATGACCAAGAGACACATGATCATCGCAATAGACACCACCCTGATCAGGACCACGGTGAACGATCTGCTGATTCATCCGGTCAACCAGGTCGTGATCCTTCCAATTAAAGCCGCAAATTCCGCACATTTTTTGTCCTTAAAAAACACCAAGCCCTCTGCCGGTCGGACAGCCTTGGTGATGTTGTTAAATCTTGTAAGAGCAGTTCGTATATGCTATTATTTTGCCCGGTATTATACTTTTCATTAGCCTTGAGACAAGCTGGTGACGACTTCAGCCGGAGATGGTATGCGACTGTTACTTCCCGCATTTTCCCTCCGGCTTTGTTATAGTGTCACCCGGACAAACATAATTTCAGTATGGTCTGGAATCAACCTTACCATGGAAGCAGAAATTCCGCCACTTCTAAAAGCGCTACTTTTCTCTGTTTACTCAGATAGATACGACACCATGACCACACTCCTGTACGACTTAATTTACCAAGACACATTTGCTTTTTACGAGATCGACAATGAATAGTGAGGCAGCCGTAAAAAAAACTCCCGCAGCACCATCTTTCAGGAAAAAGCTCCTCTTTTCTTTTTTGCTTCTTCTCCTTATGTATGGTTTTGCTGAACTCATATCTTACGGCACCTTTCGCATACTCTCCGGCAAGTTCTCATTTTCGGAAATACAGGCACAAAGAAACGGTATCACCTCCCCTGAAACGACAAATACAGGGGGCAATTATGGTATCAATCGAAACAATTGGAACGTGATCCATCCCTACCTTGGTTTTATCACGGAAGGCATTGACCCAAACAGGGTCTGCGAGGATGGGCAGAATTGCGACAGAAGAGCACGGTCATATGAAGATATGCCATTTGTTGAATCAAACGACAACAATGTGATTGTCGGCGTTCTGGGAGGATCCTTTGCCCACGGAGTGAGTACAACCTCCAACATACTGCAACATGCATTAACAAAAGTTCCTCAATATAAGGGGAAGGAAATAATTATGATTCATATGGCTGTCGGCGGCTATAAACAGCCCCAACAGTTAATGAAATTCAATTACTTCCTCGCTCTGGGTGCCCAGTTTGATGTTATTATCAACATTGACGGCTTCAATGAAATAGCTATCCCTGGGACCGAAAACCTGCCAAAGGGAGTCCACCCCCTTTATCCGCGCAGCTGGTACTATTTCGTTGATGGGGCGCTAAACGATGACATGCTCTCACTGTATGGGATAAGAGCCTATGCCAAGAAACAACAAGTCCAATACGCCGCTTTTTTCTCATCACCCTTTATCCGCTACAGTGTCACTGGAAATCTCCTCTGGAAACTCATCAACAGGAACATTATCAGCAAGATCAGTCATGCCGATGTTTCTCTCATAGAATATAAAGAGAGTGATGCCAATAAGCGGCGATACGTCGCAACCGGACCGGATTACACATTTACCTCATCAAAACATTTTTACCAGGATATGGCAGAAGTATGGGCAAGGTCTTCTGCATTGATATACAATCAGTGCCTTGAACTCGGAATTGAGTATTATCATTTCCTTCAACCGAATCAGCATGTTAAAGGATCAAAGCCCATGTTTGAAAAGGAAAAGGCAATCGCCTTTTCAGACCGTTCTCTTTATGGCAAGGCCGCAACAGAGGGTTACCCATACCTGATAGAGCGGGGAAAGAAACTCAAAACTGAAGGCATTCCCTATTATGATCTGAAGTTTCCTAGAAATTATGTGGCACCAGGTGAGAATTCCTAGCATGTGAGGATCGCTATCAAAAATGGTTTCACTTTCTATGCCAGATGAGAGGTAAATACACAATAAAATATTTAAAAACAGCTAGATAGATA
>JAIPEF010000127.1 GCA_021737265.1 Desulfocapsa sp. | reverse complement strand
CAGATGGTTAAGTAAAAAGCTTCATATTCGAGGCGTGTGAATTTTGCTATTATTTCGGCGTACTAGAGTACGTCGTAATGATAGTGAAATTTGCAACAACGAAGTAGATGAAGAGTTTTTACGACACCATCAACGATAAGATATAGCGACAAGAGAAAGGAGCAAAATGAAAAAAATAGCAATTCTTGCCGGAGACGGCATTGGTCCTGAAGTAATGGCAGAGGCCATTAAAGTGCTTGATGTAGCTCAGAAAAAATTTGATTTTGCATTGACTTATAAGCAGGCAGATGTTGGTGGAATAGCCATCGATAACCATGGTGAGGCCCTTCCTGCTTCTACCCTGTCTCTCTGTGAAAACAGTGATGCCATTCTTTTTGGCTCTGTTGGTGGTCCTAAATGGGAGAGCCTGCCTCCTGAGCTGCAACCCGAACGGGCGGCACTTCTTCCCCTGCGGAAACATTTTGACCTGTTTTGTAACCTGCGTCCGGCAAGGGTTTTTAAGTCGCTCACCGCTGCCTGTCCCCTCCGGGCTGATATTGTCGGTGACGGTTTTGATATCCTCTGTGTCCGTGAGCTCACTTCCGGTATCTATTTTGGTACTCCTAAAGGCCGTGAAGGAGAAGGTCCTGATGAGCGCGCCTTTGACACCATGGCTTATAAACGTTCTGAAATTGAACGTATTTCCCGGATGGCGTTTGATGCAGCCAGGCTGCGTGGTAAGAAAGTGACTTCCATTGATAAGGCCAATGTCCTTACCACCATGGTGCTCTGGCGTGAAGTAGTGATTGAAATTGCTAAGGAGTATCCCGATGTGGAACTTAACCACCTCTATGTGGATAATGCCACCATGCAGCTTGTCCGTGATCCCCACCAGTTTGATGTCATGCTCTGCGGCAACATGTTCGGGGATATTATATCTGACGAGTCAGCCATGCTAACCGGCTCCATGGGTCTGCTTGCCTCGGCAAGTCTCAATAAAGAAAAGTTTGGTCTCTATGAGCCTGCAGGTGGCTCAGCCCCTGATATCGCAGGGAAAGGGATAGCCAATCCCATTGCCCAAATCCTTTCCGCCTCCATGATGCTGCGCTACAGCTTTGGCCTTGATGATGCCGCAGATGCCATTGACAGGGCAGTTGAGGCAACCCTTGATAAGGGAATCTGTACAGCTGATATTGCAACTGACGCTGCCGAGGTTGTTGGGACAGCTGCCATGGGTGATGCGATAGTCAGTGCGCTGTAGCTACAGGTATTCAGCCTTGTACCTCAATACCTGAAAACTCTCTGCAGGATTACTGCCGATAAACGAATTGATATGAAAAATAATTCAGAATATGTGCTGGTGGCCAATCAGGCCTCATCGGATCTTGGCCAAAAGATTGCGGCTGAATTGGGTTTGCCGTTCACCCATATGGTTCACAAAGAATTTGCTGATGGTGAAGTTTATCATGCCTTTCCTGAGGATATCGCCGGGAAGATCCTGATCATTGTGGCTAGCACCCATAATCAGGATTCCCACCAGGAACTGATGGATCTTATTCAGGGGGCACGTTACCTGAATGCGGCAACAGTAAATGTGGTAATCCCCTACCTGGGTTACTCTACCATGGAGCGTGCCAAAAGGGGATCTTTTGAAATTCCCAAGGGCGTTACCAGGACTCGCCAGATTTTTCGGGCCCGACCCGACTTTGTCGCCTTTGTTGATCTCCATTCCGAAGCCGTACTCCACGCCCACGGCGGGGAAATTTCCACCAAGCATATCTGGACAGGAGAGCTGGTGGTGGAACATCTGCAAAAGATGGATCTGGGAGATTTTGTACTGGTTTCCCCGGATTACGGTTTCTCCAAACAGGTGGCCAAACTTGCCAGCCTCTTGAATTGTCCGCACACAGCTGCTGATAAAGATCGTTACGATACGGATAAGACTATCATCGGTCAGATTTCCAGCGTTGTCTCAGGTAAAACCGCGGTGATCTGTGATGACATGATTCGCACTGGAGGGTCCATTATCCAGACTGCAGAGCGTTGTCTCGATGCCGGGGCCGCTGAAACGGCAGTGCTTGCAACTCATCTGGTTATGGCAGGGGATGCCCACCAGCGTTTTCTTGACAGTTCCATCACTAAAGTGATCGGTTCAGATACCTATCCCGGGCGGAAGAGTGATGATCTTCTTGAAGTGTATTCCGTTGCTCCATTGCTGGCAAGGATATTGAGAGGATATTTGAAAATTGACCAGGAATTTATCAATTGATCCCTCTGTCTCCAGAAAATCCTGAGCTGCAGCTTGCACATGACTTTGTTCAGTATACAGGCAGTCATATCTTTTTGACCGGCAAAGCAGGTACCGGCAAGACCACTTTTCTCCATAATCTGCAGAAGCAGACTGCCAAGCGGATGATTATCACCGCTCCTACAGGTGTGGCAGCCATTAATGCAGGCGGCGTCACCCTCCATTCCTTCTTCCAACTTCCCTTTGGTCCCCATATCCCCGGCAGTGATGCCTACGACCGTAACAGCCAGCGGCAGTTCCGTTTCTCAAAAGAAAAAAAGCAGATCATCCAGAGTCTGGACCTGCTGGTAATTGATGAAATCAGCATGGTGCGGGCAGATCTCCTTGATGCTGTGGATGCGGTGCTTCGTCGCCATCGCCGGAGTAATCAAGCTTTTGGAGGTGTACAGCTGCTGATGATCGGCGATCTGCACCAACTTTCACCGGTGGCAAAACAGGAAGAATGGAGCCTTTTGCAGCAGTATTATAATTCTGTCTATTTCTTTTCCAGCAGGGCCTTGGCCCAGACTGAACTGTTGACCATTGAACTCAAACATATCTATCGCCAATCAGATGAGGAATTTATTCGTCTCCTGAATTGTGTCCGGGGAAACAGGCTCGATAAGGGAACGCTTGCGGATCTCAATGAACGGTATATTCCGGATTTTATCCCCCGGGAAGATGAGGGGTATATTACCCTCACCACCCACAATGCCAGTGCGGCAGCAATTAATCAGGAACGACTTCAGAGGCTTGACTCAAGGGAGTATCGCTTTACTGCAGCTGTCTCAGGAGAGTTCCCGGAGCATATCTTTCCCACATCTGCAAAATTGATACTGAAAGAGGGGGCACAGGTAATGTTTGTGCGCAATGACCCTTCCGCTGATAAACTCTATTTTAATGGAAAGATAGGGAAAATTGCCAGAATTGTTGGAAAGACCATTGTTGTCTCCTGTCCTGGTGAAAACCAGGAAATTGAGGTCGAACCAGTTAGCTGGGAAAATATCAAATATACAATTAACGAAGAAAATAAGGAAATTGCAGAGGAGATTGTCGGTAAATTTGAACAGTATCCTTTAAAACTTGCCTGGGCAATCACCATTCACAAGAGCCAGGGCTTGACCTTCGAAAGGGCGATCATTGATGCTCAGGCAGCTTTTGCCCATGGGCAGGTGTATGTGGCATTAAGCCGCTGCAAAACACTGGAGGGCATGGTGCTCAGTTCACCTCTGTCATCAACCGGAGTGGAGAGTGATCAGGCTGTCCTTGGGTTTGATGAAGAGGGGCGGAAACGTCCTCCGTCTGAACGAATTCTGTGGGATGCAAAGGTCAGCTACCAGCAGAAACTTCTCTTTGAATGTTTTGATTTTACCCTGCTGCGCAAGCATCTGGGGTATCTTACGCATCTTTTGCGCCAAAATGCTCGAGTTGTGCAACTCCTAGAAGCAGGAGATCTAGAACAGATGGAGCTGCAGGCAAGGGAACAGATTTTTGCGGTGAGTGAAAATTTTAGAAATGAGCTCAGTTCAATTTTTTCTACACCTTCCACTCTTCCCGAAACGGATACCCATACCCTTGGAAGGATCAGCAAGGCATCCGGGTGGTTTCAGGCAAAGTTTGCAGAAATTTTTCCGGAATCCCTACAAAATCTGAACTTTGACACCGACAACAAAGAGCTGCGCAAAAAGATAAACAATGTATTGAATAACTGTAAAAAAGAGATTGCAGTGAAGCTTGCGGGAATAGAGAGCTGTGCAGATGGTTTTTCTCCATTCGGATATCTGCATGCGCTATCTTCAGCAGAGATAGATTTTCAGCCGGCAAAGGTGAAAAAGAAGCAGGTCCCGGCCTATGGTAAGGCTGATATTGACCATCCGGAGCTGTTTGAGACCCTTCGAGCCTGGCGAACGGCCAAAGCCAAGGAACAGGATATCGCCCATTTTCAGGTATTATACCAGCGAGTGCTTATTCAGATAGCGGTGTGTCTGCCAAACAGTACTGGAGAGCTATTAAAGATACCGGGGGTTGGAAAGAAGACTGTTGAGAAGTATGGCAAAGATATTGTGGACCTGGTTTGCGAGTATCGACAGAAACATGGAATTGAGGCTGTTTTATTAGTGGAGCCAAAGGTGATACCCAATGAGGAGAGCAGTTTCCCTGAAACGGGAAGCAGAGACATCAGTCTGGAAATGTTTGAGAAGGGGAACCCAATCGCTCTAATTGCTAAAGAACGGGGACTGGTAGAATCAACCATAGAAGGCCATCTTCGCTATTTTGTGGAGCAGGGGACACTTCGAATTGACAGGTTGATCTCTGTTGAAAAGCAACAGCTCATCAGCAAAGAGCTATCCTCACAAAAAGACAACTCTCTGAGCGCAGTAAAAACGCGTCTTGGAGAGAAGGTTTCTTACGGCGATATTAAAATGATGCTGGCTTGGCAGAATTCTTTGGACTCAAAATAAATTCTGGTTATCGATGGTTTTCAGCTATGCCACATTCGTCCTGATGTGATGGGTTGTGTTACTGAGCTTTGGGTACGAATTCTCTTATACCGGATGGACCAGTAAGGGGCATCCCTTGTCAACTGTTTCTGTTTAGAGTAAATATCAAAAAAAGCACATCAACCTATTCACCAAAGGAGAAATAATGAGTAATACCAACGAAGATAAAGAATTTTTTGAGATAGCAGATGCTTTTATCGCTTTAGCCAATAAACAGACTAAAGAACGGGATCCCGGCAAGGTCAGTGCCGCGTTTTTGTATGCTGCAGCACGATTTAATACATTTCTTGTCGCGGCGGGAGCAGGGTCGGCAGATGTGTTTGCGTCAAAAGCAGAAGAATCAATGGATTACTTCATGGCGAGATATAAAGAAATGCTTGAAGAGCATTTTGAGAATTACCAGGAGAATTTTGAAAAATATATGGGGAATTAATACAGATAGTTAGCTTTTGATTGAGTACTTCTTTCGGGCAGGTTGATTGTTATTCTGCCAACTAGCGTTTTCCTACGTCAGCAAGGGGCACGGAGTGAAGGGTTTGTTCAACCCAGTCCAACGCCTCTGTCCGATTTCTCACCTCCCCTTCAACTTGGGCCTCCTGCAGACCATTGAGTATTTTTGAAAACTCAGGTCCGGGTGTTAAAGAAAAATGCTCAATAAGGTCCTTGCCCGTCAATAACCGGGGCCCCTTCAGAGCCGGTGCTATATGCTGAATATAGGTTTCCAGCACCTCACAGAGTAAAACCCCCAACTCCTCTTCCATTGCTTCCGGCTTCAGCTCACCTTTTCCAGCCAGGCTGTCTGCCATGGCCAGAAAAAAGAGGCCGATCAGATCTTCTCCTGCCCGTTTGGAAAGTTTTAAACAGGCTTTTTTGCTGAGCCTTTCCTTGCGGCGAACATTACAGAGGTGAAAGGGGTGCATGTGCATTCCGGTAAGGGCTGCCACCCGTTCACGTTTTTCACCAGACCAGCGCAGCTCATGTCCGAGTTTTTGTACCAGTTCTCTCCCCACTTCGTCATGGTTATAAAAGGTTATGCGTCCAGCTTTGTCCTCCCTGATTTCCCGGGTGGCTGGTTTTCCCAGATCATGGAGGAAAGCGCTCCATTTCAGTACTTCACGAATACCGGGTCTTGAAAGATATTCCTGAAGGAACTCAGCACATTGCGGGTAAAACAGCCCAGGGTTTGCAAGGATCTTCTCCATGTTGCCCAAGGCAGCAAGGCTGTGACCAAAAATATCAAGGTGATGGGATGGAGGCTGTTCCACTCCCACACCATCCGCCAAGATCGGAATCACCTGGAACAACAGACCGGATTCAGCCATGGCGGAACAGACCTCATGGGCACGGTCCGAGGCCATAATGAGATCCATTTCATAGCTGATTCGTTCAACAGATACCCTGGGAAGGAGAGCCGCATGCTTCTGGATGGCGGCAAGGGTTTCATTTTCAAGGAGAAAGCCAAACTTTGCCCAGAGGCGGTAACCACGAAGCATACGCAAAGGATCACTGGTAAAGGCGTTAGGACAGGCACGGAGGGTCCCGCTTTTGAGGTCCTGCAGGCCGCCAAGCGGATCGATAAGTGCTATTTCTTCCGACTGATTCATAAAAGTGGAAAAACGTACGCCCATGGCGTTGAGGGTGAAATCCCTGAGGCCGAGATCTGCTTCGATACTGTCAGCCCCTTCACGAAAGCTGGAGAAGTCTATGATTAACCCATGCCATACAACCCTCCCGGCATCCTCTTCGGCAGTGCCCAGCGGCACAAATGTTCCACCATTAAGTATATGGATCAGTAAGCGACAGCAGCGAACAGCATCACAATCAACAGTAAGATCCAGGTCATTGGGTTTTATCTGCAGCAGCCAGTCGCGCACTGTGCCACCGATTACAAACATCTCCCGCCCAAGTTCTTCCGACACTTGGGCAAGGGCCTTGAATAACTGTGGAGGATAGTCAGGTATGTGTTCACGCGCCGCAGCAATATCATGAACAGGCATGGCCTCTCCTCTTTTCTTTTTCATAATCGTGTCTTATATTGATGGGGTTGTGTATGGTATCCGTACTATCTGTAAAAGCTTGATGGCGTCGTATTTATACCCTTAGGGTGAAAACTCTTCATCTTGTTCGTTGTTACAATTTTTCTGTCATTACGACGTACCGTATGTACGCCGAAATGATAGAAAAATTGCACGCCTCCAATATGAAGCTTTTCACCCTAACTACCGGGCATAAATACTTGTCCATCGGAAATCGAAGTTTTTACGAGTTTCTCAAGCTTAACACTTAAGTACTGGGAGGATGTCCGAGAATGCACTTTTCCTGCAACTTTTCGTTATTTGGAAAATTTTATCCTCGGAATAGTAAGTATATGCCTGTGGTAAAATTTTCCAAATGCCTCAATCTGAGAAAAAATTGCTATTCTCGGACAGCCTCCCAGCCCCGGTGATAAACTGGAAATAAGCCGGGACTCGGTTCATTACCCCCTTGTGGGGTGAAAGTACCTTCACAAAATCATTTTAAGCAATAAAAAACAAGAAAATGATTCCTAAGGTACTAAAAATTAAAACCCAAAACAAGAATTCCATGGACACTCCCACCCAGCGCATGCTGAAGATAGACAAGGCCACCATTGGCCTGATCGGTCTGGACATCGCCTTAAATAAAGCCCTGGCAGAGGATATCCCTGCAGATGCCGCAGCTGACTATCTCTATGATGCCATCCGGGGACAGAATTATATTCCCACAGGTATGACAGAGAAGTACAAAGTAGCCCTGGAAAAGGAGTATAGAAAACTGCTGGGGCAGGAACAGGAGGAGGACGGAGAGCTGACCATTAGAATCTTTGGTACGGGTTGTATCACCTGCAACGGACTGCGGGATGCTGTCATCGATGCCATGATGGAGGCGAATGTGGCCGCAGACATCGACATGATTCAAGACCCGGACGAAATAGGGAGGCATGGCATCATGGCCACCCCGGCGCTCATGATTAACGGGATAGTAAAAATTGCAGGAATCCATCCTACGCCAGTGCAACTGAAAAAATGGTTGCTTGATGCAGCAGAATGATCAGATGACCAAAGAACCAGAACTTGTTCTTGCCCCAATCCGGGGTATTACCGATTGTCATTTCCGCACCATTTTCCACCGCCATTTTCCCGGATTTGATTCAGCTCTGGCTCCCTTTATCAATCCGCAGCGACACTCGTCTTTTCATCCCAAACAAATAAAGGACGTCCTGCCGGAAAGAAATCAGTCACTGGCAGTTGTACCGCAGCTCCTGCATACTGATCCGGAGGATTTTCTTTTTCTCGCCTGTCGTTTGCAGGAACTCGGTTATAAGGAAGTCAATTGGAACCTGGGCTGTCCTGCCCCTATGGTCACCAGGAAAAATCGGGGATCAGGCTTGCTGCCCTTTCCTGAACAGATTTATTCCTTTCTTGATCATGTGATTCCCAGGCTCCCCATGCAACTCTCCATCAAAACCCGATTGGGCTATGAAAAAAAGGATGAGTTGCTTTCCATCCTGCCCCGCCTTGATGCCTATCCTTTATCGGAAATCATTATCCATGGACGACTGGGCAGTCAGCTGTATAGGGGCGATGTGGATCGGGAAAGCGTTAGACGTTGTCTGGAAAACAGTAAGCATTCCATTGTCTATAATGGTGATATCACAGCAAAAGATATATTTTTTAATCTGCAGCACCAATTTCCAGGAATAAATAAATGGATGATAGGACGGGGGGCACTGGCCAATCCATTTCTGGCAGGGGAAATAAAGGGGATGAAAGTTATGGAACAGGGAGAACGGCTGAAACCATTCCATGACGAACTGTACCTCTGCTATCATGAAATTCTCGACGGTCCTGCGCATCTTTTAGGACGCATGAAACAGCTCTGGGTGTATCTCAGTGAATTTTTTCCACCACAGCAAAAAAGCTGGAAAAAGATAAAAAAATGTAAGACTGAGGAGAAGTATCAGCAGGTGGTGGAGGAGATTTTTAGCGGCAGACGTTAATTCAGCTTTTGAGTTCTGGAATCAGTAATGCATCAATATACTCCCCCGCCTCTTCAACCCTGGCACCATCCCACACAACACATCGCTGCAGGTGGACGCTCTCTCCCAAGTGTGAGTGACCGATGCAGACCCAGTCCTGGAGGTCGATTTGTTGACCGGTTTCGGCCTGTGCATCGACGAGAAAAGTGGTTTCAGGTACTCTGGGAAATTCATCCCAAATGGGAATTCTATTCTGCAGTAATTTCCCATGCAGGGACAAATAGTCATCCACCGTACCCATGTCTGTCCAGAAACAGCCGTTCACGTGCAATGCCTGGATTTTTCCGCCCTCTCGCAAGAGTGTTCGATACCTGTCAATAATCGAATATTCCAGGTTTCCCGGGATCTCCTCAAGGATCTCAGGGTTCAGGACATGGAGTCCGGTGAATGCCATGAGATGGTCATTTTCCTCTGCCTCAAAACCTGTTACCCGGTCACCCTCAACATTCACCGTATTGAAGCGGGGATAATCATGCATGGCCATGGTCACGTCAAAGTCTTTCGAATCGTGTGCTTGATACAGCTCACGGAAATCAACCATATGGTAAATATCCGCATTGGTTACCAGCAGTGGTTCTTGTCGCATATGGGGCAGTGCCATATGCAGACCACCGCCGGTGCCGAGAACAATCTCTTCCTCCTGAATAATCACTTCAGGTAGTTCGGCCAGGGCGGCAACAATCTGCTCCCGCAGATAGTGACAGTTGACAATGATATGATCAAAACCTGCTGCCTGCAGACGGCGAATAATGAGAAGAAGGAGCGGTTCGTTGAGAAGAGGGAAGAGTGGTTTGGGGAGGAGTTTTGTGTAAGGAAGAAGTCTGGTGCCGAAACCGGCTGCTAGTATCATTGCTTGCATTTCGTCACTTTTTTTGCCTCTTCAGACAAATCTGTGGGTGATTTCAGGAACTGGTAAATTACCAAGCGTATGATACAGGGCTATTTCCCGTAGTTTATCGCTCCTAAAACCGTAAGATTTTCTGATGGTCAGTTTTGCTTTGTTGTTAAAGC
>JAIPEF010000126.1 GCA_021737265.1 Desulfocapsa sp. | reverse complement strand
AAAAGAATTCGGGAATGACAGTCGTGGGCAGCACTCTGATGGGTTATGATATCATAGAGTTGCAAGTTCACGTCATCCCCGAGTGTCGTTATCGGGGATCCAGAAAATCGTTACTGGCTGAAGATTAGTGGTAATCAGCATTCAGTAACAAGTGACTGTTTCTGGTCGAGAGAAAACACACCGATTTCGCCGGCAATATAAACCTGTGTTCTCAGTTCTGCTGCCGACCCCTTTGCAATATTGATAAACTCGTAAAAACTTCGATTTCCGATGGATAAGTATTTATGCCCGGTAGTTAGGGTGAAAATACGACGCCATCAGAACTGACTACTCATTAATCTTCTGTCTTTTCACGTCCTAGGTAGGCTCTCTGGACATCTTTATTCGCCAGCAAATCATCAGCTGGTCCCTGGACAATAATTTTTCCAGTTTCCAGGACATAGCCACGATCGGCAATTCCCAGGGCTGCTTTTGCATTCTGCTCAACAAGGAGTACGGTGTTTCCTTCATTTCGAAGACGAACAATAATCTGGAAAATCTCTTTAACAATGAGCGGTGCAAGACCGGTGGAAGGTTCATCCATCATAACAAGGGACGGTTTTGCCATAAGTGCTCTGGCCATGGCAAGCATCTGCTGTTCACCACCGGAGAGCGTCCCGGCGAGCTGATCTTTACGATCACGGAGAATGGGAAAGAGTTCATACTGATGTTCCATTAACTCGGCAAGAAACTGTTTCCCCTGTTTTTGGACCACATGACCGCCAAGCAGGAGATTTTCTTCCACAGTCATGATGGCAAAGACTTGTCTGCCTTCCGGCACCATAACACATCCTAAACCGGGAATGCCTGCAGCCTTGGTTTTTAGAATATTCGTGCCCTTAAATTCAGCCTCGCCGGAATCTGCCTTAACGAGTCCTGCAATGGTTGAGAGTAGTGTTGTTTTTCCGGCACCATTGGCCCCGATAATGGTCACGATTTCACCAGGATCCACGTGCATGGAAACATGTTTGAGGACCTTTATTTTCCCGTATCCGGATTCAAGATTGCGAATTTTCAGCATCTCGTTACTCTTCGCCTAAGTATATTTTTATCACTTCCGGATTCTGCTGAATAGCAGGAGGTAAATCTTCTGCAATCTTTTCACCAAAACAGAGAACCACAATCTCATCCGAGATATCCATGACAAGAGACATATCATGCTCCACCAACAGAACAGTGATACCAAGATCACGGATCTTGGTAATCAAACGCCCGACCTCTGCTGTTTCATAGATGTTGAGCCCTGCGGCAGGCTCATCAAGAAGCAAAAGAGTTGGTTCCAGGGCCAGGGCACGGGCAAGTTCCACGGCACGCTGCTGGCCAAAGGCCAGGCTTGAGGCATCAGTATGGGCATGTTCCTCAATCCCAAGGAGGGCTAAAAGCTCCATGGATTTATCGCGAATCGCCCTCTCTTCTTTCCAGGTCCATGGCATCCGGAACATGGAAGAAAGGAACCCCGCATTTGATTGTACATGACGACCAACCATAACATTCTCAAGGGCGGTCATTCCATTGAACATTTTGATATTCTGAAATGTCCTTGCCATGCCAAGATCCGCCACCTGATAGGGCTTTTTCCCCCTAAGGTCACGTCCCTGAAAAGTCACTGATCCTGAGGTTGGAGGAAAAGTCCCTGAAATCATATTAAACAGAGTTGTTTTACCGGCACCGTTGGGTCCAATCACCGCCTTGATCTGTCCTGGTTCCACCTGAAAAGAAACATCATTGACAGCATGGAGGCCACCGAACCGTTTATTCAGCTGTTTTATTTCCAAGAGCGCCATTTCTGTCTACACCTCCCCTTCCCGGTCCTGTTTTCCGCGTCTCAAAAGTTGTTTCAGACGATGGCGGATATTCAGGCTCAAGATTCCGTTGGGAGCAAAAAGCATGATCAGAATTAAGATCAGGCCGAAAACAGCATCATCATAGGAACCAAAGACACCACGGAGAGAGAGGAAATTGAGTACAACCCCCATGAGCAGTGCCCCCCAAAGATTTGCCATACCGCCTACTGCAACAATGGCTACATAGCGGACAGACTTCATAACCCCTGCCTCAGACGGTCCTATTCCCCCGTTATAATGAGTCAGACAGACTCCGGCAATAGCGGCAAAGACGGCAGAAAGGACAAAGGTCTGCAGCTTAAAACGGGAAGTATTTACCCCCATGGCACCAGCCGCCTCATCAGAACCGTGGATACCGCGGAGAGCCCTTCCCACCCGGGAATCCATAAGATTGAGAAGGAGAACCATACCAATGAGGAGCAGCCCCCAGGCGATATAGTAATTTTGGATCCGGTCGCTAAAATTTCCACTGATAGTTAAACCCGAAAGAAGGGGAAAAGGAGGCACCTCTGAGATTCCATCTGCCTCACCGAAATACTCAAGGGCCAGGGCCACCCGATAAATGATAATCCCAAACCCGAGGGTTGCCATGGCAAGATAATGCCCTTTCAACTTCAACACTGGAATACCAATAATCACAGCAATCAGAGCGGCAGTGCACACTGCAATACCACATGCTGCCCAGGGCGAGACCACTAGCATGGCTTCACCATAGAGATCATGGCCGGAAAGAATCATTCCGACAGAATCCAAAAGATTCACCAGGGCTGTATCCTGATAAGGAACAAGGCTGCGGGTGGTGAGTGCTGCGGAGAGATAGCCGCCAATGGCAAAAAATCCGGCATGGCCCAAAGAAATCTGACCGGCATAGCCCATAAGTACGCAAAGACCAATGATGAGCAGCGAATAATAGGCAGACATGGTCATCTGGGTCAGATAATACATGGTATCCGTGGCACTGGTCAGGAGGTGGACTCCGATAACCACAGCAAGCAGCGGCAGAACTGAGAGTAGTTTTTTCATTATCTCAAAACTCCGATAGCCCTGCTGCCTCTTTTGACCCAAACAACCCTTGAGGCCGTACAAAGAGAATAATCAGAAGAATAGCAATGGAAATCGCATCCTGAAAGGCTAGGGGAACAACCGAAACAGAAAATGCCTCGATGACACCAAGGAGGATGCCGGCAGTCACTGCTCCTCCGGAACTCCCGAGACCGCCAAGAATTGCAACAGTGAAGCCCTTGATGGCAAGCCCTGTTCCCATATCATACTGGCTATAGGTTATGGGAGACATAACACAACCGGCCAGTGCCCCCATACCGGCACTCAGGATAAAAGAAAGGGTAACCATGTTCTGGGTATTGATACCGCAAAGGGTGGCAGCCTTACGGTTGGAGGCACAGGCACGCATCTCCCTGCCGATGGATGTGGTCCTGAAGAAAATACCAAGGAAAATGACCATCAGAGCTGATGCTGCAACCACCCATAAGACCTGAGGAGATATGCGGGCACCAAATACCGGTATCGAGCTAATCTCATTGCCGACAAAATAAGGAAGGGAGCGAATGGATTCACCCCAGATATGGACAGCCACTTCACGGGAAAGAATGGAAATACCAATGGTAATAATGATCATCCGTAAAACAGAAGGAGATTTCAGCCAGCGAATGAAGCAGATTTCAATCAAAGCTCCAATGACCATGGTAATGATCACTGCCAGGGCTATGGCAAGGGGCATGGGCATGAAATGGAGGAGACTGATAGCAATCATTCCTCCGAACATGACAAATTCACCTTGGGCAAAATTAATAATGCCGGTGGTGTTATAGATAATGTTAAAGCCAATGGCGACAATGGCATAGATACTGCCATAGGTAATGCCGGCCATCAGGTATTGGATAAAAAGTTCGGTGGTCATGGGGACGCAGGGTTCAGTGTTCAGTTTTCAGTATTCAGTCTCACAATGATTTCACCGGGAACTGAACCCTGAAAACTGAAAACTTGATAAAATCAAAAACCGGACCGGAGGCAACACCTCCGGTCCGGTCAATTCTACAGGTTCAACAATACCGAATTATTTCCCGGTATAGGCAACAAATTTTCCGTCTTTAACGGTCATCATCTGAAAGGCATCAATATCAAGGCCATTATGGTCCTCAGCTGAAAAACTGAAAACACCGCCGGTTCCAGGGAAGTTTTTCAGGTTTTCAATGGCAGCGCGTACCTTGTGGCGGTCATTTCCAACCTCGGCAATGGCAGCGGCGAGAATGGTAATGGCGTCATAGGCATGGCCGCCAAAGGTGGAAGCAGACTCGTTGAACTTGGCTTCATAATTTTTCTTGTACTCCATGAGCAGGGCTTTCTGAGGATTATCAGCAGGCAGTGTGTCAGCAATCAGGAGACGTCCTGCAGGAAAGATAATTCCCTCGGCAGCAGCACCGGCAGCTTCCACATACTTGATATTTCCAAAACCGTGGCTTTGGAAAAGAGGTACTTCCCAGCCAGCCTGACGCATGTTTTTGGCAACGATGGCCTGGGCAGGAACGATGGACCAATTCACAACTGCCTGTACATCTTTGTTGGCTTTGATCTTGGCAACAACAGCTGAAAGATCATTGGATTTTTTGTCATATACTTCAGCTTCAACAATCTCGATACCGAACTCAGGAGCAATGTCGGTAAGCTGTTGCTTCCCTGCTTTACCAAAACCTGTATTTCCGGCCAGTACTGCGATCTTGGAAATACCCATCTTCTTCATTTCCATGAAGATTTTTTTAACAGCAAATGAATCCTTCTGTGGCGTCTTAAACACATACGACGCTACAGGATTAACAATCACCTCTGCAGCAGCGCAGGAAAGCAAAGGAGTCTCTGCCTCTTCACAGATATTCTTGATCTTCATGGTCTCGCCGGAAGTGGAGGGGCCGATGATTGCCAGAACTTTGTCCTCTTCGATCAACTGCTTGGCAAAAGAGATTGCTTTCTCAGGACTTGCAGCTGAATCTTTGATAATGAGTTCAATCTTGCTGCCGTTGATTCCGCCTTTGGCGTTGATTTCTTCAACCACCATTTCCAGGCTGCGGGCTTCAGGGCCGCCAAGAAAAGAAGCGCCACCGGTAACAGCAAGAATAGCTCCGACTTTAATGTTCTCAGCCAGCGCAGGTACAGCCAAAAGGCTGACTGCCATCACGGCCATGAGAAGTTTTGATGCAAATTTTTTCATCTTTTCCCCCATTCAAATAGAATATTATCGCGGCAGAACCCCTGTGGTCCTGGCGAACAATTACTCCGGAAACACTCCGGAGGTTATAAGGCACATATTTCCTCGCCGCTGAGGATCGTATATCCCGTGCGTTGCAAAGATTCTATGGCCTTGTCCATGTCATCAAAACGGAAGATAAGTACTGCATTTTCTCCTGATTTGTTAACAAATGCGTACATGTATTCCACGTTCAGCTTTTCTTTTTCTATGGTCTTCAACACTCCTGCCAGACCACCTGTCTTGTCAGCTACTTCCACGGCAATGACATTGGTGATCCCGACAGTAAAACCATTCGCTTTTAGAGTAGCTTTAGCCTTCTCCACATTATCAACGATGAGCCGCAGAATACCAAAATCGGCCGTGTCAGCAACAGACAGGGCACGAATATTAATATTTTCCTCTGCCAGCTTTGCGGTGATCTCTGCCAGACGCCCTGATTTATTTTCCAGGAATACCGCTATCTGTTCTACTCGCATTTTTTTTCTCCGGTTATTAGAGTTTAATGCATTTACAAAACATGAAATCTTATCTTCAGACGGCTAAGAAAAAAACTTCATATGCGAGGCGCGTGGATTTTCTATCATTTCGGCGTACTAAGGTACGTTGAAATGATAGAAAATCCGTCCCCCAAGACCACTTCCTTCGGACGCATCTATACCCGTTTTCAGAGTACAACGAAGCAGATGGGATTTTTTTCGACGCCATCATAGACGCCATCATAGTTTCCTGTTATCAATGACCCGCTGCGCCTTGCCTTCACTACGCTGAATGGTCTTGTGTTCCACAAGCTTAACTTTACAGGTAACCCCCAGCATATCTTTTATATCTGCCTGAATACGCTTGGTCAGGTTTTCCAGTGTTTTGATCTCATCTGAAAAGATGTCCTCACTCACTTCAACCTCAACCGCCATGGTATCCATATTTCCTTCACGGCTCACCACGATCTGATAATGAGGTTCAACTCCCTCAATGCCCATGAGTACATGCTCAATCTGGGATGGGAAGACATTGACACCACGAATGATCAACATGTCATCGGTACGTCCGGTGACCTTCTCCATACGAACCAGGGTCCGTCCGCAGGCGCAAGTGTCATACATGAGTCTGGAGATATCCTTGGTGCGATAACGAATAATAGGGAAGGCCTCTTTGGTGAGAGTTGTGAAAACAAGCTCACCTTTTTCTCCGGGAGGAAGCACTTCACCCGTATCAGGATCAATGATCTCAGGCAGGAAATGATCCTCAAAGATATGCATTCCCTTGTTGCCTTCCAGACACTGCATGGAGACACCTGGTCCCATAACTTCCGACAGGCCATAGATATCCACGGCCTTTATATTCAATTTGCGTTCCACTTCATCACGCATATTCTCACTCCAGGGCTCTGCCCCAAAAACACCAACACGAAGAGAGAGTGACTTGGGATCAACACCCAGACTTTCCATGGCCTCAGCAAGATTCAAGGCATAGGAAGGGGTTGCCAGAAGGACAGTGGATTTAAAATCCTTCATAATGGTGATCTGACGCTTGGTGTTCCCGCCGGAGACAGGAATTACAGTGGCGCCAAGACGCTCAATTCCGTAATGGGCCCCAAGACCACCAGTGAAAAGACCATAGCCATAGGCATTATGCACCATATCACTGGATGTGGCTCCGGCACAGGTAAGTGCCCGCGCCATAAGCCCGGACCAGGTCTCGATATCCTTCTTGGTATAACCGACAACCGTTGGCTTACCTGTTGTACCGGATGATGCATGCACTCGAACAACCTGATCCATTGGAACGCTAAAGAGTCCGAACGGGTAATTGTCACGCAGATCTTCCTTCACAGTAAAGGGAAGTTTTGCAAGATCCGTAAGAGACTGGATGTCTTCAGGTTTGACACCTGCGGCATCCATTTTTTCACGATACGGAGCAACAGTTTTATAGACCCGCGCCACCAGATGCTGAAGTCGTTTCAGCTGGATGGATTCCAACCCTACTCGCGGCAGGGTTTCCATCTCCTCTTCCCAATATAGCGTCATGACCAACTCTCTCTATTGTTTATTTACTCAGACTGTAATTTTTCTGCCCGCTGCAAATGCCTTGAGGTTCACTTCGCGAAACCGTTCAGGGATCCTGGTGTTAATAATATTTTCATACACCTCAGCATCCATGGGCAGAAATGCAGACATGGCGCCAACCATTACCACATTGGCAGCCTTCACCTCACCCGCATCCCGGGCGATATCAAAGGCATCAACCGTTACCACCCGGATTCCTTTGGCACTTATAACATCCAGCACATCCGCAGGATAGGGAACCTGGCCCATGGCCACACTGGGAGGTTTAATCTGCTGAGTGTTTACAATCACCTTACTCTCTTTGTGAAGATAGGGCAGATAGCGTGCCGCCTCCATCATCTCAAAGGAAATGAGGATATCAGCCTTACCGGGTTCAATGAGTGGTGAATACACCTTGTCACCATAACGTAATTGGGCCGTTACCGAACCACCGCGCTGGGCCATACCGTGTACTTCACTTTTTTTGGCATCATAGCCTGCGGAAAGCAGGGCATAGGCTGTCACTTCACTGGCGAGGAGGATACCCTGCCCACCCACTCCGGAAAAAAGAATATTCCCTGTTGCTGCCATTATCTATTCTCCCTTCCTGTTGATTGCTTCAAATTTACACAGAGTTGCACACTGACCGCAACCATTACATTGCACTTCATTAATCTCGGCAAAACCTTTCTGTTTTTCTTTATATCCCCTGGTCACTGCCTCTTCTGGCGTTATATTCGTCCAACTGATTGCCGGGCAGCCGAGTTTGACACAGGCCATACAACCGGTACAGTTTTCAGTTTGTGTCAAATAGGGCTTATGCGGCGCATTTTTTATCTCTGGCAGAAGTACACAAGGAGCTCTGGAGATAACTACAGCCATCTCATCAAGTTCCAATGCATGTTTCAGAGCTTTACGACATGCTGCGATATCATGGGGATTAACCACTTCCACATGCTTCACCCCAACCGCCCGGCACAGCTCCTCAATGTCGATGGCATTTGCTGCCTCACCCTTGATATTGCAGCCGGAAGTCGGATTATTCTGCTGACCGGTCATGGCCGTAATCCGATTATCAAGGATAACAAGAACCGTGGCAGAATCATTATAGACGGAGTTGATCAGGCCATTTATTCCGCTATGGATGAAGGTGGAATCACCGATTACAGAGACCAGTCTCCCTTTGCCTTCTTCTCCAAGGGCCTTGGCCATACCATGGGCAATGCTTACTGACGCGCCCATGCAGACACAGGAATCCATGGCCGACAACGGCGGCAGAAAACCCAGGGTATAACAACCGATATCCCCTGAGACAAAGACATCTTTCATCTTCGAGAGGTTGAAGAACACACCACGGTGGGGACAACCGGCACACATATTGGGCGGCCGCATGGGAAGTTCCGGTGGAGCAAAAAGCTCCGGCGTTGAATCCGGATCAATGGACGAACGTACAATGGCAGTATTCAACTCACCCTGATTCGGGATACAGTCCTTCCCACGACACTCAACGCCCATGGCTTTGATGTGATGTTCAAGGAATGGATCAAGCTCTTCCACGACAAAAAGTTCATCTACAGTTGCGGCAAATTCTTTGATCTTTCTCTCAGGAAGCGGCCAGCTCATCCCAAGTTTTAAGACCGCAGCATCGGGAAAGGCCTCCTTCACATAGAGATACGCAACACCAGCAGTTATAAAACCACGTCTGGTATCCCCTTTTTCCACCCTGTTAAAGGCATCACTCTCTGCAACTTCCTTCAACTGAGCCATGCGCTCTTCAACAACCTTTCTCCGATTCCGGGCATTTCCGGGAAGCATAACAATTTTTGCAGGCGCCTTCTCAATCCCGCAGGTTGCTGCAGATTCCCTCATATCGCCCTTTTCAAGCACACCTTTCACATGGGCCACACGGGTGGTTATACGGAAGAGGACCGGAGTATCAAACTTTTCGGAAAGATCAAAGGCATCCTTCAACAGCTCTTTTGCCTCGGCAGGTTCAGAGGGTTCAAGCATGGGAAGTTTGGCAGCATAAGCATAATTACGATTATCCTGCTCATTCTGAGACGAGTGCATCTCAGGGTCATCGGCTGTAAGCACCACCAGTCCGCCACGGACACCGGTATAGGATGCAGTGAAAAGAGGATCTGCGGCTACATTGACCCCGACATGTTTCATGGTTGCGAAGGCTCTCACACCAGCAAACGAGGCACCGATGGCAACTTCAAGGCCCACCTTTTCATTGGGCGCCCATTCGGTGTATACTCCTTCATATTTGGAGAGATTCTCCATAATCTCAGTGGATGGTGTTCCGGGATACCCTGAGGCAACTTTAACCCCAGCCTCATAGGCAGCCATGGCAATGGCTTCATTCCCGGACATCCAGAGGGAATTACTATCTGTCACTTTTTCACCTGCTACTGTTTATTTTATCTTATGAAACCTGATGGTGTCGTATTTATACCCAGTAGTTAGGGTAAAAATACGACGCCATCAAACCTGTCATGGAGACATGACCTATCTCTTAATGGATAACTACTCAAATATACAGGATAAAGAGTGACATTAGAAGGAAATGCCCCTCAGCCTTTCAACCTAGGAGCTTGTCCGAGAATAGACATTTTTTCTCAAATCGAGGCATCTGTGAAAAATAAGCACAGGCATATACATAATATTCCGAGCATTATTTTTCACAAGCAACGAAGAGTTGGGGAAAAAGGGCATTTTCGGTC
>JAIPEF010000125.1 GCA_021737265.1 Desulfocapsa sp. | reverse complement strand
GGCGAACGGAAGCGGAAAGAAGGATCGCTTATCGGGAATTATTTCGTTATGAGCTTGAGCCAGAGGAAATTGATGCAATTCGAAAAGCAACCAACGGAAATTTTGCCATGGGCAACAATCGATTTCAGCAGGAAATAAGTGAGATGCTTGGTCGTCGTGTAACGCCAGGCAAAGCCGGGAGACCCAGGAAGAAAAAAGAGGGGAAGCCAGGATGAAACGTGGTCTGTCCCTAATTGACTAATTGAAACTTTTTATGGATCGGCGAGTATATTTCAGGGTGGTTATCCTGATGGTCAAGCGGGGTCTGGTCAAGCGGGGTCCAAGCGGGGTCAGGCTTTCATATCTTGATAAATGGACCTACTGTAGTATCGTTTCGGTATGGCAAGAAAAAGTCGAAATTGGCAAGGTGGGTTGCAAGGACAAGGTGCAAGGTGGGGTCGGGCCACGATAAGATCTTGATTTGTCGATATTACCTCTTGAAAAAAGGTCTTATTTACGGCTAATATTGCAATTTTCAGGGGAAAAATCCAGATATTGAGATTCTCCCGACGAGACAAATTATGGCAAGGACCAAAAGGCACTATCTATCTGGGCAGGTGTGGCACACCACTCATAGATGCCACAAGAGAGAGATCCTGCTCAAACTGAAAATGGATCGGCAGAGTTGGCTCCACTGGCTTCACGAATCCCGGAAGCGATATGGTTTGGTTGTCTTGAATTTCACTGTTACTTCAAAACCACATTCACCTACTTGTATTTGATGAGAAAGATCGAGATGTCATCCCTCAATCGATCAAGCTGATCGCTTGTAGAACAGGACAGGAATATAATGGTAGAAAAAACAGGAAAGGCGCATTTTGGGAAGATCGTTATCACGCCACAGCCATTCAGACCGAACAGCATCTGTTTCGGGGTCTTGGATATATTGACATGAACATGGGGCGTGCTGGTGTCGTTTCCCATCCGTCAGAATGGCAATTTGGTGGTTACAATGAGATTCAGAATTCAGAAGTCACGCAGAAAATGTGCGCTTATCGCTTACGAGAAGCTTGCTGAGCTTTCAGGCTTTTCAAGTTGTCACACCTTTCAAAAATCTCATGAGGAGTTCGTTGCCGAATCACTTTACAACTGTGATCACAGGCAAGCATGGTGGAGCGAAAGCATAGCGGTCGGCGGTGCATCTTTTTCGTTGAAACTATTCGACAGCGCTTAGGATTACGAGCCAAAGGCCGCAAAGTCAAGGAAGCTGGTGAAGGTTTCCAGCTCAGAGAGAATGCCGAAATGTATATTGCTGGTTATGACTTCAAAAATTGCAATATAGAGCGTTATAGGACCTTCTCAGCAGGTAATAATGTTGTAGATACCGACCTTTAACATGGCCCGACCCCAGGTAAATCAGGTAACAGTAGGTCGCCGACCCCAGGTAGCCAACAGGTAGCCACTAACTACCGGGCATAAATACTTATCCATCGGAAATCGAAGTTTTTACGAGTTTATCAAGCCTTACAGTGTACTACCCGGATTGGCCGTGTCAGGCGAGAATATCTCGCAATTTCAGTAGAAAAAACGGCAAGTATAAGAACCAGATAAAGGAGTAAAAGAGAGAAGTAAAAGGAATTTTACTTACTTGCTACTTCAGGAAGAATATCCATGGAAGTAGCTAAGAAACTTGCAACATAATTAGTCTCGCAACATAATGACCCCTTTTGAAACAATAAAACGAAACGATATTAAAGCTGGCCTTCGGGTTTTCATCGTCCTAAAACAGGACCAGAAATCCGGAAAACTCACAGAAGGATTTGTAAAAGACATCCTGACAAAATCCCCAACTCATCCCCATGGTATTAAAGTCCGTCTGGAAAGTGGTGCTGTCGGGCGAGTCCAAAAGATCGACGGGTGAAGCGAGTACTGGGTAAACCCGATAATCATGCGGAGAAAAAGGGTGTAATAAACACATAAACACATAAGGAGTTATCGATGAGTCGTAAAATTATACAAACCGACAAGGCTCCTGGGGCGGTGGGCCCATATTCACAGGGAACCCGAACTGAAGAGTTGCTGTTCACTGCTGGGCAAATTCCTCTGGACCCGACCACGGGAAAATTGGTGGAAGGTGGTATTCAGGAGCAGACCAGGCAATCGCTGAAAAATCTTCAGGCGGTACTGGAAGCAGGTGGTGCCGGATTGGAGACTGTCATGAAAAGCACAGTCTTTTTGCAGGATATGGGAGAGTTCTCGCTTATGAATGAGGTCTATGGAGAGTTTTTTGTTGATAATCCTCCGGCCCGCAGTGTTGTGGAAGTCGCAGCGCTGCCTCTGGGTGTACGGGTGGAGATTGAAGCGATTGCCTTGATTAAATAACTTGATTACCACTGAAACTCAGCCAACTGTCACATTCATGACCATTGAAAACTGATCAATCATCAGGAAAGATGCTGGATTCCCGCTTAAAGACTGCGGGAATGACGAAGTGGGTTTCCTCCTATACCCGGAAGGCTTGTCATGCCCGAGTGTGGTTATCGGGCATCCAGACTAGTTCTCTGTGGCTGAGTTTCAATGGTAATCAGATTAAATAAAGCGAAGCAATCACGGGAACTGCATCCTCGCCAATTTTTAGCCAGGGATTTTAATTCAATGAAAATACGTAAACTCACTCCTGAAGATTATGCCCGGGCCTCTGCTTTGTTGCGACAGGCATTCCCCGGCAGCAATTATGAAGTGAAACTGGTTGAAAATTTCCACAGGAACGGGACAGCGGTGCATGAGTGGGTGTGTCTCCACATCAATAAAGTTGTTGCCTATATCTGTTTTTCCAATGCCTACAGTGGTTCTGAAATTTGCGGTCTGCATCTGGCCCCGCTGGCTGTGAAGCCTGAATTTCAAAAACAGGGGATAGGCTCTGAGTTACTTCGTTTTGCTTTACGGCAGGATGTCATTAAAGAAAAGACGCTCTATGTTCTAGGGGATCCGGGATTTTATCAAAAATTTGGGTTTGAGTCTTGTGTAAACCCTGTGTGTCCGTTTGATACCAATAATGCACATTTCTTAAGTATCCGCAATAGTCCATCCGGCCCATTCACTGTGGGTTATGAGTCTGAATTTTGATATTGGGTGTCACGCCATATTTGGGTAATGATTTACAGGAGAGATAATGCTACAGATTGGCAGGGTAAATACGCTTCGGGTAACAGGAAAACAGGCCTACGGTGTCCACCTTGATGGTGGTAAGGCAGGGGATATTCTCCTCAGGAACAAATATGTCCCTGAAAGGTGCCAGCCAGGTGATGAGCTTGAGGTTTTTGTCTATGTAGACCGGGAAAATCACATCCAGGCTACCACCCAAACACCCTATGCGACAGTTGGTCAGTTTGCCTGTTTACAGGTGGTGGCAAACACATCATCGGGTGCTTATCTGGACTGGGGATTGGATAACGATCTCTTTGTGCCCAAAAGTGAACAGCAGGATAACATGAAGGAAGGGGAGTCCTATGTTGTCTTTGTCTTTTTAAGTGAGAGGACCAATCGCATCACCGCCTCATCAAAACTGGCTAAATTTCTTAGCCCTCGGGTCCCGAAATATAAAGAGGGCGAAGAGGTGGACCTTCTAATCTATGAGAAAACAGCCATGGGATACGGTGCACTTGTGAACCGCTCTCATGTTGGTATGATCTATCAAAATGAGGTGTTTCAGAAGCTCAGCATAGGTCAGCAGTTGAGGGGTTACATAAGGAAAATTCGTGAAGACCGGAAAATTGACCTGAGTCTCCAGCAATCAGGCTATCAGCGGGTAGATGAAATCTCCCAGGCCATTTTGAATACCATAAAAGAGAAGGGTGGAAGGGTTGCTGTTACGGATAAAAGTTCGCCGGACGAAATTTATGCCCTGTTCGGGGTGAGTAAAAAAGTCTTTAAAAAAGCAATAGGTGCCCTTTATAAAAAACGGCTTGTTGTCCTCGATACCAATGGTATCAAACTTGCTTAGTGTCCCGTCAAGCCTGAAACATCACCTTGCATCCACAAAAAAATTTATGACACTTCACCCCTGACGTGAAACTAGGAGCCTGTCCGAGAATAGACATTTTTTCTCAAATCGAGGCATCTGTGAAAAATAAGCACAGGCATATACATAATATTCCGAGCATTATTTTTCACAAGCAACGAAGAGTTGGGGGAAAAGGGCCTTTTCGGTCAGGCTCCTAGTACACTGTAAGGCTTATATCTTCTCATCGAAGTCATCCTCGAGGGAGTAATCGGGGATCCCGTGCGGAGCTAAATTCCTGGGTACCCGATAACGCTTGTCCCAGTATGTTTTAAGCCTCCAGTGGGAAGGAGTGTTTCAGGGAGAGGTGGCTGCTTTACTCTTCTTTGGGAAATCTGGTTCTCAGGTAAAGGGCCTCGACCTTCTTTCTCGCCCATGGCGTCCTGCGCAGCAGCTTGAGGCTCGAGTTGATGGTGGGATCTGTGGTAAAGCAATTGATGGGAATCTTCCTGCCCAGTTTCTCCCAGCCATAATAGGCAACCAGCCGGGTGAGGACCATCTTCAGGGTGATTCCGTGCAGCGGGTCGTTGTTTTGGGCCGTATTCATGTCTTCCTGTTGACCTTGAATGGAGATTCACAGATATGTGAAGAATCACGCATAAGGTTTGTGGGCTTTTTGTTTATGGTTTGGGAACATCTTACCACTGACCACCGTTAGCAGAATGGCAAGAGCAATTGCAGCCACCCCGAGCAGGACATTGAAATAGACCGGCGCCACCAAGGCAAGGCGGATAATCATGGTGGAAAGGGCAAATCCGGAATTTCGAAAAACATTATAAAAGGAGGGCTGGAAGCATTGGGCGACCAGGACCACTAAAATATCACAGATAATCAACAGCGTGTAGAAATCGTGGAAAAAATTAGAATTTTCCATGGCAACAGAATTCAGGTAGGCGGAGCGTATTCCCATACCAATGAAGGCGGCAAGCAAAAGTAGAGAAATTCCCTTTTTTGCCGCGACAAAACTGTAGATATCATCAACACGACTTTGCCCGTCCTGGTTTTTTTTCTGCAACAGGTAATAAACACCGAGCAGGGCAAAGATAATAAAAGCACCGAAACCGTCTGATAAAATATGGAGAATGGACTCCTCATTACCGGCAAAGGTTACCGGTTCCTCAAAGTATGATAATTCCTTAAAGGCGTTACGCATTAAAATCAGGGCGAGGATCTCAAACTGTTTTCCTACAGAACGGGCAAAGGAACAGGGGAGAGTAAAAATGAGGCTTATTACCTCAAGAATGAGGATAACGGTAAAAGCCCCACTGATAGCATAAAAGTGATTCGCGGGTACCATGGAACCCAACTGCTCTGGCAGCAGTTGCAGTCGCTTTAACTCTATGACAAAGAGGCTGGTGACAAAGAGCAATACCAATAGAACAGAAATCTTGCGATGTACTTTTTCGTGTTCGTAAAACTGATGCAGCGGGTCAAAAATCCAGGTGATTCGTTCGTAGATTAGGTCCATAATTATATCTTTTACTTTCTGCTCTGAAAAATCATAGTCAGTTGAGGGAAGTGTCAGTCCATCATGTTCTGTGTCTTACAACAGGAGTCTGTGGGCCACGTTTTAACCTGAGCAAGACAACTGTTTTGAAAATGCCCATATTGCTACGCTCTGCCCATCATGCTAAGGGCTTCCGTGGGGCAGGCATTGCGGCATAATCCACAGCCAAAACAGGCCGATGCGTTAATCTGTGCCTTATGCTCTCCGGTCATTTCCATGCTGCTGATTGCATTGAAATGACAGGCCTCCTCGCAGCTGCCGCAGCCGTTACACAGTTCTTCGTCCACCGAGGCCATCATCTCGCCCCGGAACATGGTTTCAACATCTATGGACAGGGTCCGGAGGCCCAGGCAATCTTCCGGCTGACAGTTACAGATGGCGCCGATAAAGGGGGTCATCATGGTCCAGATGGTATGGACGGCTCCTCCCTTTTCCAATTCTTCCATCTGTTCGATCGCTTCTGCCGGGGTTAACGACTCCAGACCCTGGTCCTGCGCAAGGCCGAAATAGCTCATATCGAGATCCTTGTACCAGGCATCCGGAGAATAGCTGACCGAGTAACAGCAGCGATTTTCTTTTTTCATGGAGGCGTAGCGGCAGGCACATGGGAGCCTGACCACTGTGGCGGCTTTGCCGACGAGTTCCCGAATATCCTCTATGGTCACTACCTGACCAAAATGTTCCTTCTTGGCCTGATCCACCATTCCTTGAACAAGCCTTGCCGGCAGTTGCTTCTTCTTCCCGTATAGTGTTTCCAGACGCCCAATAGTCTTCACACCTTGTTCGATAGTGGAGGTGAAAAAATCATTGATATAGTTGCGACGGGCAAGATCACTGAGGAGATCCTTGCTGTAATTTTCAGCATTTTTAAACCACACTTTGCCGTCGCCATGTTCGCTGCAGAATTCACACATATTTGTTTCCTCTTAATGTCGTGCGATACTGTGAAGAAGGTTTTTCCCCTTTGTTGCGTCTTCTCCTTATGGTAATAAAAAAGGAGGTCTGGAGTAAAAGGGAAGATCGGCAAAACCTTATACCACTGATTAGCAAATGATTATCTTCGCCGCCACCTTTATTTCCTGTGCCGGTAGAAGTGCCCATAAAATGGCTGCACTTCTTATTTTCCATGCTCGTTGTCTTCAAAGCAGATAGTCATTTTTTCGAGGTACTCTAACGATGAGACTGAAGATACATCACATTGATGCATTTACTGATACGGTATTTCAAGGGAATTACGCTGCAGTGATCGTTCTTGATGAGTGGCCGGCAGCTGCCTTTGTCCTCTTTGCGGAGGAGAGGGTGGTCTTTTGCGGTGCCTGGCTTGATGTGTTCAGTGAGGAGCCCTTCCCTCAATCCAGCCCCCTGTGGCAGTTGGACAATGTGATCATCACTCCCCATTACTGTGATGCCGTGGAAGATTGGCACGAACGATTTGTGGATTTTTTTGCCACCAACCTCCAGCGCTGGCAGGCGGGGAAAAATCTGCACAATTGTTTATCATAACCCAATGGGTAAGCAGGAAAGGGGCTGGGGTGGTATCAACCGCAACCAGTTCCAGCACCCAGACACTCTCCGCTGCCACAACTCTTTTTGGCTCTTCTTTTCAGGGCTGACTTGCCCTTGCCGGTATAGACAGCATCAAGCCCTGCCTCAATAAATCCAGACATGGTGACAGGTTCTATCCCTGCCCTCTTGAACACCTCCCGTGGAGATGTGCCCATCTCACTGACCATTACCGCCCGACAATCATAGAGGAGTCTGGTCAATGCTTCCCAGCGCCCCATACCGCCCCCCGGAAGAGGCGCCGGTCGCTCTTCAACGAGTGTGTAGCCTTCTTCTTCCTTGGTATAGATGAGAAATTTCATTGTTTCACCCAAGTGCTGATTGACCAGCATCCCTTCCAGGCTGGCCACAGCAACATAGGGCCGTACTTTTGGCGGCGGGGCAGGCATGGTGGCACAGGCGTTGAGGCAGCCCGCCATTTCTCCCGACTTGTCCTGACCAAGCAGGCCAACGGCATCTGCACGACAGCGTTTACAATGACGCATCTGGGGGAGATGTTCCTCGCAGCTGTTTCGGATTGTGTTCATGGAAGGTTTGTCAATTTCTACCAGATCGGCAAAAGGGGTATCAGCATTGGGGAGCATGGCCATACAGTTAAAGAGATCTACTCCGAGCTTTGCCATGGTTTTGGCCGTTGTTTCGGCATGGTGATCATTGACTCCGGGAATGGTGATAAAGTTGATCTTCACAGTCACTCTCCGGGATTTCAGTTTTTCAATGGCAATAAGCTGTCTTGCCAGCAGCAGTTCGGCTGCCTGCCTGCCCTGATAGACGATCTTTCCATCTCGGACAAAGGTATAGATGTTTTTGGTGATTTCAGGGTCAATACCATTCACGGTCACCGTGACATGGGAGACACCGATATCAGCGACCTCATCCACGTGGGGAGCCAGCCCCAACCCATTACTGGAGAGACAGAGAATGAGATCCGGATAATTTTGTCGTAAAAGCTGCATGGTTTTCAGGGTTTCATTGGCATTGGCAAATGGATCGCCCGGTCCTGCAATACCCGCTACACTGATGCGGGGTTCGGCAATCAGCACTTTCTCCATGTAGGCGAGGGCCTGCTCAGGTGTCAGAATGGTAGAAGTCACCCCTGGCCTTGACTCATTGACGCAATCGTATTTGCGGTTACAGTAGTTGCATTTAATATTGCACTTCGGGGCCACCGGCAGATGGACCCGGCCAAATTTGCCTTTGACCTTGGCGTTAAAACAGGGATGGCGGGAATAGTCAGGGCTTGGGTTGTTCTGGGTTTTCATGGAAGACTCCTTGTTTTGCTCTCTTCTTTTAGCTGTGATCTTATTTACATATAGGAATAGCCGATTGGCGAATCGCTCTGCTTTTTGGCGATGCAGCTGTTCACCACCAGATCGAAAAGCTGCTGGGCACCCCGGTAACCGAGATGAAGGATGCGTTGTCCCCCCATGCGGTCGTGAATGGGAAAGCCCACCCGGATGAGGGGAATGGAGCATTTCTGAGCAAGGGGATATCCCTTGGAATGGCCGACCAGAAGATCAGGCCCCAGGCTTTCGGCGAGTTCACTTATATCATAAAAATCCATTCCTTCATGGATCCTGGGTTGTTCAGGAAGCAGGTCCTCTGTGGCCTTAGCGATCATCCCGGCAAGTTTGCCGCTCTTGCCGCCTGAAGCACAGAGTATGGGCATCACCCCGATCTCGGCCAGGAATCCGGTCAGTCCCACCACCATATCTTCCTCGCCATATACAATGGCCTTTTTCCCATAGATATACTTGTGACCGTCTACATAGGAATCCACCAGACGACCGCGCTCTGCCTTATGCTTTTCAGGGATTGGCCGTCCTGTGAGCTGGCTTAAGTGATCAAAAAATCGATCCGATGCCCGGATGCCCATGGGGTGGAGCATCCTTCTGTTTTCCACCGCAAATTTTCTGGCCAGGATTCCTCCTCCGCTTTTATCGGCCATGGTGTGACCAAATTCAAGAGTTGCCCTGGCATTCCCCATATTGGCGATGGAAGACAAGGGGGTGCCGCCCGACTGTATCTTCTCGTAAGTCTTGGCTGCCTGGCCGTCCATGGTGTCTGAGATGTCCGGGAGGATCGTGATGTTCACTGAAAAATCTTCCCCAATTTCTTTCAAATAGCGAATGTCTGCAGGAGAGACAAATCCGGGGAGGATGTTTAGACCACCATTTGTCCCCTCATCGCCCCCTGTCCCGCCAAGACTGTCGACAACCGAGGCCACTGCATCGTGAAAACCTTCCATGTGAGTGCCGTTGTAGCTAGGTGTTGCCACCTGCACCATGGTTGGCTTCTCGCCCTTCACCTCTTTGTCATACTGATCAAGGAGCATCTTCACGTCATCACCGATGGTCTCGGTGAGACAGGTGGTGGCAATCCCAATGACTTTGGGATGGTATTTTTTTGTCACATTCATCAGGCCCAGTTTGAGGTTTGCCCCGCCGCCGTAAACAGCATGCTTTTCCGAGAGAGAAGAAGAGGCGATATCGATGGGTTCATTGAAATGACTGATAATGTACCGGCGCATATAGGTGGCGCAGCCTTGGGAACCGTGCAGATAGGGTACTGTGCCTTCAATTCCCTTGAAGGCAAGAGCAGCGCCTAGAGGGGTGCAAAGCTTACAGGCATTGGTCGTGGAGATATAATTAGGATTTTTCGACATGGTGTCTCTCATTTATGAAGGTGAGCAAAGGCAATGTTGACAATCTCGTAAAAACCTCAAATTGCAGATGGTTAAGTAAAAATCTTCATATTCGAGGCGTGTGAATTTTGCTATTATTTCGGCGTACTAGAGTACGTCGTAATGATAGTGAAATTTGCAACAACGAAGTAGATGA
>JAIPEF010000124.1 GCA_021737265.1 Desulfocapsa sp. | reverse complement strand
GCTGAGGGGTCAGGTCTCACTTTGACGCTAGTTTTGACTCGATATTGCTTTGATAATTTGGTTGAGCCGTATTTGTAGTTTTTCATCCTTTAGCAGGTTTTTATTAACCCTGTCAATGGCGCTACCGGCAGGGCTGTAACCTGTCATTCCGAACGCTTCTCCAAGGTTTATCAAAGTATCATTTCTCAGCTGCCGACAAAGATAGATTGCCACATTCCTCGGCTCGTTCTTCTTGCCTCGTTTGGCAATGAGAAGTTCTTCCTCGCTCACTCCGTAATTCCTGCATACTTCTTTAATTATCCTGGCTCGTTCCGGAGCCAGCTGCAAAGATTCAGGAACCTGTCGATGCTTTTTGGATGCAAAAAAGTTCTCTTTCACCCAAGCAATAAAACCCTCACCGCCCAATATGGAAGGCCATTTTTTCTTTTCGAAAATTTCTTGGATCTCTTGTGAATCCTCCATGGCCATAAACTGTTTGTACGCCTTCTTAGCCTCCTTCTTATCTGAAAGCATGGACAAAACAAAATCTTTGTAAAGCCAGTCCCAGTTTTTATCTGCTGAGAGGTAACCAGGATGGCTACTCCAGGGATATTGATTTAAGTCGTCAACCATTCCGGCTCGAAGAGGATTATGGTGAATGTATCTAACCAGCTCAAGAAGATAACTGTCCTCCTCGACAAGAATAGATTTGTAACGGCCACGAAACAGCTGCCCGTCATAACCGTGCAATCGGTTATACCGCTGGGTATAGACACCATTTAGATGTCGCATGAAACGAGACAAATTACCCTGGGGAGTCTGCAATAGGATATGGTAATGATTGCTCATGAGGCAATACGCACTTACCTGGACATCCCACAGCTCAGCTGCCTCTTTCAGAAGGGTGATAAATATTTCAAAATCCTGCTTGCCCGAAAAAACATTCTCTCCACGCCTGCCACGATTCATGACGTGATACCAGGCCCCAGGATATTCTATTCGTAATGGTCTACTCATGACTCTGAATGTAACATGTTATGAGATAGAATGTAATGTCAAAATGAGACTTGACCCCTCTCCCTTGCCCCTCTCCCCTGAACAAACAAAAAACCCGCAAACTCTTACGAGCTGCGGGTTTTTTGTACTACTGAGGACTTTATTGGTACTAAATTTGGTGCCGAAGGCGAGAATCGAACTCGCACGACCGTGGGCCACTGCCCCCTCAAGACAGCGTGTCTACCAGTTCCACCACTTCGGCACACAATTGTATGTTTTTTTTATTCCTGGGCTTTTGGAGCCTCAGGGGCAGCAGGCGCTGCCTCTTCCGTTGCCGCAGTGGGCATCGGAACTAATTTTTCTTCGGCCGGATCCACGACTGTTGTAGGAGCAATTGGATTCGCTGCCGGTACGCCTACCGCTGAGCTCATCACCGATCCGGTAGTGGAGGTTGATGAGATATAGGCAAGACTGACAGAGGTAAGCATGAAAACCACAGCTGCCATGGTTGTTATCTTATTCAGCAGTGGAACCGGGCCTTCTGTTCCAAACAGCGACTGCCCAGACCCCCCTCCACCGAAGGCCGCCCCTGCATCAGCACCTTTGCCATGCTGGAGCAGGACGATGATGACCAGAAAGAGACAAACAGCAATATGAGCAACTGTTAAAATGGTTGTCATTGAATATGGGATCTCAAGTAAAATTTATAATTCGACAAAACGATTCAGCATCCAGTGCTGCACCGCCAACAAGTGCGCCATCAATATCAGCCTGCGCCATTAGCTCGTCAACATTATCGGGTTTAACCGAGCCACCATACAATATTCTTGCCGACTCAGCAACATTTTTTTCATACATTTCCGTCAAAAGGTTCCTCACAAAGGCATGGGCCTCCTGGGCCTGTTCCTTGCTTGCTGTTTTTCCGGTGCCAATGGCCCAGACAGGCTCGTAGGCAACAACTGACCTTTCCATATCTTCCCGGCTCACAGCAGCAAGGCCCTTTCTGACCTGCTCCTCAAGAACTGTAAGCGTTTTCCCGTCTTCTCTTTCCTCCAGGGTTTCACCAATGCAAAGGATGGGAATGAGACCAAAGCTAAGGGCACCATGGACACGTCTGTTGATCATTTCATTGTCTTCATGGAAGATATGCCTTCTTTCGGAATGTCCGATAATTGCAGCACTGCCTCCCGCAGACTTGACCATGGTGGGTGAAATTTCTCCGGTGAAAGCACCCTTTTCCTCCCAGCAGACGTTTTGAGATGCGATCAGAACCGCGCTCCCCTGCAATACATGGGCAACTTCACTGAGAACGGTGTAGGGAGGGGCCAGCAGAACATCGCGATCATCCAGCCCGGCAGAACATTTCCCGATCTCGGCCGCCAGATGGCAGGCATCCATAACCGTTGTATGCATCTTCCAGTTTCCAGCAAGTAATGGTCTGCGCATTATTTTCTCTCCATGATGGCGTCGTATTTATCCCCCTCAAGGGAGGACTGAAAAGAGTACCCTTTTTTCGGGTGAAAATTCTTCATCTGCTTCGTTGCTATAAATTCTTCTATCATTGTGGCGGACCTTAAAAGAAGGTACGCCACAATGATAGAAAATTCACGCGCCTCACATATGAAGTTTTTCACCCTAACTACCGGGCATAAATACTTAGCCATCTTTAGTGTTAAGCTTTACACAGGATATTCTCCAAAAATTCACAGAACACCTTCACTCTTCTTCTCACTTGAGGGCTTCAACTCCGGGCAGGGTTTTTCCTTCCATGAGCGTTAGAAAAGCCCCTCCGCCAGTGGACATGTAGGAGATATTGGCAGACTCACCTGATTTCTTGACCGCTGCATTGGAATCTCCCCCACCAGTTATGGACAGGGCATGGGAAGAGGCAACACTCTGGCACATGGCCATTGTGCCTCGTGCAAAGGCATCCATCTCAAAGGCACCCATGGGGCCATTCCAGACGATGGTACGGGCATCGTTCATGGCCTCCTGGAAAAAGACAGTGCTGGCAGGACCGATGTCCAACGCCATCCACTCTCCAGGGATGTCCTGAAAGGTCACATTTTTAGTCACAGCATCTGCAGCAAAACGATCTGCGACCACAAAATCAACAGGAAAAAAGAGTTTAATCCCTTTCTCTTCTGCCTTTTCCACGAATTCACGGGCAGTACCAAGGAGGTCATCCTCTGTCTTTGATGCCCCCATAGCTACCCCCTGACTCTTTAAAAAGGTGTTGGCCATGGCTCCGCCAATGATCATGATGTCAACTTTGTCCAGCATATTCTCAAGGGCGCCAAGCTTTGAAGAAACCTTTGCTCCGCCAACCAAAGCAACAAGGGGACGGACCGGGGCGTCCATGGCCTTATGGAAAAAATCCATTTCAGTCTGCAGCAGAAATCCAGCTGCCTTTTCTGCCACATGGGGAGGAATACCCACCACTGAGGCATGGGCACGATGAGATACAGCAAAGGCATCGTTAATATAGACATCTGCCATGCGGGCTATCTGCCTGGAAAAATCCGGATCATTCTCTGTTTCCTGCTTATGAAAACGCAGATTTTCAAGCATCACCACATCACCGGCCTGCATGGCTGCCACCATTGCTTCGGATGCCTCCCCAATACAATCCGGAGCAAGGCGAACGTCACGTTCCAGAATAGTTCCAAGGTGCCTGGCCACGGGTGCAAGACTGAAATCTTCAACACGCCGGCCCTTGGGCCTTCCCATATGGGAGCAAAGAATCAACTTCCCGCCCTTCTCAAGGATATGATGGATGGTGGGCAGAGCCATGCGGATACGAATATCATCGGTGATATTTTTCTCTGTATCCATGGGCACATTAAAATCCACCCGAACCAACACTCGCTTTCCCTTAAGATCCAAATCACGAATTGAATTCATGCACTCTTCCTTTCAGCACCTTATCTTGGCAGATATCTTTTTATTTTTTCAAAATAATACAACATGCGAAGGACACCCTTATCTCACAAAGGGGTACTGAAAAAAGTACCTCCTTTCTACTCATAGACCGGGGTCACTTTTTATCTTTCGCCAGTCTTCGAACAAGAATAATTGCGTCATCAGCTGGTTCGTTATAGTACCTTTTGCGCCTTCCTGTTTCCTGCCAGCCAAGCTTTGCATACAGTTGCAGGGCTGGAAAATTCCGGGAACGAACCTCAAGAAAGACCTGCTCCGCGTCATGCTCTGCAAAGTGCGAGCACAACGCCTGAAGTAAGGCCTCAGCTAGCCCTTTCCTTCGCCTCTCGGCTCTTACGGTGACTTTCAGAAGCTCTGCATCAGGTCCAGCCTGAAGACCGCAACACCATGCCTCTACTCTTCCACTCGAGGAGACAGCAACCAGTGCGCATCCTGTTTCTTTCCCTAATTCAGCCTCAATCTGCTCCCTGCTCCACGACGAAGGAGAATCGGCCTCGATGGCGGCAACAGCAGCAACATCGGCAACACGCATTTGCCGTATGCCCACTCCTAGTACAGTGTAAACCTGAAATTTTCTCATCGAAGTCATCCTCGAGGGAGTAATCGGGGATCCAGAGCGTAGCTAAATTCCTGGATACCCGATAACGCTTGTCCCAGTATGTTTTAAGCAGGGAGCACTCGGGTATGGCGGACGAACCCAAAACGGCACATTAAGGTTTACGCTGTACTAGTATTTTAACACCTTTCTTTTCAGTTTTCCCGGGCTAGAGCATCTTGTCGGCAACAGTCACCGTCAGGTCACCCAATGTATTTGTGTAACTCCCCAGCTCATTATCATACCAGGCATAGACAACGGCCTGGGTAACGGGAACATTCAGGATAGGTTCGGCCCCGGCATCCAGGGAACAGGTTTTCAGCTTCTGGAGATTCACGGGAATTGAAGCCGTTCGGGTATGGGTTTCCGTCCCCTCAATCACAGCAGCAGCTTCAGGAACTCCGATGATATCTGAAGAGACATTCTGCTCTTCACTGTATTCCAGATAAGGGCTGTTCTCAGCATACTCACGGTAAATGGAGTTGATCCGATCACGTTTTAACGGATTATCAATATCATCCTGAATGTTGAGGACGAGGACAATGAGCGACCCGGTGGAGGTAGGAACTCGAACAGACTCAGCAATAAAACCAATGGTTTTCATCTCAGGGACAACAAGGGCCAAGGCCTTGGCAGCACCGGTGGTAGTAAGAATAATATTATTGAGGATAGAACGATTTTTCCTGAGATCTGCTGCCCCTGACTTAGGCAAGCTATCAAGCACCTTTTGACTACCGGTTACCGCATGCACCGTTACCATGGAAGCACTGAGAAAATTTTCGGCACCAATGGATTCCATAAGGGGTTTAATCATATAAGAGAGACAGGTGGTGGTACAGGATGCTGCCGAGATAAGTGCATGCCTGGAAGGGTCATAATCCTCTTCATTGATTCCCATGACTGTGGTCACGGCATCTTCAGGCATATCCAGCCCCTTGGATTTGATCTTAAAAGGAGCCGACAGCATCACCTTCTCTGCTCCTGCCTGAAGGTGGCCACGCAATGCCCCCCAGCCCGCATCAGCATCTGTGGTGGGATCGGTAAAAGCGCCTGTGGTATCCACCACCAGCTTCACATTATTTTCCTGCCAGGCAATATCTTTTGGGTTACGGGCTGTACGGAGAAATTTAACAGGAACACCATTTATGACCATGGTTCCTGCCTCTTCATTCAGTTCTTCGATAACACGCCCACCTTTATGGCCGTGAAGATAGGTGCCGAGACGCCCAAATGATGAGTCCCGCTCCACAGAGGCTGCAAGGTCATTCAGTCCCCGACCGATTTCCCGGCCAACGTTAACCACAATTTCTGAAAAATGTTTTCTCGAGACGTGATGCCAGAGAGAAAGTTTTCCAATCCGGCCCATGCCATTAAGACCTAGTATCATAACAATGCTTCTCCTGTAGATGTATTGTGTTTTCCATCTCTTGGCAAGCAACAGACGGATTCAATTCAGCGGGGGAAGCGCTTTCTCCTTCCCCTTTCAGCGTCCATTCTTTATACTGCATATCTAATGAATCTTCAAAGATTAAACAAAATTGAACCACCACGCAGAGCCTGATAAGTGCCTCATCACGCTATTTTCTTGAAAAAAAACAAGAAAACAGCCTGTAAGGCACTACATTTTAACTCACTCTGATTTATGGAATTTAAAACCGCTCTCCAATCCGGAACACTTATTAAACGCTACAAACGGTTCCTGGCTGATATCACAACCGACGAAGGCAATGATATCACAGTACACTGCCCCAATTCCGGTTCCATGCGAGGCTGTTCAACACCTGGAAGCAAAGTAATGCTCTCCACTTCTCCGAACCCTAAACGCAAATATCCCCAGACACTTGAGATGATCAGGGAAGGCGATATCTGGGTTGGCATAAACACCATGCTCACCAATAAAATTGTGGCAGAGGCCATTCTAGAGGGACGCATAGAGGAACTTCAGGGAATTGACACCCTGACACCAGAGGTCACCACCTCAAAATCCAGTCGGCTTGACCTGCTCCTTGAACGGGGAGGTGAAAAAATCTACGTGGAAATTAAAAACTGTTCTCTCGTTGAAGACGGCTGGGCCATGTTCCCCGATGCGGTGACGACGAGGGGAACCAAACATTTACATGAGCTCGCACGCCTTGTGGAAGAGGGACACCAGGGAATTATTTTTTTCTGTATTCAACGAATGGATGCGAATCGTTTCAGACCTGCTGCCCATATTGATCCGCTCTATGCAGAGACCCTTGCTGAGGTCTGTAAAAAAGGTGTCCAGATGCTTGCCTACCAGGCTGAAGTGAGACCTGAATCCATTATCGTACAGAAATCTATTCCCTGCTTTCTGGAAAATACAATTGAAACGGGAACGAAACCATGAAACCTGACAAAAACAAAAAAGCGGTCATTCTCTTCAGTGGCGGCCTGGACTCCACCACGGTTTTAGCCATTGCCCAAAAAGAGGGCTACTCCTGTTACTGCCTGAGTTTTCAATATGGTCAAAAGCAAACCGTTGAACTGGAAAAAGCAAAACAGGCAGCCATTGAGAGTCAGGTTGAAAAACACCTCGTTTTGAACCTTGATCTGGGTAAAATTGGCGGTTCTGCTCTCACTGACGCCATTGAAGTCCCAAAAGACAGGAATCTTGAGGCCGATGATAAAGAAATCCCCATCACCTATGTTCCCGCAAGAAACACCATCTTTCTTTCCCATGCTGTGGCCTGGGCAGAAGTCCTTGGAGCCACAGATATCTTTATAGGCGTCAATGCCGTGGATTATTCAGGGTATCCTGACTGTCGTCCCGAATTTCTGGAAGCCTTTACGAAGATGGCCAACCTTGGTACCAGGGCAGGCGTAAACGGCACCACCCCTTTTCGTATTCAGGCGCCATTACTGGACATGAGCAAAGCGGAGATTATTGCCAGGGGAATCTCTCTGGGGGTGAATTACACAAAAACCCACAGCTGTTACGATCCTGTGGGTGACAAGGCCTGCGGCAGATGTGATGCCTGCGCCCTGCGTTTGCAAGGTTTTGCAGATGCCGGAATGACAGATCCTGCAGACTATGTGGAGAGTTGAAGGAAAACTACTTCATTTCATTATGAGTTATACGCCCACCCATGATGGTAAGAACCGCTTTACCCTGCAGCTTCCAATCAATAAAGGGTGAATTTTTCCCCTTGGAAAGAATAGACTCTTCCGTGAAGATAAACTCTTTCTCCGGATCAATCACCGTCACATCAGCAACACTGCCGTCAGCCAATGTCCCCCCTTCTACCTGCAGGATACGGGCTGGCGCCGACGACATCAACTCAACCAGGCGCAGAGGCTCAATCAGTCCGTTTCTTACCAGGGCTAAAGAGAGTGGCAGCGAGGTCTCAAGACCGATAATTCCGTTGGCAGCCCGATCAAACTCAATCTCTTTTTCCAGTACGGAGTGAGGTGCATGGTCGGTGGCTATGGCATCATACGTCCCGTCCTGCAATCCCGTTCGTATGGCCTGTCTATCTGCTTCAGTGCGCAGGGGCGGATTCATCTTGGCGTTGGTATTGTAATCACCAACCGCCTCCTCGGTGAGGGTAAAATAATGGGGCGTGGTTTCGGCCGTCACCCGCACTCCCCGCGCCTTGGCCTGGGCAATAAGATCAGTGGCCGCTGCAGTACTCACATGGGCAATGTGGGTACGCTGTCCGGTCAGTTCTGCAAGGGCAATCTCCCGATAGACCATAATGGCCTCTGCAGCAGCGGGAATACCTCGTAATCCTAAACGGGTGGAAAGCACTCCTTCATTCATGGAACCATTTCGACTGAGTGCCATTTCCTCTGAATGGGAAATAACCAGCAGATCATGGCTGCCCGCATATTCCATAGCACGCCGCATCAACTGGCTGTCAAGAACCGGCAGACCGTCATCGGATACAGCAACAGCACCTGCCTCTCTCAACTCACCATATTCGGCCAACCCCTTGCCCTCACTTCCCTTGCTGATGGCAGCGGTGGGATAAACTCTTGCTGAGGCCGTACGCGCCTTCTCAAGTATGAAACGGGTAACTGGTGCACTATCATTCACCGGCCTGGTATTGGGCATACAGGCAACAGCGGTAAATCCCCCGGCAGCAGCGGCTCTGGTACCGGATTCTATTGTTTCCTTGTACTCTTCCCCCGGTTCCCGAAGATGGACATGCATGTCAATGAGCCCGGGTACGATCCACTTTCCCTGAACATCAAAGACTTGACTGTTTTCAGGAATATGCTCCCTGGCAGGAACAATGAGACCATCCTCAATCCAGAGATCACCGGGCCCGTCTACACCACTCACCGGGTCAATGAGGCGGCCATTCTGTAAAATCGTTACCATTGTCATGCTCCTGCCCCCTGCGTTCCCATAATGAGATAGAGCAGGGCCATACGCACCGCTACTCCGTTGGTCACCTGCTCCAGGATAACGGACCCGGCACCATCTGCCACGTCTGGACTCATTTCCACCCCACGATTGATTGGTCCCGGATGCATAATCAGGGCATCTGGGCGGGCATGCTGCAATAATGATCGGTTTATACCATAAAAGTGTGCGTATTCACGAAGGGAGGGAATCAACGGGTCATCCTGCCGTTCTTTCTGAATACGCAGGGCCATCACCACATCAGCATCCACCAGCGCCTCTTGTATAGACCCACAGACACAGGCTCCCAGAGATTCGAGGTGTGGCGGCATAAAGGTTGCAGGCCCGGCCACTCTGACCTCTGCACCAAGTCTTGTGAAACCGAGAATATTGGAATGGGCCACCCTGCTGTGCGCTATATCCCCGACAATGGCAACCTTCAAACCGTCAATTTTCCCCTTATGCTCTCGAACCGTCATCATATCAAGGAGCGCCTGGCTGGGGTGCTCATGGGACCCGTCTCCTGCATTTATGATGGCTCCATTTTTTATATGGCGGGCGAGAAGGCCGGGGGCGCCTGAGCTTCCATGTCTGAGAATAATAATATCAGGATTCATGGCCTCGAGATTTCGCGCCGTATCAATAAGCGTTTCACCCTTTTGCGCAGAACTGGTCGATGCTGCGATATTAAAGGTATCTGCACTCATCCGCTTGGCGGCGATTTCAAAGGAGAGACGTGTTCTGGTGGAAGGCTCAAAGAAAAAATTGATGATAGTCTTCCCTTTAAGGGTGGGGACTTTCTTAAGAGAACGATTGGATATTTCTTTAAAGGATAGGGCGGTATCAAGAATATGAAAAATATCAGAGACAGATAACTGTTCTATGCCCAGGATATGCTTATGTTGAAATCGATACGTATCTTTCACGTTTCCCCTAGGAGGCTTATATCTTCTCATCGAAGTCATCCTCGAGGGAGTAATCGGGGATCCAGAGCGGAGCTAAATTCCTGGATACCCGATAACTCCACTCGGGTATGACGGACGAACCCAAAACGGCACATTAAGGTTTACGCTGTACTAGGAGCCTGACCGAAAATGCCCTTTTTCCCCAACTCTTCGTTGCTTGTGAAAAATAATGCTCGGAATATTATGTATATGCCTGTGCT
>JAIPEF010000123.1 GCA_021737265.1 Desulfocapsa sp. | reverse complement strand
CAAACCTAGGATGGCTAAGTAAAAAGCTCCATATGCGAGGCGCGTATTTTTTATTTAATTTCGGCGTACTAAGGTACGTCGAAATTAAATAAAAAATGCAGCAACGAAGCAGATGGAGAGTTTTTACGACGCCATCAAACAAGATTGAGTTGAATCTCATGGCCGGAATGGGTGAGACCATCGAAAATGGCAGCTTTTCCGCATTTCGTAACGATTTTTGTGGCAGGCTAGAAGGAGAGTGATTACAAATGTCCATTCAAGGTAGACAGAAATAAACCGTTATAGAAATACCACACTCACACTGATTTTTTCTTTTGGAGGAAATACCATGACAGGAGTTGCATACGCAGCAGGCCCCGCAGCAGGTGGAGGAGCAGGAGGGATAGCCTCTTTCATCCCCCTTATTCTTATCTTTGCTGTATTTTATTTCATGCTCATCAGGCCCCAGCAGAAACAGGCCAAACTGCAGCAGCAGTTCCTGAATGAGCTGAAAAACGGCAACAAAGTTGTAACCAAGGGCGGTATTCACGGTACCATTACCGGTCTGACCGACAGTGTTGTGACCATGGAGATTGCCGACAATGTGCGAATAAAGGTTTCCCGTTCTGCCATTGGCAGCCCGCTCACCAAAGATGGTGCCCCGGCTCCTCTCAAGACTGGAGGCGGTTGAGGGATCAGCGGTTGCTGATACTCTACAGTCTGTAGAACAAGTCAAACAGAACATTTTCTTCCGCATGACAGAGAAAGTGATATATCGGCAGAGTTCCCTTTGGGGGGCTCTGCTTTTTTCATTTTAGCGAATTGAAATCTCAACGCCACACCCGCTCTCATTCGAAATCCGCGCCCCTCACCTCTTCGCCTTCCCCGCCCTGATCCGTCTCAAACAGAGGGGAGACAATATAGGCCGGCAAGGCAAGGGTACGGTAGAGAATAGAAAAAGGTATGGTCGCCACCTTCCGGAACACTTCTGATTCCACCTTAGGATTAAGCAAATCCCCTGTTACCTTGACAGTAATGGAGGGCTGTTTTTTCTTACCGGCAAGAACATAGCCAATCAAAGGAATTTTACGCACATTTGCATTGGACTGGGTGATCAGGTTAAGATCCATTGCGACCCGTTTTTCAGGATAATCAACCCAGCCACTTCCGGTCATGCTGATTTCCGGCGAATTAATATCGAGCACTTCAAGGGTGGCCAGGCCATCTTTGACCTTCATACCGGCGACAGCAGAACTCACTGGCAAGCCCCTGGTATTATACTCAGGCAGAGTAAAGGTGATGAGGGCCGGAATGGTGTTCACCATGGCAAGAATGTTGTTTAATGTCTTAAAATCTCGCAAAATAAAATCATTGGCCTTCAGTACCACCGAAAACTCATCAAAACTTCCCCCGGCCCCCACACTCAACCTTCCCCCACGGATGTGAGCATCAGGACTCAAAGCATTCATAAAGGCATCATTTAAATCTTCACCTTTCAGCAGGAAACGATCCCCTTCAATATCCACAACAACAGTACCCGCGCCATGTTTCAAACTTAAGCTGGCGGTATCACCTGAAAAAGCTAAAACAACTATGTCAGCCGGAAGCTGAATGTCAGGTGTAAGGTAAAAGCTTGAATCAGTGGCCACAACATTTCCACTGATCTTTTTCTCGGAATCTCCAGCTGCAGGCAGTGGTCGCTCCTTCATAAACTTACGTATTGCACTGACATTGAACCCAACACCCTGTGATGAGATATTCAATTTATCATCATAGACGATCTCAACATCAGAATTAATCATTGCCGTGAGTCCTTGCTCAGTGATTCTGCCGGCAACAGTAAAGCGGTCAATGGGATTGCCATCCTTTATCAGAAAAGGATAGAGGCGGGGAAAATCGGCAGAAAAGCTGTACGGCTTTTCGCCATTTTCAGAGGAGACAGTCAGACTGCCTCTATCCAGCATATACTGCTGCAGCAGGCTTGAATGTTTGTGAAGAACTGCCAGATCATTAAAGCTTGCAGACCAGCTTGCATTTTCTCCGGTACTGATTTCCATAGCATACTCCGGAATTCTGACAAGCAGACTCTCCTTTCTCCCATCGACTACTACTGCAACAGCATCCCTGGGACTAAACACACTGCCGAGTTCTTCTTTTTTGATCTGAAGATTTTCAAGGAGAAAGCGTCCCTGATTCTCCTGAAAATTATAGTGCCCGGTAACATGGCTATCAAAGAACTGTCCGTAACTGATTCCACTATCAAGTATGGAGAGGGTATTGTCCATGTATTTGAGGTCAGAGGGGTACACTGCAATCGGAATATGGTTCAGAGTCCACTGTGACGACTCTTCAGTGGTGATTGTCAACTCCTGATCATATTGCAGACGAAAGGGTATGTGGTCCTGCTCCAGAACAAGGTCTTTCGTATTATGCTGGAGAAGATCACACTGGAGGTCAACCTTTTGTCCTTTTAAAGAAAATGGTCCGGAGACCTCCGCCTTAACTTTGGATGGGACAGTAAGCAGAGTGGGAGACAGAACTCCTGAGTAATCCTCAAGGACAAAAGGAGTGCTGAATGGTCCCAGCCGCAGAGGCAGAACATCAAGTTTCCATGCAGACTCAGTGGCAGCAATTCTTAATCCATCCGGACGAATCTGGTACTGCAGCGTTGGTTTAGGCTCTGATTGATCGAGGGTCAGGGTGGACTTGCCGACGTTAAGAGCGAGTCCCTGAACCTCGATATCAATATCCCCTCTATGTTTTGCCAGATCAACAGCACCGCTGACATCTACGGTGAAAAACTCTTCAAAACTGACGCGCATCTGCTCGAGGGTAATTGTGGTATTTTCAAGGACGATCAAAGCATCTTCCACACCATACTGTTTTCCCTCATACAGAAAAACACCGTCACCAATAAGAAACCTTCCGGAAGCTGTGAGCTGTGTCTCATTAAGATTAATGGCAAGAGTTAAATCTGTTCCGACCTTACCGGATGTCTGTGTAAATGGCAGAGAGATTCCATAATATTCCAGCAGGGTCACAATGTCTTTATTGGCCAAGGCATGGGTCAGGATGTAGGCGGTAAGAACAATATTCTCAGGATCATTAAAATTAATATCCAGCCAGGAATTCTCACCATCCTGGCCATAAAAGGTTGAATCGTGCGGAGTTATTTCCAGCACTCCCTTTTTAAAAACTACATCCGTATACGATGTTTTTATCGCCTCCAGACCCGGGGCAAAGGTGTATTCACAATTATCAACTCTGACCTCTGCATAAAAACTGTCAAGAAGCTGCTGAGGATCATCCCAGGAAAAACTGCCCTGGAAGGTTTTCAGTCGATACCGGCTTCCGGTGAGATAGTCAGTGATCCAACGCTGAATATTCTGATTGAGGTCAAACAGTTCGACAAAAGAGGTGATACCTGTAATCCTACCTGCTTCCCTGCCCTGGAAAGAGATCCGTTCCCGGTTTGCAGTAAAGTCAACGGCCACCGGCAGGGATTCTGTCAATTTGGCTAGCAGGGAGCCAATGATCCGCTTTTCTTTTATGTACAGGCGGATCTGCCCTGAGGCACTGGAATGATAGGTCTTGCTGACCGCCTCCTCAATATCAATGAGGAGGATATTTTGCTCTCTCTGCAAACGAGAACGCAATTCAAAATCTTTTGATGCCAGTGTCACAACAGCAGTACCTCCTGCAAGCTGCACCCCACCTGTCATCTTCCCAACAGTAATCGTTTGAATGGAAATCTCCTGGAACAGGAAATCCAGTTTCTCGGCGATTTTGTTTCCCCTATCAATAAAACTCAAGTCTCCAGGGAATTTACCACTGCTCTGCGGCAGCTCCAGGCTCAGGGTGTCAACCTCCAGATCCAACTTATCCCGCCATTGCAGGACAACACCGGAGAACGTTGCCGGCCCGATAGAAAAGCCTTCACTCCTGATTCCTTTTTTGAGTATGACACCGGTGCCGACAAGAGCAATGCTGACGAAAAGCAACAAACCCAGGCCTATCACAGACCAGATTTTTTTCTTTGAATGGGTAACTGAGCTACTCACTGTCGGATCTCCCTGCCTGCCGGGTTTTTCTTTATCTATTTACTTTGAATGGAAAACCAGTCAGCCCCTGAAACTGGAGGTAAGGGGTCTTTCTGGTGTTTAAAGGTTCCATTTTTCAAAAAATGGACTGTCTCGTCCTGAACATACACCGAATCCATAATAAAAGGGTGACTCTCATGCACCACCAGAAAGTCGCTCATTCCTTCGAGTTTGGCTCGTTCCACAGAGACTTTCCCATCATCTTTTCCCGGTAGAATCCGGGACAACCAACCATCGAAAAAGGCATACCGGTCACCTGTAATAATACCCACGGGATAATCAACAGGCCCCAGTTGATTCGGTACTGAATCCGGAGCAGTCGACAACTGCTGCCCTGCAGGCCCGTTGAGCCACTGATAAATTTTCCAGTTCCGGAGAAAATCAACTGCAGCACTGCCGCGATTTGGTGAGCTGAGCATGACAACTCTGCCCAACTTTTCCGGCTTGTTCTCCTTAATACCTTTTCGAACAACAATTCCACCAAGGGAATGGGTGACAAAGTGAATTGCTGTGGGAGAGAACTGGCGACAATGGTTCAACGCTGCAGGAAAATATTCTTCGGCTATGGTTTCGATGCCTTCACGGGTGGAAGGATAGCCCTGGTTGACAGTATGATACCCTTCTGCAAGTAACCGCTCCTGCATATCATCCATGGAGTGGTAGCTCCGCGCCATGCCATGCAGCAGGACAACACATTCGCCCAGAGACTTTTCTTCTGCCGGTTTTTTGATTGAGTGGCCTATTTTACTACAGGCAGGAAGGGGGAGAAGGATAACCGCCCCAAAAAGCAACAGGATTAAAAAAGTGCTGATTTTACGAGCAGAAGAGCAGTATACGAAAAAATTGGACATTATCACTTTCTATTCAATAGTACAAAACGAAAACATATACTCAACAGCTTTCTGCCTGCCGACAACAAGCTGTTGAGACCATGTCAATGTTATACTTCCAGAGAAAAGAAAGGAAGAATATTCCATTAAATCCACTCTGTTTGTGGAGTAGAGTCAACTATTCCAGCGCCTGCTGATACATATGAACATCCTGCTGTGGATATGGAATGGAGATACCCGTCTCATCAAAGGTGATTTTTATCTTCTCAAGCAGGTCGTTGTGTACATTCCAGTAGTCAGCAGTTTTAACCCAGGGCCGAACGATAAAGTTCACACTGGAATCTGCCAGAGCCGCAACAGCAATGGTAGTGGCAGGATCAGAAAGCACCCGGCTATCTGCCCTGACAATTTCTTCAAGGGTCGTTTTAGCCTGCCGGATATCATCATCATAGCCAATGCCAATGACAAGATCGACCCGGCGTGTATCTTCGGCATTGACGTTGGTGATAACACTGGAGGTTATTCCACTGTTGGGTACAATAATTCTTTGATTGTCAGCAGTCAAAATCAAAGTACTGAAGGTGTCAATCTGGTGCACTGTTCCCGTTACACCACCAACTGTCACAAAGTCGCCAACCTTAAAGGGCCGAAAGAGAATGAGCATAATCCCGGATGCGAAGTTGGAGAGTGAATCCTTGAGCGCCAGACCAACAGCCAGACCGGCAGCACCAAAGATGGCGAGGAAGGAGGTGGTATCAATACCCAGCTGGCTGGCAGCGGCGAAAACCACCCCGGTCAGCAGAACATAGTAAATGAGCTTGCCCAGAAAACGGCGCAGCGTTTGATCAACACCCGCTTTTGGAAATCCATTAGCGGCCATACCTGAAACCCACATTGCCAGCCAACGCCCAAGAACCAGGATCGTCAGAGCCAGCAGCACACTTACCCCATTGACAAGGGCCCAATCCTTTGCCAATTGCAGATAATGTGTATAGGTATACGGGCTTGTCACCTCCACCGCTGCGACCTTTTCTACAGTCCCTTTTTCTTCTGCAGCATGTGATAAACAAACCACACCACAGCTGAGCACCACCATAAGACCTGAAGCTAAAGCAGTCTTTAACAATTTTCTAACTTTCATTTAAACCCTCTTTTTGAAAAGACTTCTTTCCTTGTTTCCAGTTACTACCAACGGATAATTCATTTTAAATATTTTTTCATAGACAGGATCCCTCAGACAAGAAAAGAGCTACTTTCATCGCTGTTTCAAAACCCCATTATTTTACCTATAACCCAAGCAGACTACGTGCATTTACTGTTGTCTGCTTCGCAATCCGCTCAACCGGCTCCCCGCGTAATTCCGCAAGGGAGGAGACGATCTCAGGGAGATACTCAGGACTATTGCGCTGTCCACGATGGGACGCAGGAGGGATATCAGGAGAGTCAGTCTCCAGCACCAGCGACTGGAGAGGAATTTGGCTGGCAACAGATCGAATACGGGTGGCACGGTCATAGGTAATGGTACCGCAGATACTGATCAAAAAACCCAGTTTTATATAGTGTTCAGCCTGCTGCAGACTGCCACTGAAGGCATGAACAATCCCTCCGTTGCTAAAGCCACACCTGCGGATTGTTGCCTGCACCTGATCATGGGCTTTACGCACATGCAACAGCACCGGCAAACCGGACTCGGCTGCGATGTCAAGCTGCGCCTCAAACAGCTCCTGCTGGACTGATCGATCCGTATCTTCTACAAAATAATCGAGTCCGATCTCACCAATTGCCTTGAGCAGCCCGCTCCCGGCATGCTTTCGAAGCAGTTCAAGATCGCTCTCGCCGTGATGTTGCAGATACATGGGGTGCAGACCCACGGCAGGATAAAGATCTTTCTCGGCCTTGGAGAGTTCGAGGATTCGCTGCCATCCTCCCCGGTGTACTCCAGGTAAAATCTGGGCAGCAACCCCCGCCTTCCGGGCTTTATTCAAAACCTCATAAAAATCATCTACAAATACCGAAACATCAATGTGACTATGGGTGTCAATTAATTCCACGGCAGACTCACAGACCTCAACTTTTCTCGACCACAACACCGCCGGGCCATTCCTTTCTCCTCTTTTCTGTTTTTTTTAACCATTAAACAGGGTATTCTCTAACACTATCAATTGAATGCATTCCTGTGAATACAAATCTCAATCTATGGAGAAAATCATGACCCCTGAAGATATGCGGGAAAAAGCCATGGATCTTTTCAAAAAACGTCTCCACTGAAGTCAGGCTATCCTGGCCGTGGGCCTGGAAAAGATAAATCAAAAGGATGAAAATGTGATCAAGGCAATGGGAGCCTTTGGCGGCGGGATTGCAAGTTCCGGTGCTGTCTGCGGTACACTCCTGGGGGCTGTGGCTACTATTTCTTCTCTGCACAGCAGGGGAAATCTTGACGAAAAAGAAAATCCACGAATGTGGGCAGCGAGTAAGAAGCTCATCAAGGAATTCGATCAGCTGACTGAAGTTTTCGGCGGTTCAAACTGTAGAGATATCGCCCGCACAGACTGGTCGAACAAGGACGAAGTGCGAAATTTTTACTCCAAACCAGACGGCCGGAAACAGCACTGCATCCGGATTGTCGGTGATTTTTCCTTTACCCTTGGGCAAATTCTGGAAAAAGAGCTGGCAAGACTTGAAAAGCCATGATCCCCATACAGGTCATTCAGGCAGATATTACCGGTCTGGATGTGGACGCCATTGTCAATGCTGCCAACAACTCTCTGTTGGGAGGTGGCGGCGTTGACGGGGCAATCCACTCTGCCGCAGGACCAGAGCTCCTTGCCGAATGTGAGACAATAGGAGGCTGCCCCACCGGGCAGGCCAGAATCACCAGAGGCTACAAACTCCTCGCCCGACATGTCATCCACACAGTTGGCCCGGTCTGGCAGGGCGGACAGAACAATGAGGCAGAACTGCTGACCTCCTGCTACCGGGAATGTTTCCGTCTGGTAAAGGAAAACAATCTTAGCTCCGTTGCCTTTCCGGCTATCAGCTGCGGTGTTTACGGTTATCCCGCTGATCAGGCCTGTGCAATAGCCATGCAGGAAACAAAAGCGTTTCTCAGAGAGGCAGAGCCGCCCCTGCAAGTGATCTTTGCCTGTTTCAACCAGGCCATTCAAACTGAATTAGAAAAACAATTCTCTCTGCTCTGCTCCCAATAGAATATTCAAAGAGACCTTGGTTCAATTACAGTCTCTCGCCTTAAAAGACTCTCCTTTCCCCTTGTTCCTTTTTCCAATATCCTTTATTGTGTTGCTTCTAAAAATCAACCAAAGGAGACTCGCATGGAATACTCTTCTGAAGTAAAAGAAATGTGCCCGCTGACCCAGGGGTGCAATCACGGACCGTCACCCATTCCCCAGGAAGGCGGATGGACACAGGCCAGAGAAATCAAAGATATTCGTGGGCTGACCCATGGGGTTGGCTGGTGTGCACCCCATCAGGGTGCATGCAAGTTGACGTTAAACATCAAAGACGGGATCATTGAAGAGGCACTCATCGAAACCATCGGCTGTACCGGTATGACCCATTCCGCAGCCATGGCATCTGAGATCATGCCCGGGAAAACCATTCTTGAGGCCATGAATACAGACCTGGTCTGTGATGCCATCAATACTGCCATGCGCGAGCTTTTTCTGCAAATCGTTTATGGCCGCAGTCAGTCAGCCTTTTCCGAAGGCGGACTTCCCGTGGGTGCAGGTCTTGAAGATCTCGGCAAGGGGTTGCGTTCTGTAACTGCCAGTACCTATGGCACCAGGCTCAAAGGTCCCCGTTACCTCGAAGTGACTGAAGGCTATGTTCTGGAACTGGCACTTGATGCCAACGATGAAATCATCGGCTACAAGTTTGTTCACCTCGGCCGTATGATGGAGGCCATCAGGAAGGGAGAAGATGCGAACAAGGCACTTGAATCCGCCACTGGAACCTACGGACGCTTTGCCGATGCTGTTAAAACTATTGATCCACGAGAGGAATAGGGAGAATAATCATGGCACTATTTGAAAGTTACGACAGACGGATTAACCAGATCATCCCTGTGCTGGAAAAATATGGCATCAAGGACCTTGAAGAGGCAAAAGAAATCTGTGAAGCGTACGGTGTGGATGTGGCTAAAATCGTTAAGGAAATCCAACCCATCTGCTTTGAAAATGCCTGCTGGGCATACACGGTAGGCGCAGCTATTGCCATCAAGAAAGGTGAGACCAAGGCGGTGGATATTGCAGCGACCCTGGGTGAGGGGCTACAGGCCTTCTGTATTCCAGGATCTGTTGCAGATCATCGCCAGGTTGGTATCGGCCATGGAAACCTGGCCTCCATGCTCCTGCGTGAAGAAACGAAATGTTTTGCCTTTATTGCCGGCCATGAGTCCTTTGCCGCTGCTGAAGGAGCAATCGGTCTTGCCATGTCGGCAAACCGTGTCCGTAAAGAGCCGCTCCGGGTAATCCTTAACGGTTTAGGCAAAGATGCGTCACATATTATTTCACGCATCAACGGGTTCACCAGTGTGGAAACTCAATTTGACTACGCGACCTCAAAACTTGCAGTTGTCAAGGAAAAACGTTTTTCAGAAGGTCCTCGTGGAGAAGTGCGCTGCTATGGCGCCGATGACGTCCGCGAGGGCGTGGCCATCAACCACCTGGAAGGGGTAGACGTCTCCATTACCGGAAACTCCACCAACCCCACCCGTTTCCAGCATCCGGTTGCCGGAACCTACAAGAAGGAGTGTAACCTCCAGGGTAAACGTTACTTTTCTGTGGCATCCGGTGGCGGGACAGGACGGACTCTGCACCCTGACAACATGGGAGCAGGTCCGGCATCCTATGGTATGACTGACACTATGGGCCGTATGCATTCCGATGCCCAGTTCGCCGGATCCTCTTCCGTACCTGCACACGTTGAGATGATGGGACTGATCGGCATGGGAAACAACCCCATGGTTGGTGCTTCTGTCGCCGTAGCTGTGGCCCTGGAACAGGCCGGCTAGGACTGCCTGTTACCCATAATTTTAAGCTGGACATTTAAGCCTGAATCGTGCATACTTGATGCATGAAAACCCAAAATCAAATCAAACGTACATTGTCTGAGGAGTCAAGTTTATTATACCTTGCAGATTTACT
>JAIPEF010000122.1 GCA_021737265.1 Desulfocapsa sp. | reverse complement strand
GTCCGAGAATAGACATTTTTTCTCAAATCGAGGCATCTGTGAAAAATAAGCACAGGCATATACATAATATTCCGAGCATTATTTTTCACAAGCAACGAAGAGTTGGGGAAAAAGGGCATTTTCGGTCAGGCTCCTAGCCTCCCGCCATCCCGCTACGCTTGTGTTGGATCACAAGTGTAGTACAAGCAACAGTTCTGTGGCATCACCCCTCCCCCCTCTTCCGAACAAAGAAAAACCTCTAACATACTGTATTTACAATAAATAGCTGCACGCAAACAAGTCAATATATCCTTAAAGACCACATTCCCCCCTCTCCCCACCTTGGCATCTGCATTTTCATCCAACAACTTTTACTGTTGTGTATACAGGTAGTTACGAAGTAAACGCAAGCAGTTTTGTTCAATGGCACCATATGTGCAATAACTCAAGCTAAAGTGGATAAGTTCAACACTCCGAGGAACCATATGCAGGCCACTCCCTTTATAATGGAATGTTTTCCAAAAACACTGGATGAATTCAGAACACTGTTTCACAGTGAAGAAATCAGCCTCCAATTTCTTTTCTCCAAACGCTGGCCCAATGGTTTTGAGTGTTCATACTGCAACTGGGAAAACAAAGATCAACTCCCATCAAAAACCATGACCTGTAGTCATTGCGGCCACCCGACATCAATCACCACCGACACAATCATGCATGGAACCAAAAAGCCATTATCTCAATGGCTTATGAGCATCTGGTGGCTTACTGCCACTGAAGGCGGCCACAGTGCAAAGGATCTGCAAAGATTTTTAAAACTTTCAAGTTATCAAACTGCCTGGACCTGGCTGCAGAAACTGCGTATGGCAATGGCTGTTGCAGATAACAAACCGTGTCGTGAAACAGTAGAACTTTCGTCAGAGAACATATTTTTTGGAGGAGTCCCCCCTGCAAAGGCAACTATTCTTGCCGCAGCTGAGATCATCCTCCCCGCCGGTATCACCGGCCGCATAAAAATGGACGTTATTGGCAATCTTACTCAAGAGACAGTGAACACATTTCTGGAAAACAACCTCTTATCCGGATCGTCTCTGATTGTTCCGAATTATGAAGCTTACCTTGATAATAATCGTAAGAATTTCATCACGATCACAAGTTCTTCTATCTATCGCACCAGAGATCTTCTGAAGAGCTTTGAAATCTGGTTGAACAAGGTGCACAGGGGGGGAGTCGCAAATAAACATCTCCAACTATATCTCGATGAATTCTGTTTTCGCAGAAATACAGAAATGCTGCCTGACAAGGAGTCAATATTTAACCTTCTTTTGGCTGGTGTAATCAGCAGGAAATCGTTTTCCTACAAAAGCATAATATCTAAACCAAACAAGGAATAACCCATGTCCCAGATTCAAACAGGATTACTCATTCTTCTCCTAACTTTCCTGGGAGTTGTTGGATACAACGTGTATCTCCATGAGACGACACCTGAGGAAATTGCATACACTGAATTTCTATCCTGTATTGAAGAAGGAGAAATAAAAGCCATTCACTTAAAAGGCGGACAGGTGACTGGGGAAAATATCAAGAAGCAAGCCTTCAGTTCATATGTTCCAGACATCCCCACCATCATGCCCCTGCTGGAGGAAAAAAAAGTACTCATAACTGCTGAAAAAGACAGTGAGAACATCAGTGGTTTTCTCAAGGCAATGCTTCCTGTCCTCCTCATCCTTGGTGGATACCTGATTTTCAGCAGGAGTCAGCAAGGAGGTAAACCAGGATTTGGAAAAAGCAAGGGCAGTTCATTCCATCCAAAAAAAAGAACAAACCTCAGCTTCGAAGATGTCGCTGGAATCAGCGAGGCTCGAATTGAACTGACTGAAATCGTAGATTCTCTTACATATCCTGAAAAGTTTTCTCGTCTCGGCGGCTATATCCCAAAAGGCGTTCTCCTCCAGGGCCCTCCAGGAACTGGTAAAACACTACTTGCCAAAGCCATAGCCGGCGAAGCATCGGTGCCTTTCTATTCAATTGGTGGTTCTGACTTTGTTGAGATGTTTGTAGGTGTTGGGGCATCACGCGTACGTGAGCTTTTCACCGAAGCCAAAAAGAACTCACCGTGTATTATTTTTATCGATGAGATAGATGCCATAGGCGGGAAACGAAGCGGTGGAAATGCAAGCGGATCAAATGATGAACGGGAACAGACCCTAAATGCCCTGCTTGTGGAAATGGACGGTTTTGATTCCAACGAGACAGTCATCATAATTGCCGCAACTAATCGTCCAGACATGTTGGACCCTGCCCTGCTTCGCCCAGGCCGGTTTGACCGTCAGGTAACGATTTCTCTTCCTGATGTGAAGGGAAGACGAAAGATACTCGAAGTACATGCCAAAAAAATTGCCCTTGCACCTGGTATTAATTTTTCTGAAATTGCCAGATCCATTCCGGGATTCAGTGGTGCTGAAATAGCAAACCTTGTTAATGAGGCAGCACTCATGGCAGCCCGTCATAACAAAACATGTGTTGACTTCGCCGACTTTGAAGAAGCCAAAGATAAAATAAGCCTTGGTCTTGAGCGGAAGAATGTTGTTATCAACGAAAAAGACCGCAGGGTAACAGCCTATCACGAGGCTGGCCATGCAATCACCGCTAAGCTCCTGCCTGATACTGATCCGGTAACCAAAATATCCATCATCCCCAGAGGTCGTGCCCTTGGTCTCACTCAACAGGTACCCCTCGACGACAAGTACACCTACTCCCGTGAATACCTTGTCAACCGGATCAAAACATTAATGGGTGGTCGTATAGCTGAAGAGATCGTCTTCGGCCATCAAACCACAGGTGCCGGCAACGACATCGTAACAGCTACAGAGATAGCAACACGTCTTGTTTGTGAGTTCGGCATGAGTGCAGCCATTGGACCTATTGCCTACTCCCATGAACAGGAGGGGTTTCTTGGCAATACGACGGCAACTAAGGCATACAGTGAGAAAACAGCAGAACTGATTGATCAGGAAATAAAAGATCTCATTGAAACCTGTTACAGGGAAACCACTGAGTTACTCACCAAAAATAACCAATTCCTGCATGAACTTGCCGAAGCCCTGCTAGTCAATGAAACCGTTGATGGTGAAGAAATGGACATCGTACATCATTGTTATCTAAAGCAAAAAGAAATTGAACACAACTTATTGAAAAAGCGCAAAAGGAATAATGATTAAAACCTAATTGGTTCTAAAGATTTTTTTTACAAGGAGGAAAATCAATGCGAACACGTAAGAAAGTTATGAGGACAGCATTAGCTCTGACCATGGGAGGTATCATGCTATCGCCCGGCCATCTTTTGTCCATGGAAGTAGAAGATGCCCCTGAAATGGTTACCATTGAAAGCATGGCTAACCTTTATGGGCCAGTGGAATTTAATCATCTCATGCATACGGAATATGCAAGCTGTGAAGAATGCCACCACCATACAACCGGCGATAAGGTAGTCGATTCCAACTGTGCCAGGTGCCACAGTAACAGTGGAGAGGGTGACGAGGTCACCTGTACTGGATGCCACGAAACTAACCGTTTTAACAAGGATTACCTCAAGACACTGGAATCTCCGGAACTCTACCATATTGACAAACCCGGACTCAAAGGAGCTTATCATCTCAACTGCATGGGCTGTCATGAAATAATATCAGGTCCCACCGGTTGCCAGGAATGCCACACCATGACAGAGGCTGGAGAGAGGCGGTTCAATACTGGGACATTTGCCCCGGCAAAAGGAACTTCATCCTCTGGTCATTAATGATCAGATATCCAGTGACCGGTTTTCAAGAGAGGAAAACAAATGAAAAAATTATTAAGCCGTAGAAATTTTCTCAAAGGCGGGCTTGCAGCAACAGCATCTGCCACGGTACTCAAAAATAAGGACTGTCAGGCATCAGGTGATTTTGATGGATATCCCGACAGCATGGGAGTTTTGGTTGATCTTACCCGTTGCGTTGGCTGCAGGTCATGTGAAGCAGCGTGCAACAAAGAACAGGATCTTCCCGAACCTGCCAAACCTTTCGACGATTTTTCAGTCTTTGACGAGATCCATCATGGTCAGAAGCGGCGTACCGATGAAACACGATACACTGTAGTGAATCGTTACGATGTGCCTGAACTGGACCACCCGCTTTTCAGGAAATTTCAATGTAATCATTGCGCAGAACCGGCCTGCCTGACCTCCTGTTTTGTCAATGCCTATACCAAAACACCTGAAGGAGCAGTCATCTACAATTCCAAGGTCTGTGTCGGCTGCAGAACATGTATGATCGCCTGTCCATTCTATGTGCCGACGTTCAAATACTCCAGTGCCTTTGATCCCAAAATCATGAAATGTATCTTCTGCTACGACACCCGCTTGAAAGAGGGTAAGGCACCTGCATGTGTTGAAGCATGTCCTCAGGAGGCATTGACCTTTGGAAAACGTAAAGATGTTCTGAAAATGGGAAAACAGCGCATTCGCGAGACTCCCGGAAAGTATGTTGATCACATTTACGGTGAGCATGAAGTAGGCGGCACCGCCTGGATGTACCTCTCCAGTGTACCTTTTGACAAAGTGGGATTTGACACCCATGTTCCCAAGGAGCCGATTTTAAATTCCGTAAAAGATTTCCTCGCCATTGTCCCCATGGTTCTTACCATCTGGCCCGGCCTCTTTATAGGGTTCCATTTACTTGCAACCCGAAAGGATAAAATTAAAGAAATGGAAAAAGAAAAAAATAAAAAGAATGATGAAAAGGAGGAGCAGGTATGAGACTCTTTTCTAAAGAACGACCTGAAATTCCAATAGTCCATCATCTCAAGGAAGATGGAACAGAATGGACCATCAAAGAAAAACTGTGGTTAGGTCTGTCTGTCCCTGAATACAAGAAACAGTTTTTCAGGAATCCGATAAACTGGCTGATGATCTTTATTTTTGCCGTTGGGGTTCCACTTATTCTCCAACGCTACATCTTTGGTCTCGGCTCTGTTACTCACGCATCCAACGACTACCCATGGGGCCTCTTCCTTGGATTCGGCCTTTTTGGAATGGTTCCCCTTTCGGCCTCAGGATTTATGCTCGGCACCACGGTGGAACTCTTTGGCAGAAAAGATTTCCACGCCATTGAACGCCTGGCACTACTCAATGGTCTCCTGGGATATTTCTTTGCTGTTGTCTTTCTGGAAGTGGACCTTGGCATGCCCTGGCGCCTTCCCTATCCAATGTTCGTCTCTCTTGGTCCCGCTGCTGTCCTTTTCCTTGTTGCCTGGCATGTTGCTACCTATCTCTCTGTGCAGATAGCGGAAGTCCTCCCTGCATTTTTTGAATGGATTGGCTGGCTCAAAGGAAAACGGATAATCAGAAAATGGGTCCTGGGGCTTACCGTTGCCGGCATTATTCTCTCCACTCTCCACCAGGGTGCCCTGGGAGCGTTATTTACCTACGCCCCTGCGAAAGTTCACCCCTTGTGGCTATCCGTCAACTTCCAATGGATTCACTTCTTCTGTTCGTCTATCTTTGCAGGACTCTCAATGGTCATCATCGCTTCCACCCTGATCAAGAACTTTATGGGGTGGCGTTGTGACGATGAATTCAAAGACAACCTTGACTACATTACCATAGGACTTGCCAAAGGTGCTTCCTATGCAATGATTACCTATCTGGTAATCAAGATAGTAGCTGTTGCTCACGATCAGGAATGGTCCTACTTGCTCACCGGTTGGGGATCGTATTACATGCTGGAGCTTGGTGCAGGTGTTGTTCTGCCAATGCTGATGTTTGCAATAGGTGCAAGAAATCAGTGGGTTACACTGATCAGATTCGGTGCATTCATTGCCGCCCTTGGGATTATCTGGAACAGGCTCAACACAGCTCTTGTTGCCTACAACTGGCAGCTGTATCAGGAGATTCCACACTGGAAAGAGGTGTGGATTACGATAACTATCTATTCCCTCTACTTCCTAACTTACCGTTTCATCGTTTATCGACTGCCCATCGTCTATGGATGGCAAGGTGAAAAATAGAGGCTGACAATTGGCATCTAAGGCCTCCTGGATTTTCAGGGGGTCTTTAGGGCCATTGTAATTTTTCAATACCGGAGGGAAAAGATGAGAAATATCCTTTCAAAAATTTCGTTAAGAACACTCTTTTCCCTGTTCTCCATAACCACTATCTGCTTGCTTTTTGTTGTACTCTTTTTTGCCGTCAAACAATATTTTCTCTATCAACACTGTGATCAGCTCGTTGCTTCCAGCCAACACCTTCTTTTTCAATTTACCGGAATGAAGGAGCATATCAACGAAACACTGCTCAACCATGGGTCCTTAAATACCAATGAACTCATAAAAGAAATTCAGGGTCTTGATGATGACCTGACCCTCATTCTTGAAGATATTCTAATCCCTGAAGAATTCAAACTCACCTTTATCAACCAGGTGGATCTGGTAAATGTTACGGTATCGCTTCGGAACCTGCACAACAATCAGGGAGTTACTTCTGCAAAACAACTCAGCGCCCTTTCAACACAACTGCGAACCATACACTCAAAACTGACCGGTTTTCATCAGCTTATTACCAGGTACACCCAAACGCAACTCCTTGGACTGCACCGTGCCCTGGTTGGACTTTTTGCCGTTTTTATATCACTGGTGAGTATAATGCTTTTGGTTATAAACAGGTATATCACATCACCAATCCTTTATTATTGCCGTAACCTTAGTCCGGAAATGAATGAGAGCATAACTCTCTTCACTCTTCACAAAACCATAAAAACATTGGCTGACCAACAAACTGGGACAATCGTCCAGACGCCTGCAGGTAATACCAGAGAACTCTCTCGTCTCTATCGGTACAGCTCAATTGGTCACCTTTTAGGAGGACTCAGCCATGAACTGACGAACCTTTCCAATGGCGCTATCAATTATACCCAGGCAATTCTTGATCTCAGCGCCGATTTGCCGCTGGACAGTGACTCCAAGCAACTGCTGCAAAAACTCTTTAAAGAGGAGAAGAAGATGTCAAAACTCCTCACTCACATGATCAAGTTTACCAGTGGCAGTGAAGACGGGGTGGCAAAGAGTCTCTCACTTGATGCTATCTTTGAACACATTACAGCACTTGTCAGGGGAACAATGAAAAGTGACGACATTGAGCTGGCTGTCATCCTTGACTCCCCGACACTGACCTTGAATTACCATGTCAGCGATCTTCAACTTGTTGTCCTCTCTGCTCTACAGAGTAGCAGAACAGCTCTTAATAATAAATTCGACAATAACCAGGCAGGGTTGAAAAAAATTACAATCAAATTTGATGATGAGGCTATAGCGCGCAATAGTGCTGTCATTTCTATTTATGACAACGGTGCCCCCTGGAAATTTCATTCAGCAGCAGACGGGAGGAACGGTTCCAGGCCGTGGCACAACATGAATTTCTGCACTGATTTTCTGAAAACCTTTGGCGGCACTCTGAATGTTACCAGAGAAGAGGACCAGTCGAACTGTTGCACTATCACTATTCCCTTAAAGGCCAAGATTGTAGACTGACAACCCCTGCCATCTTAGATTTGAGGTTTTTACGACGCCATCACCATTGATAAACTCGTATTTATGCCCGTAGTTTGGGTGAAAACCTCAAACCCAGGATGGCTAAGTATTTATGCCCGGTAGTTAGGGTGAAAAGCTCCATATGCGAGGCGCGTATTTTTTATTTAATTTCGGCGTACTAAGGTACGTCGAAATTAAATAAAAAATGCAGCAACGAAGCAGATGGAGAGTTTTCACCCTCAACGTCGGGTATAAATACGACGCCATCACCATTGAAACTAATAAATTTGCCCTTGGTGTTGGAACTTGCGATTGAGCCAAGAACCATCTATTGTGAATCAATATGATTCTTTCAATGTGAGGTTTTATGCGACTCGCCCTTGTTATCCCACCTTATATTCGGCCAACCAGTCCCCCACTTGGCCCGGCTGTGCTTGCTGCCTTTCTTCAGGCCAATGATCCTGACATCGAAGTCCGTTGCTTTGACCTTAACCTCTCATTTTATCACAGTATCCTCCAGGCAATCGATCAGGAGACCTTCTCCATACGGCTTTATGATTGGGACGCAATGAGGTCAAAGACCAGGCTTCTGGAAGCCGTTGCGTTGCTCAGCAAAACTGACTGGCCCCATGGTTCACTTGAACTGTATCACAGCGCTGCATCAATCCTTCTCAGCTTTGAAAATATCTTCAATGCTTTTATGACCGAAATGATCAACAGGCTTTGTCTGGACCAGGATGTTCCTTCGAGAATAACTCTCTTTTTCCAGGAACTCATCCAACCAGTCCTTAACTATTCCCCTGATCTTTTTGGAATTTCCGTTCAGTTCAATCACCAGATCGATTTTGCCGCCATTCTTCTCAAGCGCTTTAAAGAACAGAGCAATACTCCAACAGTGATGGGAGGCGCCTGGTCGGGTGTGGTTCCTCACCCGGAACAAATCCTAACCAGTCCTTTGAAAGTTATTGTACAAGGAGAACAGCACAACTTTGCCTTGAGTAATTACCTGGATTACCTTCTCCCGGGAGAAGGCGAGCTTGGTCTCTTTGAATTATGCCAGATGATACAGGGGAAAAAGGAACCCGATCTGGTGAGCAATCTGGTCTATCTCCAGGATCACCAAATATCAATCAACCGCCCTGCGGTGATCATGGACCTTACTTCCATCCCCTCTCCTGATTTCACTACATTTAATTTAGAACAATATTTCAGCGCCAAGCTCATCCTTCCCTTACAACTCTCAAGGGGGTGTCCATGGGGACGTTGTGCCTTCTGCACCCACCACCACTCATACCTCTGTTACCGACAACTTCCAATAGAACATTGCATTGAGATGATACAGACCACTAAGGAAAAGTATCAATGTCACTATTTTAACTTCTTAGATGAAATGATTCCGGCAAAGCGGTTTCAAGCACTTGCTGAGTCCCTACAGGAAAAAGATTCAGGTATTTTTTATAGTGCCTATGCCAAGCCATCGGAAAAATTCAGCGAACCATTGCTGGAAGATCTCAACCGTTCAGGATGTCGGGTCATTATGTGGGGACTTGAGTCAGCCAATCAGAGAATACTGGACCTCATGGATAAAGGTACACAGGTGGGGGATGTTGAACAGGTTATTCAGCGTACTGCCAAAGCCGGTATCATGAACCTTGTCTTTGTCCTCTTCGGCTCCCCCACAGAGACCGAAGAAGAATTTTTAAACACCGTACAATTTCTTACGAAGAATCAATCTTCCATCCACACCCTGTCAATGGGCACCTTTGTGCTGACAGAAGGATCCCGGATCCATAAACATCCTGAAGAGTTTTCCATCATCCTTAAGGAGCAGCAAACGGATATTGCCAATAGGAATCTCACCTTTCATGCCCTGGAGGGTATGAGTCCTGAAACAGTTGCCAACCTCTTCAAGGAACACCTTGCAGAACTCCAACAGATTGGTCTGTCCCATCGTCTTGCCAGCTATCGTGACCATCTCCTTCTTTGGGCAACGGCCAACGCTCCAGAAGGCGCTTAATGGTACCTGAGACCCCCCACAAAGCCTTGAACACCCCATAGAGAGCTATCTTGCCCACAAAAAAGAGCCACAGGGGCGTAAGATGGCCCGCTCCTCATCCTGTAAAACTACAACTGTCTCTTTTAGGCAACCTTTAGGAAATAGAGTATCGTTACATATCCCGGAGCCCGGCTGCCCAGTTCAAGGCCTCCTCAAGCTTTTTATATGAAAAAACTTGTATTTCTGCGTTAACAAAGTGGCTGGCTACGGTTTCTGCTATATTCCCAACTACCGAGTCCGTTGCAAGGGCTACTCGTAACACTTTTTTGTGATGTTCTTTTACAAATTTGAGATGAGAAGATAATGCCGCAAATGAATCCCAACCAGGAAATGATTCAGCGTGAATAACTAGGCCGTTCAATTGACCAGCCTTCTCTAGATAGGGATCAATGACTGTTGCTGCTGACTCAAAATCCTGTTTTGATAATGGTCCATCCGGCTCCAGTAATGCGATCCCACTTGTTTCATCAATTTTGATAAACTCGTAAAAACCTCAAACCTAGGATGGCTAAGTAAAAAGCTCCATATGCGAGGCGCGTATTTTTTATTTAATTTCGGCGTACTAAGGTACGTCGAAATTAAATAAAAAATGCAGCAACGAAGCAGATGGAG
>JAIPEF010000121.1 GCA_021737265.1 Desulfocapsa sp. | reverse complement strand
AAATCTTCATATTCGAGGCGTGTGAATTTTGCTATTATTTCGGCGTACTAGAGTACGTCGTAATGATAGTGAAATTTGCAACAACGAAGTAGATGAAGAGTTTTCACCCTCAACGTCGGGTATAAATACGACACCATCATTTTTTCAAAGGAAAACACCCTAGCATATCTCACAGAGAAATGATAGAAACTATCTCAAACTTGACTCTGGATAGACGTGCATATTTCAGCCACAGACAGATCACTGCAATCTATCACCAGATCAGCATATTTCAGGTAAAGGGGATGCCGTTCAGTAAAGACCTGATCAAAACTCTGGTCGCTTGCTTTCACAAGCCCCCGACTACTGAAGTCTCCAACCCGTTTTTTTAGAACAGGGAGAGGGACATCAAGGAAAACCAGGACACTTGATCGCTGTAAATGTTCCAAACCGGATCGGCTATAAACAGCACTCCCACCGGTGGCAATAACATGGTCGTGATAATCCATGGAAAGGAGAATGTTCTCTTCCACTTGACGAAAGCCATGAACACCGAGATTTTTCAGGACTTCCTGCAAAAGAGTCTCCTGTTCTTCTTCAATCAGGCTGTCCACATCAACAAAGCCACGACCAAGAAGAGGGGCCAGTTCACGTCCGACTGTGCTTTTACCGGCACCGGCCATACCGATCAGAACAATATTCGTTTTTGTATGTTTGTCAGCCATGATACACTCGTATTTATGCCCGTAGTTTGGGTGAAAACTTCAATTTCCGATGGATAAGTATTATGCCCGGTAGTTAGGGTGAAAAGCTCCATATGCACCCCAAGAGTACTTCCTACGGGCGCGAGGCGCGTATTTTTTATTTAATTTCGGCGCACTAAGGTACGTCGAAATTAAATAAAAAATGCAGCAACGAAGCAGATGGAGAGTTTTCACCCTCAGCGTCGGGTATAAATACGACGCCATCAGCCATAAGAAACCATATTTATTTTATTCATCTGGATAGAGATTCTATGTTATTTATCTCGAACAGTGTAAGTATTCCTGAACAGGAAATCGAGTTAAAATTTATCCGTTCTCAGGGCGCTGGTGGACAAAACGTCAATAAAGTTGCCTCTGCTGTCCATCTTCGTTTTGATATTCGCGCTTCTTCTCTGCCGGAAAAAACAAAAAACCGCATCCTCACTCTCCATGACCAGCGGATCAATAAAGAGGGATGTATTGTTATCAAGGCACAGCAATATCGCACTCAGGAGAAAAACAGAGAAGATGCGCTGCAACGCCTGAAAGAATTGATTTCTCAGGCCATGCAACAACAAAAGAAACGTCGTCCCACGCGCCCCGGCAAGGCTGCCAAAAAGAAACGGCTTGAAGGGAAGAAAAAACGTGGACTGCTGAAAAGCAACCGCAAGAAAGTTCGATACTAAAAACAGGTAACAGTCAACACAAAGGAGCAAATATGTTCAAAAGCAATGAGTATTTTGACGGCAAAGTAAAATCAATCGCCTTTACCAGCGATGACGGCCCTGCCACCGTCGGAGTAATGGCAGTTGGGGAATATGAATTCGGTACCGATTCCATCGAAATAATGACCGTTGTTTCAGGGAGCATGGATATTAAACTGCCGGGAAACGATGAGTGGACGACCTTTCAGCCAGGTGAAAGCTTTGAAGTGGCAAAAGGAGTCCGCTTTGGAGTCCGCATCCAGGTGGAGACCAGCTACCTCTGTCTCTACAAATAAAAGTGATTCAAGGCCCTCTTACCAGAAAAAGCTTGCACCACTACTCATCTTTTGGTACATAAAATCTCCTACTACTTAAGAGCATTCTTAAGCTTTTCACAGGAGGAGATGGAGTCCTATGGATTTCATCTCCTCCTGTTTTACATATAGTTTCTTTTTTTATTGCCTGCTCTCCCTCTCTGGGTGACAGGCTTTTTTTATTGGTGGTATCCATGCTTACTCACAGCTTCATACACCTTCCCGGAATAGGAGCAAAAACTGAAGAAAAGATCTGGCAGGCAGGTTGCCATCAATGGCAGCAGTGGCAGGAGAACCTTCCAGTCAGGCTTACAAACAGTTCCCCCGCTGAACTTTCACGATTACTGCAAATCTCTGCCGGAGAACTGGAGAAGGGCCCCGAGTTCTTCAGTAAACGTCTTCCAGCCAACGAACAATGGCGGCTTTTTCCCCATTTTCGAGAACGCACCGCCTTTCTCGATATCGAAACAACCGGCCTTGGTGCTGGAGCTGAAATCACCACCATTGCCCTCTACGACGGCAGCCGAGTCCTCTGTTATATTAATGGACGAAATCTTGATGATTTTGCAGAAGATATATGGAAATATGAGATCCTTGTCACCTATAACGGCAAAGGTTTCGACATCCCTTTCCTCGAAAGATGGTTTCGTATCAAACTGACACAGGCCCATATCGACCTCCGTTATATCCTGGCAAAACTGGGATTCAAAGGAGGCCTGAAGGGGTGTGAAAAGCAACTGGGAATACACCGGGGTGCACTGGATGGTGTGGACGGGTATTTTGCAGTCCTCCTGTGGCAGGACTACGCTCAGAACCACAATGAAAAGGCACTTGAAACCCTTCTCGCCTACAATATCGAAGATACGGTCAACCTGGAACGCCTTCTGATAGAGGCCCATAACCGGAATGTCCTTCTCACCCCCTTTGGTGAGGAGCTGCTTCTGCCCCTCCCCAAGGCTCCACAGATTTTATATCATCCTGATTTGGATACTGTAGAAAATCTCAGACAGAGAATCAGGTAACTCAAACATTTTTACCCCATTATCCTATTGCTGTAAAAGAAGTAAATATGGTAGGCAGGAAGCATGGAACGATTTTCCCGAACACGCTGTTTTTTAGGCGAAGAAAAATTCACCCTTCTGCAGCAGGCAACAGTCACCATTGTGGGGCTTGGAGCAGTAGGAGGATATGCAGCTGAAGGGCTGGCCCGAGCAGGTATCGGCAGCTTGCGTCTGGTTGACTTTGATACCATTCAACCTTCAAATATCAACCGCCAGATTCTGGCCCTGGACTCCACCATCGGACAAGCCAAGGTGGAGGCAGCCAAAGAGCGGATCCTCTCCATCAACCCTGAATGTCAGGTTGAATCCCTGCAGCTTTTTGCTGCGGAGGAGACATTGGATGCCATCCTGACCCCGTCACCTGACATTCTGATAGATGCCATTGATTCCCTGAATCCCAAGATCCAACTCCTCGCTGGTGCCCACCAGCGGAACATTCCCACTTTTTCATCCATGGGAGCAGCACTGCGCAGAGACCCATCAAAAATAAAAACCGGCGACATCATGACTTCCAACCACTGCCCACTGGCCAAACATGTGCGTAATCGACTGCGAAGACTAGGAATAGAGGGAGGAGTTCACTGCATTTATTCCACGGAAAGGGTGGATTTTGATTATCAGGGTCCTGAACAGACAGAGCATGCGGCATCAGCCTATGAGGATAGGGGCAGAAAACGAAACGTCCTTGGATCCCTGCCCACCATCACCGGGATTTTTGGACTGATCCTGGCCAATGAGGTCATCCGTCAACTAACCGAAAAGAGATGATCAACACCCGTTTTTCACCAGGAAATCAACCACCATCTCTTCCATAATATCGAGCCGATCTCGTCCTGTTTCATGGGTGATGATCCAGGAACAGCGCTGGTAGGCACGATAGAGATCAGCGGGGATTTGGATTTTCAGCTCCACAAGTTCATGGGCTGCACCTTCTTTTGAGTTTGGTGTTTGACCACCAGATGGCTGATTTTCACTCATTCCGGGTTTCCTTGCCGATGAAAAGCCACCGCTTCCCTGTATGTCATACCAGAGCCGCCGAATATATCCAGCGCACTCCCCACTGTGGCGTGTAAGCGCCCCTCACCAAGGTCTCTGATAAGTTCCATATCAGCAATATCCCTGATACCACCGGCATAGGTCGTGGGAATCGGGCTCCAGTCAGCCAGCTTCCTCACCAGTTCAGCCTCTATTCCTTGACACTGGCCTTCCACATCGGCTGCGTGAATGAGAAATTCATCACAGAGTTTTGCGAATTTTTCAACAGTTTCCGGACTGACAGTCACATCTGTGAAATTCTGCCAGCGGTCAGTGACTATATAATAGTCATCACCCTTCCTGCGGCAACTGAGGTCAAGCACCAGATGTTCCCGACCAACAGCCTGTACCAGCTTCTGCAGACGATCCTCATCTACCCTGCCATTACTGAAGACATAGGAGGTTACAATGACATGGGATGCCCCTCTCTCCAGCCATTCTTTACCATTTTCAGCAGTGATCCCACCACCTATCTGCATTCCACCGGGCCAGGCAGCAAGGGCCTCCAATGCCGCCCCGTCATTTCCCGGGCCAAGTTTTATGATATGACCACCGCGAAGATTATCCCGGCGATACAAATCGGCAAACCAGGAAGGTGGATGCTTGGCCGTGAAGTTGGTCTGCAAACTCTCCGGATCATCATCTCTCAGAGTTGAGCCAACAATCTGTTTTACTTTGCCATTGTGGAGGTCTATACAAGGTCGAAATTGCATAATAATTTGTAATAATGTAAAAAAAAGGGCGGGCATTTCCTCTTCTGGAAATTGCCCGCCCTAAAACTTCACAAAAAAACTCTGTGACTCGTTCTTACGCCCTTTTGATCAACATAGTCGCGGGATCAAGAAGCAATGACTTCCCTGCATCCACTGAGCAGGCAGCTGAACATTTCAGGGTCTTCAGCTTCATATCATTTTCTTCCGGAGAAATAAGGAGGACTGTATCAAAGACCTCATCAACTTCATGGCATGGAGCCGGAATCCCATTGACACTTACCCGATCATCATCACGATGGCAGAGAGCAGAAAACCAGATCATTTTCAGACCATTCTTCTCCATGAAGTTTTTCAGCTCACCAAGTGCAGAAGCACTGTCGGTATCCGTAAAATCAAAGCCATCAATAACCAGACAGTCAGCCTTAAAAACTCCCTGCTGGGCCAGGTCTTCCATGCGCTCTTCCAAAGTTGCAGCACTGAAGCTGTTCTCTTTGAAGGTCATGATCATGCGATTTTGCATGATTTCATCAACCACCTGCTGAAAATCGTCGATCTTTTGTTCCTCATTCATCAGGCCCAGAATATCATCATACCAGATTCTGGTTTTATCTACACCTTCACCAATGGCAACATGCAGAACCTTGTTGTCACGAAGCATGGAGTCCATGGCAATCTGTACCAGAATCGCAGTCTTTCCAAGGCCGGCACGAGCCATAACCAGCCCTACACGGCGCCCATCGGTCCCATCTTCTTTTTCAAGGCCCAGGGCCCGTAATGGATTGCTTGATACCAGGTCTTCTTTTCCCATGGTAGTACCTCTTTTATATTTTCATTTGCGGTGGCCAGAAAGGCCTGCCTGGTCAGGCAGAAAAACTAGCCGAAACAAAAATTATTATATCATTAGTCAGGAGAAAAACGCTACTTTACTTTTTTTCAGCCTGATACTTCTTCACCAACTCTTCACTGATGCTCTTTGGTACCGGCTTAAAGCTGGAGAATTCCATGGTGAACTCTGCTTTTCCCTGAGTCAGAGAACGCAGCGTAGTGGAATAACCAAACATCTCAGAAAGCGGAACCTCAGCCTCAACCACAGTGTAATTTCCTTCCTCTGTGGTGCCGATAATCATACCGCGACGCTGGTTAATGCTTCCCATAACCGCACCCTGAAATTCGGAAGGGCCTTCAACGGCCACCTTCATAATGGGTTCCATAATGGCAGGCTTGGCTTTCATATATCCCTCTTTGAAGGCGCCAACTGCAGCAAGCTGGAAGGCGACATCAGAGGAATCGACAGCATGAAAGGCACCATCATTAATGACACAACGCACGCCTGTTACCGGGGAGCCACAAAGGGTTCCCTTCTCCAGACTCTTTTTAAAGCCCTTGTCACAGGAAGAAATGAATTCACGGGGGATAGAACCACCCACGATCTTATCTTCAAATTCGTATTCGCCTTCTGTCAGAGGCTCCATGTATCCGGCCACCCGCCCATACTGTCCGGAGCCACCGGTCTGTTTCTTATGGGTGTAGTTAAAGTCAGCACGCTGGGAAATGGTCTCACGGTAGGCAACCTGGGGAGCACCAACCTCAACCTCAGCGTTATACTCACGCTTCATCCGCTCAATATATACTTCCAGATGGAGTTCGCCCATTCCGGAAATAATGGTCTCGCCGGTCTCATGGTCAACAAAGGTTTTAAATGTCGGATCCTCTTTCGTGAAACGGTTAAGGGCCTTGGACATATTAACCTGGGCTTTATTATCTGACGGAATAACAGCAAGGGAAATAACAGGTTCAGGAATATGCATGGAACTCATGGAGCAAGTGATCTTGCCATCGGTGAAGGTGTCACCAGAGGCGCAATCCACACCAAACAGCGCCACAATATCACCGGCACCGCAGGAATCAATCTCTTCCATCTCGTCGGAATGCATACGCACCAGACGACCCACCTTCACTTTCTTACCGGTACGGGTATTAAAGATTGTATCACCTTTGTTCAATGTTCCCTGATAGGTACGCACATAGGTGAGCTGACCGTAACGGCCATCTTCCAGTTTAAAGGCCAGCATGATAAGAGGATCTTCAGAATCATTGCTTACCGCAAATTCCTCTTCGCCTTTTTCCAGATCAAGTCCAATGTTTTCAACATCAGTGGGGCAGGGCAGATAATATTCAACCGCATCAAGGAGCGGTTGAACTGCCTTATTCTTGTAGGCTGAACCGATGAAGACTGGGGAAAACTCAAGGGCCAGCGTTCCTGCACGGACGGCCGCTTTCACCATGTCAGTGGTAATCTCGGTCTCTTCAAGCATGGCTTCCATCAGTTCATCAGAGAACATGGAAACCGCATCAAGGAGTTCTTCACGTTTCTCATCAGCGGCATCTTTCAGGTCAGCTGGAATTTCTTCTTCCCGGATAGTCTCACCATTCTCGCCATCGAAATAGAGGGCCTTCATGGCAACCAGATCAACCACACCATCCAAGTCACTTTCAAGACCAATGGGAATCTGCAACATATGGGCATTTAATCCCAGTTTATCCTGAAGCTGCCCGGTAACCCGCTCGGGATTGGCACCGGTACGATCGCATTTATTAATGAAAGAAATACGGGGAACGTTATAGCGATCCATCTGCCTGTTGACTGTTATGGACTGGGACTGAACGCCACCGACGGAGCAGAGGATGAGTACAGCGCCATCAAGGACACGCAGGGCACGTTCAACTTCCACAGTGAAATCAACATGGCCGGGAGTATCGATAATATTGATAGCATTTCCCTTCCAGTTGCAGTAGGTGGCTGCCGACTGAATGGTAATGCCGCGTTCTCTCTCAAGCTCCATGGAATCCATTTTCGCACCGACACCATCTTTTCCACGAACATCATGGATGGCATGGATCCTGTCAGTATAAAACAGGATGCGCTCGGTCAAAGTTGTTTTCCCTGAATCAATATGGGCACTGATCCCGATATTTCGCACATTGCTTAAATCTACACTCATGTCTGCTACCCTCTACCTGGTCTTCCTGCCGGTAACCCCGGCCCAAGCTCATGAATACGAGCTCAAAATGAAATAAAAAAATAAGGAGTCACAGCACTCTGCAACTCCTTACTCAACAGATAAAACTAAATAAAACGACCTTAACAGTCGATGGAACGCATAAAATTCAATGACTTAGGCAGATTCACCAGGCAACCCAGCGAAAGTCAATGCAAGAAAACTACATATAATACCTTGTTTAGCAATATATGGGAAGAATTTTTTTCTCCCTTTGCTTGACCTTCGTTTTCCCCCTCTGAATACTACTCCCCCTCACAGGAGGAGAGGAAAAAGAACAGGGAGTATTACAGAAAACTGTTGTTCCTCCGCCCCGATATCATAGCCCTTCCCATGGGGCCTTTCCTTTCCCCTCTGGTCAACGATTATCCCCTCCTCCGAGAGATCCAGGCCATTATCCATGAGCGGACTTCCAAGAAGTAAAATGACTCCAGGTAGGCCCGCCATTATATCGTACCGAGCTCCTCACCCTGTTCATTGATGTGGAAACCAATGCGGAAATTGTCATCGGCAACAGAGAGTGCTCAACCAGAGCGGTAAATTCAATGACCTTGATACTCCCCGCATCCGGGAAGGGAGAAGCGGCCGGGAATATGTGCCGGCCTGGAAAGATGAATGTTCAGCAGCTCATGACATCGTAATCAACGAGGTGGATATCGATAACTCTATCCGGGCCAAGGGTGCGATTTTCGCTGGAGTTACCACCCTGCTTGAACAGGTGGGTCTCAAGGTAAGTGACCTGGAACAGATTATCCTGGCTGGAGGTATGTTTTCACCACAACTGCCTGGCATAAATACGACGCCATTATCATTGTTGGGTTCTAATAATAGCAGGCAAAAACATCGTCCATGGAAAAGAGGCATCAAACCCGGCTGACACTTCTTTTGCCTTATCAATGGTTATGGTGCAGGGATCTACCCCGGAACATGCACCAGACCAACCGATAAAAACACTCTGCTCCTGTGGTGCTGCCGTCAATGTGATTTCAGTTCCGTAATCGAAGGTTTCTTCACAATCAGCACCGCACGCAATACCCGCAGGTTCACTGGTAACCTCACCCGTCCCACTTCCCTCAAGGGTCACAGTCAAGGTGTAAGTTTCCAGGCTGAAAACAGCCCCGACATGATGATCACTCTCCATGCTCAGGCTGCAATTCCCTGTACCACTGCAACCCCCGGTCCAACCAGAAAAATCAGATCCGATAGCAGGTTCAGCAGTCAAAAGGACTGCGGTAGCATAGTCATACATTTCACTGCAGTCAGCCCCACAGTCAATACCTGCGGGATTACTGCTTACAGTACCATCACCGGTCTTCGTAACGCTCAGTTCATGTGTGTCCAGGATAAAGGTTGCAAGAACAGATCGTGCCTGATCAATGGTCACCGCACAGGGGGCGACTCCCGTACAAGATGGCTCGGACCAGCCGCTAAAAGTATAACCGATATCTGCCACTGCAGTCAGGGTAAGCGAAGTATTATAATCATACTCTTCCTGACAATCCGAACCACAGTAGATACCAGGCAGATCACTGCTTACCGTTCCAAGACCATCTTTCGCCACACTCAGCTGATACTGATTAAGACTAATGGTGGCAGAAATAGAACGATGGCCATCCATAATCACTGTACAGGGATCAGTACCAGTGCAGGATGCTTCTGACCAGCCCACAAAAGTGGATCCATAGGGTATATTTGCGGTAAGAGTGACGGAAGTATTATAATTAAAGGTTTCCGTGCAATCACTGCCGCAATCAATACCAGAAGGAGCACTCGTTATGGTTCCACTACCTCCTCCCTCGACAGCGACGGTCAGGTCATAGGGGATAAGATTGAATTCCGCATTGACAGTCCTGGCCTGAGCCATGGAAATCACACAGACTCCTGTTCCGGCGCAATCCCCTGTCCAGCCGGCAAAAGACGATCCCGTCTGCGGAGAAGCAGACAATGCTATTGAAACATTGGGATCATGCATTTCACTGCAGTTTGTTCCACAGTCAATACTTCCAGGCGTACCACTCACTATACCAGCGCCATTTCCATTCCTGGTGACCGTCAGCGATGTATTGGCATTATATTCTACTGCCCCCATATCAACACTGTCCACAATACGGTCAAAACCTGTTCCGCGCTGATCAGTGGTCAGGGGTTGAGGATTATCGCCGGTGGAAATAACCGGACTTCCATCCAGAATCGTATGAGTCTCGGTGAGACCGCCATAGTCCCCAAGTGGATACAGCATGGGATCATGACCGACAATATTCCCATTTCCATCGCCATCACTGATATCATGTCCCGTCGGATCCTCAATCAGCGAATGATCAGATGTAAGCGTCGATTGAGAGCCTTTCTGCACATCGTAGGGAGAATTGTTTCCCACTATTGTTGAAATCAGATTGGTGGTGGTACTGTTATAATAGTTTTCTATACCATAACCGCCTACATTATAGGCCACTGTGGAATTGGAAAGCGTAGTAGTGCCTGACTGTGAATACACACCACTCCCCTGTGGAGCAGTGTTGCTTGAAATCGTGGAGTTTGATATACCGGCTGTCGATTGGTAGAAATAGAGTCCACCACCCTGGCTCCCCGCCTTGTTACGGGCCACAGTAGAAGTGCTGATCGTGGTTGTCCCACCACGGGAGTAGACACCGCCACCATGAGCGCTTGTGGAGCTATTGTCAGCA
>JAIPEF010000120.1 GCA_021737265.1 Desulfocapsa sp. | reverse complement strand
GGCTAAGTAAAAAGCTCCATATGCGAGGCGCGTATTTTTTATTTAATTTCGGCGTACTAAGGTACGTCGAAATTAAATAAAAAATGCAGCAACGAAGCAGATGGAGAGTTTTCACCCTAACTACCGGGTATAAATACGATACCATCATTGTTTGTAATGAAAAAAAACAGACATGGGTCGGATCATTTTTGTAATGCCAACGGGAAAAAGCGGCCTCATCGATGGCCACTTTGGTCATGAATCCCAACCAGCCACCAGGTTTTAGAATGGACCAGAGATGTCTGAGGTCTGTACCTGGATCACGGAGGTGTTCAACAACCTCACTTGCAGTGATAAAATCGTATTGCGTGGTCAGGTGTTGTTCATTCGGGGCGTAGAAAGGATCAAAGAGGCTCACCTGGTGCCCTGCTTCCTCAAACATGACCGACAATGTGGGGCCGGGGCCAGAACCGAAATCCAGCCCCTGACTGGCAGGTCTTAAGCAACTGTTCAGGGGGACAAACAAACGGCTGAGAAACTCTCTATAGCCTGCATCATCCGGTGAGTTCCGGTGCTTATCGTACTCGGCCTTCTCGGCTTCAGGGGGGAGTCGTTGCGCGGGAGGGACATGAATCAGCAGGCAGCGGCGGCAGCGATAGTAGTCACGATGACGATCTGAATAAAAATGATCGTTTCCCCTTTGGTCTCCGCAAAGGGGACAACGTAACAGGGCTCTCTGCATGCCTTCTTGCCCGCCCACACTAAGCAGGTAGGATTTCCTGTTTCAGGAGACAGCAGGATATCCTGTATTTCGGCTTGCCCTGTTCATCATAGGATATGGTGTCGGGCTGGAGAAGCTTATTCATAACGCATCCTTCTGCGATTTGTAACTGAAAGAAATTATCCTCAGTCAACCCTCTGTTGGGAACAAGCTTATTCTCTTTAATCTGCAGGGCATGGATAGGATGATCTTCACAGAGCGGGCAGTGGTAGACACGCCCATTGGGAAAGATAAAGAAATTTTCCGCCACCAGTCCCGCACATTCAAATGTTTCCTCATCCTCAAGGAAGACTTTGGGAAAGGTCACATGAATCCCTGCCTCTGCAGCCTGTCCGGCAACAGCTGGTACCACTGCCAGCCACTGTTCAGGGCTCACCTGCCACCCCTGTTCACCGACACTCTCCTGTATTGAATTACCGCGCAGCCCTATGACCTGAATAAAGAAACGTTTCACTCCGATTTCACTCAACAGGGGAATCATCCGATGGAGCTGATCTATATTAAAACGTGAGACCGTGTAGATCACCGACACATTATAGCCCATCTCCACTGCCCTGCGCATGTTCGAGGTACACACTTCATACACGCCTTCCCCCCGAATGGGGTCATTGACCTCTGCATCCGGTCCATCGAGACTGAAACTGAGAAAATCCAGGAGGTCCGGACTTGTTTTTTCAAGAATATCGTGGAAGAGATACCCATTGGAATCCACGGTTACAGCAAAATCAAGCGCCTTTGCTCTTGCTATTCCGTGGACAAGATCAGGGTGCATGGTGGGTTCACCACCAAGAAAGATGACATTGGATTTTTTGGCCGGATCAGCAAACAACTCAAGCCACTTTTCAATGGTTTCCCGAGACAGGGTAACAGTGCCGTGCTGCTCGGTATTGATATAACAGTGACGGCAGGAGAGGTTACAGGCCGTGAGGATATGAAAGAAGATATTCCGTTCTCCGGACTGGAAACCGACAGTTCTGGCTGTAGAGAGCATTTTTTTTAGGCTGAAGGATGAAGGTTCAAAGGCTGAAGGTTTAAAAAAAGACTCTACTGACTTAGAGTATAGTTGGCAAGTAATGAGTCTTTCCAATAGAGGTTCTCAGGATTTGAAAAAAATTGCTTAAATAACTCCAGACTTTGCTGACGAAACATGTGGGGGGTAACACACACCTTCATTTCAGCATAGAGCGGATTTAACCGTTCAAGGGGCAGGTTGCAACCTCCCCCCATAACATCCTCGTAGGCATAGATAATATTACGGATGCCATTCAAGAGCATGGTGGAGTAACACATAAGACAGGGTTCCATGGTGGCATAGACAACTATCTCACCCATTGGAATGGCTGAGTCTTTAGCAAGAAGATCCCGTAAGGCAAGGATTTCAGCATGATCAATCTCATTGACCGATTCCGTCTGTTCCCGGGTATGGAGACGTTTGCCACTGGCGACAATTTGATCCTGATGAACAAACACTGCTCCCACCGGGAATTCGCCCTGTTCAAGGGCTTCATGCGCCTGGGCAAGGGCAATCTGCATATACTTTTCATGGTTTTTCATATTGAGCATTTTCCTTTAGTACCTTATAAATTCTTTTCGTGTTTTTTGAAAAGAATTTATAAGGCACTTTTACCCATGATAACTTCGTAAAAACTTCGATTTCCGATGGATAAGTATTTATGCCCGGTAGTTAGGGTGAAAATCTTCATATTAGAGGCGTGCAATTTTTCTATCGGGCAGAGTACCGGCTTACCGTTCACCACCGGTGTTATAACTTCCGTCCGAAATGCAAAACGGACTTAGCCAAAGAAAGAGCTGTCTGTTCCTGGACATAATCATGTCCCTTATCAAAAAAGGGCAGATAGACAAGCTCTGTGTCCAGGGGACGAAACCGGATATCTGGCAGCATGGGCAAAAGCTTCTTTTTATTCAATGCAGCTCCCGCCATTACACTCTTTAATGCCTGGATGGCCTCCGTTCTCTCCAGGGTTACCGGATGCATCCCTTTGGTCATTAACTCTTCACCTGCAGGGATTTTAGACTGGGTGAGTGTCATATTCTTGCCCAGTCTCAGAAATGTAGAAGGCCTGACTTTAAAGGCTGGTATCCAGAACACAAGCTCCATCTCTTTATGCTTCTTCTGGACCACCACCGGCTGGTTGGTAAAACGCAGGAAATCACCAAAGCTCTTCATCTCCACCCCTTTTGTGTAAGCATGAATCTTCCAGAACGGCAGGGAATAGATATCTTTGTGCCTGGACACAACAGAGCTCCAACGAATCATTTGGAACCCCCCCTGCTTCTCTTCCCAGGAGGAATGGCAATTATAACAGGAGAGGATAAGACTGTCATGCTCGCCGACGAGTGAGTCGCCGCATCGCGGACAGAGGGTTGCGAGAAAATGGGGCGTCCAACTCTCACGATAAGTGCTCCCCATGATCCGCATCTTCTCTGCGACGGCTCGGGCCAGGGGCTTGTTCGTCACCGCATCGTGGAGTACTTCCTTATCGATATAGAGCGGTAGATAGACACAGCTCAATGTTTCGCCGATGAAGGCACGATGATAAAAATCCGCCTTGATGTCCCCCGAATCAAGAACTGTGAGCTGCGCCGCCTGTTCAAGCAAAGTGCGGGCCTTGATTGTCTGGTGCAGAAAGCAACCTTTCAATTCATCAGTCACAAGAGAGATCACCATGGCCTGGGGTCTGAGTCCGAGGGATGGTGGCAGGGCACTGATGTTCATTCCCTGCCGGGTAGTATCCACCACCTTATATTTCAGATAGTTGCCCTTACAGTAGTAAATATTTCCTTTAAAGCGGAGATAGGGGGCATAAAAGAGATCCTGCCGCTCAATATGACTGGGGGCTTTGTCCGGAAGGACAAAGCGTAGCGGCCCTCTGGTGACCATAAAATTTTTAACTTCACAGTAAGGACAACGGATCAGCCTGTCTGCCTCGTTGAGTTCAATGGTGGCCCCGCAGGAGGGACAGTTTTGGTGGATTGTCAGATCCATGGGATAAGAAAAAGTATAAAGTATAAGGCCTACGGTCTACGGTATATAGTTTATAGTTGAAGAAGGTTTGGGGGTTGAGGTTTCGCAGTAAAAGATTACAGGTGCGCCAGGTTCACGTGAAGATGCTGTGCCTGGGAGCTTTTACAATTTTTGGCCGCATTGGTTGCAGAACATAGCCCCCGGAATGTTCTCAGTTTGGCACTCGGAACAGATACGCATTCTCGGCTTTTCACTGGTTGCATGTCCGCACCTGGAGCAGAACTTCGCGTTTGGGGTCAGGTTTTTCCCGCAATTACTGCACTGACTGAGCACAAGCTGCTGATGCCCGCAGAGTGGACAGAAACGGGCATTGGCAGGAATTTTATTCTGACAGTCAGAACAAACCGTGTCATTTTTCGTCGATTCTGCCACTAGTGTGGACTGGCCGGGTTGACTGGCTGCAAACATGGCAGGCATCATCATCCCCATACCAAGTCCCATACCAGCACCCGCCTCACCTTGATTCTCCGCTGCCTTTTCCATGGCCATAGCTGCCTTCATCTTCACAAATTTATCCATGTCATGAATGACACTGAGTCGGCCTTTATCATCAATGGCCTTCTGCACCTCTTCAGGGGGAGTGATGGACGTGATATAGAGATGACTCAGGCGAAGACCAAAATGACCAAAGTCATCCTCCAGTCGTTTCTGTAATTCGATGGAGAGTTCGTCAAACTTTCCGGCCAGGTTGAGGATGGTATCAAGAGTTTCCCCCAGATAATCATTAAACCGGGAAACTATTACCTCTTTGAGATAACCGGATATTTCATCGGTGGTAAATTTGCCCATGGTTCCCACCAGCGAATTGATAAAAAGCACCGGCTGCACAATCTGAATATTAAAAACACCATGGGCACGGAGACGGATCAGCCCCAGTTCACTGTCCTTGAATGCCACAGGGCTCTTCGTTCCCCATTTAAGATTGGGAAAATACTTGAGGTTGGCCATATACACTTCGGCCCGCAAAGGACTGTTGCCACGCCAGGGAATGGAAAGGATTTTGGTGAGAATCGGCAGGTTACCCGTTTTCAGGGTATGGCGTCCAGCCCCGAAGGCATCACAGGCCTTCCCCTTGTAGAAAAGAACGGCAGCCTGACTCTCACGAACTGTGAGTTGTGCGCCCCACTTTATTTCCCCTGAGCCAGTCTCCGGAAGACGATGGACCAGCTCCCGTCCTGTTTCATCAAACCACTCTATACTTTCCAGAAACACTGCACTGTCAAATCGATTCATATAGCACTCCCTGTGATTGGCTGTCCGGGTCTAACTGATTTTCTGTATAGAAACAAGTTCGCCACCTGGCTCATTGCTTTTGGCATCAAGGGAATTATAGTACAACACAGGATTATTCAAAAGAAAATTCCAGGGAGATACAAAAAGAATGGAACTAAAAAATCATTGGGATGTTGATTCGGCTATGCTGGTATTACAGCACCAGACAGTGGATTCCAAGTTATGGGCAGAGGCTGTGGAATGGCTCATACTTTATGGGCCTGAGAATATACGACAGCTCCTCCTGAATTCCTCAGGTACGGCAACTCATGAATGTTTTCCGGATCTACAAGCCAAAGGATATGCAGCGGACGGCCAGCCCTGTTACAGCGTGAAAGACCTGGCAACCAATATGAAGATTAGTGAGGAGGAGGCAAAGGAGATTATTAAAAATAAAGAAAAGGCCCACAAAATCTATCATTTTATTGATGAGGATCAGACGATGAAGGTGCAGTAGGGAGGGACTCTTTTACGCTACCGGCATCCCCTTTCCGAACCCAATGGTACTCAAGAGCACCGGGCTTACAGACCGTTGTGCATTCTCCGCAATTCCAACAGTAAACGGATTCCGCCATACCCATGGATGGTGTCAACCCCAGGGGACAGGAGTGGTCACACATGCCACAATCAGTGCAGATTTCCTTGTCTTGAATCACCCGCATCTTTCGTTTTGCGCCAATGACATTCAGGGTGGCTCCCAAGGGACAGAAATAACGGCAGAAGAAGCGCCTGGTCACCAGGTTCATGACTAGGACCAGCAGTACAATAACCCCCTCCAGGGCCAGGGTATGAAAAAAGACAGCAATCATGATCTCCCGTCCAACCAAACCTGGGGGTGAGAGGAATACAAAGACGGGAGCAGCCAGAACAAGACTTAACAGGATTTCACCAATGAGCACATACCAAAGAATCCTCCTGGGGAGGATAAGGCGATCCTTTAAAAATTTCCTGCCGGTCACTTTCTTGCGCAGAAAATCCAGGAGCTCATGAAAAAAAGAAATGGGACAGAGCCAGCTGCAGTACACGGAACCAAGCAGTGCAGCTAGACAGATAGGAATAAGCATCCCCATAAGGGTGGGCAGAAATATCTGTTTGGCTACCAGCAGGCTTTCCAAGCCCTCCAGAGGCGAGACAAACCAGAGATTACCTATGCCAAAGGACTGATACCATCCTTGAACAAAGTTGATCTGCAGGTAAAAATTGAGAAAGGGGTTGCCCAGAATCAGCAGAAAAGCACCGCTGAGCACCAACAGCCGTATACGATGGATTCTTGCCCTGCCTTTTTCTACCATTGAACACGCTCCCATGCATGGATGGGTTCGATATTGACGGCCTTTTTCCCGTCCTCACTGCTCACTGGACAGGCATGGGTACAAATCCCGCATCCCACACATTGATCTTCCACCACCACCGGCCGCAGCTGATCCAGGGTAATGGCCTTCTCCTTGTAAGGGCAGACATCGAAGCAAGTCCTGCAAATGGTAAGGCTCTGCCAGGTATAGCAAATATGTTTATTGACTATGGCGATTCCCATGCGGGTCTCTTCCTGCCGGATCTTGAGCAGGGTTCCGGTGGGACAGACTTCTACACATTTCATACAGAGATAACAGGGAATCTCTTCAGCGGCAATAATGGGTGTGCCGGCAAAGACACCGGCCCGGACATCAAGGAGGGTAATGGAACGGTATGGACAGACCTCAACACAGCGGCCGCAGCGGATACATTTGCCGGCAAAGATCTCTTCGGGAACCGCACCGGGAGGACGCAGACGATTGGTGGCAACAGGAGATTTGGAGAAGGATAATGCCCTCGCTGCTGCCGGAAGGAGGATGGTGGCAGAAAGAGCTCCTGCCATGATTTTTACAAATTCACGACGCTTCAAAGGAGCCTCGTTTCCGATTCCTCCCGCGAAAGACATCAGGAGTAGACTGACCGGAGGCAATCTTCTCTGCCTCGTCCTCCATGTTCATATAGGTCATTCCCACGTTAAGGACAGCATCCACCTTTTCCATCTTTTTGACCACCTCCCCTAAATCATCCGAGGAGTCAGCCTCCACCACAGCCACAATATTGCCCTGTTCATCGGCGCCGTAAAGTTCCACGCCCTCCAGCGCTGAAAGATCCTCAACCGCTGTCACCCGATCTTCGGGCAAACACTGCACAACAAAACCGCCAATCACCATAATATTCTCCTTACAAAGACGAAACTGCCTCCCGGATATTCCGGAGAGGCAGTTCATGGTTCAGATTAGTGTATTAGACAATATATGGCTTCAATGCCTTGGGTCCGGATACCCTTTTTATTTTACAGGCACAGATCTTAAACTCAGGTTCCTTGGATCCCGGATCATACGCATCCTTGGTGACCTTGTTGATCATCCGATCCGGATGCTGATCATGCCAGTAAGCAAAGACCATTCCCTCAATGGGACCTTCATACACCTTGGCCGGCATCACATTGGTTCCCCTCCTCGAAGTAATTTCCACCATGTCTCCCGGTTTGATGCCCATTCGTTTGGCATCAGTCGGGTTGACCTCGATATAGGAATAGGGGTTGGCCCGCAGCAGTTCCTTCACCCGTCCGGTCATACTCATGGTATGCCAGTGGTCAATGATACGACCAGTAGAGAGATAGAAAGGATATTCAGCATCAGGAATTTCTTCGGGATCGGCCTGAGGCCGCAGCCAGACCCAGAGCTTATTATCCGGATGAGCCGGGCCGTAGAACTGGTAGGGCTTGTCATTCTTGCCATGACTGTCTGCCATGGGGTCCATGCCCCGGACAAACTTCTTCACCGTACCGCCGGTGAGGGCAAATTCTTTGGTGGGTGCCGGCCACTGCACTCCATCATACATCTGCTCCAGCACCTCGTAGGTGGCCCCCCGCAGATCGTTGTCACGCCCCTTGGTCAATTTCTGGGAATACTCGTCCCAGATAGCCTTGGGCAGAGCATAGCCCTCCTCAAGTCCCTCGAAGGGTTTGATACACTGGGCGATCACCGGATCCTTGAGTTTGGCTGCAAGCATCTTCCCCCACTCCCGGATAATCCAGACCTCAGGCTTGGCTCCCTTGGGGGGATCAATGGCCTTTCTGGTGATCTGGGAACGCCGCTCCGTACAGCCGTACACGCCGGTCTTTTCGAAATGAAAAGCCGTAGGCAGAATAAGGTTTGCGGCAAGCTCAGTGGTGAGAGTCGGGAAGATATCGGTGCAGACGATGAAGGTATCATCCTGGGCCATACCCTTATTATAGAGATTACAGTTGGGCAGACTCTGCACCGGGCTGGTACAGTTGATCCACATGGCCTTAATTTTCTTCTCGTTCAATGCTGTGAACATGGCCATGGTATGATACCCCGGCTTGGGTGGTATACGCCCCTTGGGAACCCCCCATGCTTCCTCCACCTGGTTACGCAGAGGCTCCTTTTCCACAAGTCTATGCCCAGGCAGGATATGACAGAGACCGCCGCCCTCACGAACACCGCCGCAGGCATTGGGCTGACCAGTGAGGGAAAGGCTGTCTGCGCCTTCTTTAAGCAGCTGACCGGTGAGGATATGGAGGTTGTGGACCAGGTTATTGGCCCATACCCCCTGTTTCCTCTGGTTGAGGCCCATGGTCCAGAAGCTCAAAGTTCCCTTGGAAGTTGCAAATTTTCGCGCCACTTCCCGAATCTGGTCAGGAGTCACCTTGCCGCCCATGGTCTTTGCGGCCATTTCCGGGGTATATTCGGCCAGGAATTTCTCGTATTCAGCAAAATCAACAGTTTCCTTTTTCCCATTCTTACAGACTGTATAGTCAGCGAGAAACTGTTTATCGTAAAGCTTTTCCTTTACAATGACATGAGCCATGGAGTTGAGCAGGGCAAGGTCTGTTCCCGGATGGAACTGGAGATGGATATCAGCGATCCGGGAAGTGAGGGAGATGCGGGGATCGGCATTGATCACCGTGACATTCGGGTTGTCGAGTTTCCTGCGCATCACCCGCCTGAAGATGACAGGATGGGCCTCGGCCATATTGGAACCGATGATGAAGAAGCAGTGTGCCTTTTCAATATCTGCATAGCCGCCAATGGGCTCATCAGCACCAAAAGAGGTGAGATAGCCGCCAACGGCACTGGCCATACAGAGCCTTGGGTTTCCTTCCACATTATTGGTCTGCAGACCGCCGCGGAACAGCTTCTGAAAGAAATAGGTCTCTTCGGTGAGTGCCTGTCCTGATCCGTAATAGGCGACGGAATCATTGCCATGTTCTTTAACGGCCGAGGCAAATTTCTCTGCCGCAATATCCAGGGCCTTGTCCCAGGAGATGGGTTGAAACTTGTCTCTTTTTTTGGCCCGGTAAAGAGGAGTAGTCAACCGCTCTGCATGATTCATTACCTTCCAGAAATGCATACCCTTCATGCACAGATAACCAAAATTGGTTCGTGACTGAGACACACCCCGAAGGGCAACTGGAGTGCCGTTTTTAACACCGAGTTCCACCCGGCACCCAACACCGCAGAGCCTGCAGGAACCACGATGCCAGACAGTCTCAGTGGCAGCCATGGCCAGGTCTTCCCCGGAAAAAGGAAGGTTCATCCCCACATAGGAGGCAGCACTTAGGGCTGCAGTTCGTTTCAGAAATTCACGTCTTGACTGTACCATGGGTTCCTCCTATTTTTTGCTTCGTTTAAAGGTATGGGCATTGTGACAAAACGCACACTTCTTGTCTTTTGGGCATTTCTCGACCATGTCTGCGTGACAGGCCATACAGGCAGATGCCGGTGGTTCTGTTTGCATGTTTTCGTAGGTTCCATGGCACTGATAGCACTTGACCATGCCGATACCATGCAGTGAGTCATACCACTCCTTATAGACTTCCGGGGTGGCCTCCTCATGGCATTCAAAACAGGGCAGCAGCTTCTCCTGTTCACTGATTTCCGGATGGGATGACGTAGAAGCTGCATTTCCCACCCCACTGCTTTCAGGACCAAGACATGCCCAGAAAAGAAAGAACACTGCTGCCAATAGATTGAGTCCAAAAAAATTCTTCATGCACAACCTCCCCATGTTAAAATATGATGTAACAACAATTCCCTCTTCCCTTGACTGATCAATCCTCTGATTTCTAGAAAAAAAATCAGCCGATACTCACCATTTATGATAAACTCGTAAAAACCTCAAACCTAGGAGCTTGTCCGAGAATAGACATTTTTTCTCAAATCGAGGCATCTGTGAAAAATAAGCACAGGCATATACATAATATTCCGAGCATTATTTTTCACAAGCAACGAAGAGTTGGG
>JAIPEF010000119.1 GCA_021737265.1 Desulfocapsa sp. | reverse complement strand
CCGATTTTATCGGTGGTAACAGCGAAGAGGATCCACCCGTTCCCATTCCGAACACGGAAGTTAAGCTCTTCTGCGCCGATGGTACTGCATGGGCAACTGTGTGGGAGAGTAGGTCGCCGCCGATTTTCTTATAAAAAAAACCCCAATCAGATATCATCTGATTGGGGCTTTTTTTTGTTCTGAAAGCTGAGGACGATATCAATAGTTCGCCATCAACCGCATGAACCATCAGGCAGTCTCTTAATGATAATAGCCGTGTTGCCTTCTTCATCATCAGCATCAGCATCAGGGCTATAAGTCACAAGCACAGGCATATCTCTCTTGATCGAGTCAAGTGATTCTGCAGCTTCGAAAATGGTCGAGTCGACCACCTTGAAGGTGATTGTCTCACCGCCTAGTGGACGAATGGTTAAGAGATTTCTAGTTCTTGAGATCTTGTCCACCTTGCCCTTTATCTGGAAAGCGGTCTCCCCATTATCCAGGGTTACCTTCATCGGGCCCTTGGTCCCTGTACATGCGGCCAGACCAAGGATAACGAAAAAGGTCATGAAAATGAATAAAGGGTGGAGAGAGGTTTTTTTGATAGCTGTCATTTGATTGACTCCTTTTTTTATTGTTGAAAATCTTAATTAATAGAAAAAATAACGCCTCATCATTATTTATATAGATACATTCAGTAGGAGCTCCTGTCAAGTGATAATTACTTTCATTTTCAGCTGACAATCCATACCTAGTTACAAAAAATACTTTTCACGGTTTCTTCATGAAGGGACATCCATTGATAAACTAACAAAGATATCGTTGCCCACCTCTTCTTTCTCTCGTGGTTTTTAGCAAGTTGCCAAAGTGACCCTGCAAAAGGTTATTCTTCATTCAACGGAGCCTCCATTTTTTTTAGGATACTCCAAAAAGAACTGGGTACCGCACGCAACCATAAGCCATCTCCTTCCGATAAAACAAATAAAGGGTACGTCTTTCCTGAATGGCGACAGAAGATAGGTGAGATTTTCTGGCATTGGGTTAGTATCAGAGTTTGAGCAGCAATGAAGAAAAATATTGATACAATTAAGTTATGAAACCGCTGAATAACATATCAGGGAGAGTACCGATACCATGCCGTTGCAACTGATACTCAACAACCTGAGAATCCCCATTGAAGACGACAGACCACAGGAATATCTACGTGCCGCTGCACAGAAAATGGGAATTGCCACTGACGCTCTCTCCATTGCAGCCCTCCTCAGCAAGTCACCGGATTACCGTGACCAGAATCAATTTTATTACATCATCTCACTGGTCGTCTGCACAGATGACAGCTTTGCCAACAAACAGAAATTCGCGATCTACCCAGACCCCCTTCAAGCAGACAGAAAAAAATCAATCCCCCGTAAAGAGCGGCCAATAATTGTGGGCTTTGGTCCTGCCGGCATGTTTGCGGCCCTTGAACTTATTGACTATGGATTCAAACCGCTCATCTTTGAAAGAGGGAAGAAAATTGAAGAGCGCTCTGTTGATGTACAGAAATTCATCCGCGAACAAAAACTCAACCCCGAATCAAACATCCAATTTGGTGAAGGAGGTGCAGGTTCCTATTCAGATGGAAAACTCTTCTCCCGAAGAAGTAATAATACGAGTTATGTGAACCGGGTATTGAAGACCTTTGTCAAATTTGGTGCTCCGGCGGAGATTGAATACATTAGCAAGCCCCATTTGGGGACAGATGTACTTTGTAAAATTGTTCGTAATATACGTCTTTATATCCTTGAGAGAGGTGGTGAAATCCACTACTCATCAAAGATGACGGGCATACTGAAATCTGATGGTAGAGCTTCAGGAGTTGTCATAAATGGTGAAAAGGAATTTCTTTCTTCACCAATCTTCATCGCTTTGGGACACTCAGCTCGCGACACGTTGAATATGCTGTATGAGACAGGTGTCACTCTGGAACAGAGACAGATTTCTGTTGGTGTACGAATTGAGCATCCTGCCAGGACCATTGATCTCATGCGCTACGGCCCTAAATATATGAATTTCCCCACGCTCGGCGCTGCCACCTATTCGTTGAATCACACCAACCGGAAAATCCGGCGTGGGGTATATACATTCTGCATGTGCCCTGGCGGTGAAGTTATTAATGCTTCCTCTGAAGAGGGCCTGTTGGTTATAAACGGAATGAGCTATTCACAGAGATCATCTCCCTTTTCCAATGCAGCACTTGTCGTCAGCTGTCACCCCTCTGATTATGGATCAGAGCATCCACTGGCCGGAGTTGCATTCCAGAAAAATATCGAACGGAAGACCTTTGAGATCGGCGGAGGATCATGGAAAATCCCAGCCCAGAATCTCATGCATTTTTTGGGGGGTAAAAACTCTTCTCCCCTCAATGATACCTCGTATAAAATGGGGGTGGTTCCAGCTGATATAAATGAAGTTTTTCCAGATTTTGTCACCAGGGAACTGACGGTCGCCTTCCACAAATGGAAGGAGGACGTTCCATTATTTATTTCAGATCAGGCCATTCTGTTGGGTTCGGAAACACGAACATCATCACCCGTACGGATCACCCGCAGCGAAGACTTTGAGTCAGTGGCGCTGAAAAATCTGTATCCGATTGGTGAAGGATCCGGCTATACCGGAGGCATCACCAGTTCTGCTGCTGATGCCATTAGAGCCATTGAAAGTTACGTTTCATCATGAAAATTAAAAATAAAGAGAGCAGGTTAGTCTATTCAACGGAGACCGGAGAAACATGTCCGGCCTGTAACAGATCCACAAGAAAATGTGCTTGTCAGGATAAAAGAGCAACCCCTGCAAGTGATGGTATTGTCCGTCTGATGAGAGAAACCAAAGGTCGGAAAGGGAAAGGCGTCACCTTGGTCACCGGTCTTCCCCTTGACTCCAATGAACTGAAAAAACTAGCAAAATCCCTTAAACAGATGTGCGGCAGTGGCGGCAGTATAAAAAATGGAGTCATCGAAATCCAGGGTGACCACAGAGATTTCCTGGAAAAAGAACTGATCAAACTTGGCTACAGAGTAAAACGTGCTGGTAGCTAATAGATACCAAGGCCCCTGAAAAAGGCACATCACAATTGGCTCAACAATTTTTTTTTACAATGAAATAATATCGCCAGATGATGCTACTGTTTTGAGAATTATAAAATGGAGCTATAATTGATAAACGGTAGAAAAAGCACCACGGTCATTGGCCGAAGTGGAGGGGACCGTATTATATAGGAAGAATCATGAAACATTTTGGTGGTGGTGGTCACGCAGCAGCAGGATCAACCACTGTTAAAACCATTGAATTCGATCCAGAAGCATTAAAAAATGAAATTATTGCCCAGATACAAAAAAATCGTACCTCCGGTGCGACCATAGCTGATCTCATGTCCTTTCCCGTATCAACCGTTTCCCCTGACACTCCCATGAGGCAGGTTCGTAATATGATGCAAGAGCAGAAGATTCGCGGTATTCTTGTTATTGCAGAAGAGAAAATACTGGGAATAATAGTGCTATGGGATTTCAAGAAACTCAAGAAGGAGAAACAGTGGAATCTTCCGGTAAAAGCATTCATGATTCGCACTGTGGAAACCATTTCACCAGACATGGATCCCTCTCAGGCTGCCAGGATCATGGTAGATAAGAACATCGGTCACCTTCCGGTCGAGCATAAAGGAAGGATTATTGGTATTGTCACGAGAACGGACATCCTCTCCTATTTCTACAGCATGTCCGGGTAATAAGGATGCTCCCCTCATATCTCGTTACATGGTAACGCATAACACAATGCAGATATGGTGCATCATAAAAAAAACATTATCTGTTTCTAGTGATTAAAAAAACTGCCCCCCTGAAAAAGGCATTACTATGAGTGATTCAAAAGACTTTTTTTCTTTGGGCCTTTCTGCGCCCATTCTTAAAGCCATAGAGGAGGAAGGTTATAAAACGCCAACCCCTATCCAAACGCAGGCGATCCCGGCAGTACTTGAGGGAAAGGATGTGATGGCCGCAGCACAAACAGGTACCGGCAAGACAGCAGGTTTCACCCTGCCAATTCTTGAACACCTCTCCAAAGGCAACCGAGCCCAGGCAAATCAGGCACGTGTTCTCATCTTAACACCTACACGTGAATTAGCGGCCCAGATTGGTGAAAGCGTAGCAACCTATGGAAAACACTTACCTTTACGTTCCGCCGTAGTCTTTGGTGGAGTAAAGATTAATCCCCAGATGATGCAGTTGCGTAAAGGGGTTGATGTACTGGTGGCAACCCCAGGTCGTCTGCTCGACCTGTTCAGACAAAACGCTGTGAAATTTAAGCAACTTGAAGTGCTGGTACTGGATGAAGCTGATCGCATGCTGGATATGGGTTTTATCCACGATATTCGAAAAATTCTAGCGATCTTACCCAGTCAGCGTCAAACCCTGATGTTTTCTGCAACTTTTTCTGTCGATATCCGTAATCTTGCCAAAAAACTGGTCCGTAACCCCGTTGAGATTTCAGTTACTCCACGCAATACCACAGTAAAGGCAATCAAACAATGGCTTTACCCTGTGGACAAGAAACAAAAATCCGCCCTGCTCCATCATTTAATTAAGGAAAACGAATGGCAGAAGGTCCTCGTTTTCAGCAGGACCAAACATGGTGCAAACAAATTAACCCATTACCTGGAAAAAAAAGGAATTACAGCGGCCGCTATACATGGCAACAAGAGTCAAGCTACACGAACCAAGGCACTGGCTGCCTTTAAGGATGATACAATTCGAATCTTAGTGGCAACGGATATCGCAGCCCGGGGCCTGGACATTGACCAGTTGCCTCAGGTCATTAATTTTGATTTACCCAATGTGCCGGAAGATTATATACACCGGATTGGCCGCACAGGACGTGCCGGTGCAACAGGAGAGGCTATCTCGCTGGTCAGCGCCGATGAGTTCAAACAACTCTCTGATATTGAGCATTTGCTCAAACGCCTGCTGGATCGCAAGGTGATAGAGCGTTTTGAACCCGTTCACGATGTCCCGGTGACTCGCCTGGACAAGCGCCCGCAACGGGCGAAAAAACCGAAAAAGACTCCACAGGGGCACCAGGATGGGCAGCGCTCAAGAGTAAACGCAAAAGGACACAATCCAAGTGCCAATAAAAATAGAGCCAGGCGCAGGTAATTCTCATGAAAAGTCAGAAGAAATTTAAACACCCCCCCAAACGATTCCAGCCCAAAGGAGTTACTGTTCTCTATGAAGATCATGATATTCTGGTTATAGATAAAAGGAGTGGTCTGCTGACCATGAGTACAGGTAAGGAGGGCGAAAATACAGCATATGTTCTCTTAACCGACTACGTCCGAAAAGGTAATTCAAAATCAAAAAATCGAATATTTATAGTCCACCGCCTGGACAAGGATACCTCTGGCGTTCTCGTTTTTGCCAAAACCGAACAAGCCAAACGCTTTCTTCAGGAAAACTGGCAGAGCTTTGAGAAGAAATACTCAGCAGTAGTGGTTGGCAGGCTTCCTGAAAAAGAGGGTATTATCACTTCCTATCTTGCAGAAAACAGTATTCACAAGATGTATTCCGTCTCCAACCCTGAAAAAGGGGTGCTGGCCAAAACGGGCTATAAGGTTCTGAAAGAATCAAGGCATTACAGCCTGCTTGAGATCGATCTTCTCACTGGAAAAAAAAACCAGATCCGGGCCCATTTTTCTGAGCACTCCTGTCCTGTTGCAGGAGATAAAAAATATGGCGATAAACAGAAGAGTGCGAAAAGACTGACACTCCATGCAGCTTCTATCACACTCCTCCATCCCCATACAAAAGAGGAGATGACCTTTGAAGCAAAGATTCCCGGGTATTTTTATTCGCTCCTGACCAATGATTAACAACTAGGAGATTGTCCGAGAATAGACATTTTTTCTCAAATTGAGGCATCTGTGAAAAATAAGCACAGGCATATACATAATATTCCGAGCATTATTTTTCACAAGCAACGAAGAGTTGGGGAAAAAGGGCATTTTCGGTCAGGCTCCTAGTGGAACCCCTTCCACCACTTGACAGTTTCACTTTTTCAGGCTACTACTTTTTTGTTTTCATCCACCCTGTTTTTTTGACCGTAAGGATTTATAATGTCTGTTGATTCAACACTCTACCTTGTCATTCTGGCTGCCGGAAAAGGAACAAGAATGAAGTCTGACAAGGCAAAAGTGCTGCATGAAGTCTTTTATGCACCCATGATCCATCACGTACTCGATGCGGTCTCCCCTATGCAACCGACAAAATCCATAGTCGTTGTCGGCCATCAGGGTGATGCTGTCCGGAAGAGCCTGGCCGCCTACACGGTTGATTTTGCCGTACAGGAGGAACAGCTGGGCACCGGCCATGCTGTTCTCTGTGCCGAACCCGCCATTGACACCTTGGATGGCTGTGTGATGATACTCTGTGGAGACACCCCGCTTATCCGTCCTGAAACCCTGCAGGCCATGCTCAGGCAACATAGAGCGCAAAATGCCACCCTCACGGTCATGACGACCATCCTTGATGACCCCACCCATTACGGACGCATTATCAGCAGTGATGAAGGGACCGTCCTCGCAATCGTCGAAGAAAAAGATACGGATTCAGAGCAAAAAAAGATCCGGGAAATCAATGCCGGAATCTACTGTATTAAAACAAAATTTCTTTTTGCTCATTTGAAGAATATCGGCACAGACAACAGTCAGAGCGAAGTCTATCTCACGGACATCGTCACTCAGGCTGTACAGGAAAACCTCATTGTCCATAAATTTATCAACCCTGCTCCTGGAGATGTACTTGGTGTTAATTCCAGGCTGGAACTTTCACAGGCCCACCATGAATTGCAATTACGAAGAAACCGGGAACTTATGGCCAGCGGTATCACCATGATAAATCCCGAGACCATTCAGGTCTCACCGAAATCTTTTATTGCAAAGGACGTCACTCTCCACCCCGGCATTGAAATAAAAGGAACATCATCAATTTCTTCGGGCTGCGACATAGAGGCAGGTGCACTCCTCAACAATGTAACCCTTGGCAGGAACTGTCGCATCGGGGCCTACAGTTGCCTTGAGGAGTGCGACTTGCCTGACAATACGAGTATCGATCCCCACAGCCACACATGCTGACAGTAAATGAGCAGCAGGTCTCACATGAAGCTGTGCAGACCATTGGCGAACTGGCCGCCATCCATAAACCATTGGCTGACCTGTTTATCTTAAACGGCTACCCGGTCCCTTCTACAACGAGAGTCCGCGATGGCGACACCTGTACTCTGATTGTAAAAGGTGAAATCCCAACACCAGAGGAAATGAATAGTCTCCTAAGTGCCAGACACACGCCCGGAGTACAGGAAAGAATCAGAAACTCCACCATTGCCATCCTTGGGCTTGGTGGGCTTGGGTCGGCTGTTGCCGGAGCCATGGCGAAAATCGGTATTGGCAAGATGCTCCTATCCGATTATGATATTGTGGAACCGAGTAACCTGAATCGGCAGCACTATTTTGTTGATCAGATCGGAATGATGAAAACCAGAGCATTGAAGGAAAATCTTCTCCGCATGAATCCTTCCCTGTCCCTGGAACTCATTGAGGAACAATTGACTGAATCTGCATTGCCCGGCCTGTTTGCTAAAGTCGATGTTCTTATAGAATGTTTTGATGACCCTGCAATGAAAGCTGCAACACTGCGCTGCATCCTGTCTGAGGCAACAATGCAGAATGTCGCCTATGTCGGTTCTTCCGGTATGGCGGGGTTTGGTGACTCCAATACAATACAGACAAAACAAATACGTCCCGGAGTATATATTTGCGGCGATGAGACATCCGCTGCCGGGCCTGGACAGGGCCTGATGTCGCCAAGGGTTGGCGTCGCCGCCCATCACCAGGCAAACCAGGCACTTCGGCTGCTTTTACAAGAGGATGAGGGCCGAAAACACTAACTAGGAGCCTGACCGAAAATGCCCTTTTTCCCCAACTCTTCCTTGCTTGTGAAAAATAATGCTCGGAATATTATGTATATGCCTGTGCTTATTTTTCACAGATGCCTCGATTTGAGAAAAAATGTCTATTCTCGGACAAGCTCCTAGTGCCATGAACATTACTCTTAACGGCAACAAAACAGACTTTGACAACATCTCCACCATCTCAGAGTTGTTAGAGAACCTGGATCTGGCTGTTGACAGCGTTGTTGTTGAATTAAATACTAAAATCATCCAGCCCGACTCCTACGGGGCGACACAGCTCGGCGAAGGAGATGGGGTGGAAATAATACGATTTGTTGGAGGCGGTTGACATGCTGACCATTGCCGGAACTGAATTCAGTTCCCGACTTTTTCTTGGCACAGGAAAATTTTCTTCCTCTGCTGTTATGGCCAGTGCCATTGAGGCCTCTGGCTGCCAGATGGTTACTGTTGCTCTGCGTCGTGTGGATCTTGAAAATCCGGATGATGATATCATGAGTGCCCTTGGGCAGCGGGAGTATACTTTTCTTCCCAATACCTCAGGGGCAAGAAATGCTGACGAGGCCATCCGCCTTGCCCATCTTGCACGCGCAGCATCAGGTTCCTCCTGGCTGAAGCTTGAAGTAACACCAGACCCAAGAACCCTGCTACCCGATCCGGTTGAAACGCTCATCGCAACCGAAAAGCTGGTAAAAGAAGGTTTCATAGTTCTTCCCTATATGAACGCAGACCCGATTCTTGCACTCAAGCTGCAGGACGCAGGCGCTGCTGCCGTCATGCCCCTGGGTTCCCCCATTGGCACAAATCAGGGTGTACTCACCGATTTTCAGGTGGAAATCATTATAGATCAGGCACGAGTACCGGTGGTGGTGGATGCGGGAATTGGCGCCCCATCCCATGCTGCCTACGCCATGGAAATGGGTGCTGATGCGGTCCTGGTAAACACGGCCATTTCCATTGCCGGAGATCCGGTGGCTATGGCTGCTGCCTTTGCCAAAGCTGTTGAAGCCGGCAGAACTGCCTATATTGCCGGCATGGGTCAGAGAAGTAAACAGGCAAGCGCCTCTTCACCTGAGTCCGGAAAACTCTCCTCAGATTTGGGATTTTTGGCCTGATATGTACCACGCACCCGAATTTAAACAGTTAAGCGAAGAGATCAGATCTGCCACTGCAACTGACGTTAAAAAGGCACTTACTGCCTCACGTTTGAACCTTGATAACCTGACAGCCCTGCTCTCCCCTGCGGCCGAGCCATACCTGCCACAGATGGCTGCCCTATCATCGGAAATAACACGTACCCGTTTTGGTAAAACCACCCAGCTCTATGCCCCCATCTACCTCTCCAATTACTGTACCAATCGCTGTGTCTATTGTGGTTTTTCTGCAGATAATCGTATCAAACGAAAATGCCTGACTCTGGATGAGGCGGAAAAAGAGGCGATGATTCTTCACGGCCGTGGATTTCAACATATTCTCCTGGTTTCCGGTGAAGCTGAAAATGCAGTAGATGTTGAATATATGGAAGCAATTGCCCTTCGCCTCCGTGACAAATTTGCTGCAGTCTCCATTGAGATTCAACCCATGTCCACAGCCCACTACCGTCGTCTCTTTCTCGCCGGTATTACTGCAGTGGCTGTTTATCAGGAGACATACGATCGCAATCTTTATAAAAAAGTGCACCTCTCCGGCAAAAAAACGGATTACAACTATCGGCTTGAAACTCCTGCCCGGGTAGCAGAGGCTGGAATGCGGGAAGTAGGTATTGGAGCGCTGCTTGGTCTTTCCGACTGGCGAGCCGAAGGACTCTCCATTGGCCACCACCTCAACTGGTTACGCAAACAGTTCTGGTCCACCGCATTCACTGTATCATTTCCACGTATGCGGCCAGCCACAGGAGAATTTGAACCTTTACAGACAGTCTCTGAGAAAAACCTCAGCCAGTTAATTTTTGCACTGCGTCTCTTTGACCAGGATGTGGGGCTTATTGTCTCAACGAGAGAAGAAGCACGCTACCGTGACGGAATGCTGGGTCTTGGCCCCACCCGTTACTCAGCTGGATCCTGCACAGCACCCGGTGGTTATGGTGATTCCAACGCAGATGCTGAGCAGTTCAGTGTGGGTGATCACAGATCTCTTGAAGAAGTGTGTGAAGTCATCAGGAAAAAAGGATTTGATCCGGTCTGCAAAGATTGGGACAGGACCTTCCAAGTGATGGCGTCGTAAAAATTCTTCATCTACTTCGTTGCTGCCCTTTTTCTATCATTTCGACGTACCCTGGTACGCCGAAATGATAGAAAAAGGACGCGCCTCGTATATGAAGTTTTTTACTTAGCCATCTATAGTAATTTAACAAACCTGGATTCAAGTGATAAGTGCATAACCCATAAGTTTTCTAACGTTAATACCCGTAAGTTTTTCAAATACCTCATAGGGCGTTTTAAACTGGAGGCATTTTCTGGGTCTGCTGTTAAGTCTATCAACTGCTTCCAC
>JAIPEF010000118.1 GCA_021737265.1 Desulfocapsa sp. | reverse complement strand
AGAATTCGGGAATGACAGTCGTGGGCAGCACTCTGTTGAGTTGTGATATCATTGAGTTGCATGTTCACGTCATCCCCGAGTGTCGTTATCGGGGATCCAGAAAATCGTTTCTGGCTGAAGATTGGTGGTAATCAGCAAATAAAATAAGGGCCTCATCACAATCTGCGACCACTATTATTATTTCACGGATCAAGGGCAGTAGATTTCGAATCAACCAGATTGTAGAAATCAGGAGTTGTCTTGCCGGGTTGGCTGGGTTGGAGCAAAGGGAACAGTTGGAGGATAGGGCTGGAGGCTTTGTCTGCTATTTCTTATGGCCACCTTGCAAAATTGCCTTTTCGCTCCAACTCTTCGTTGCGAGAAGAATTTTGTCCTCGGAATATCAACTATATGCCTGTGGCAAAAATCCCCTAACGCTTCGATTTGGAACGAAAATACTAATTTTTCAAGGTACCCTTATCTCTGTCGAGAGACGAATGTTCACTGAGTTTTGGGTAATATTTTTGTGAACACTCCGGGCAAATACTATGGCTGATATCTGCTAATAAATGTTTATAGATGTAAACATCCACCTGTTCCCAGAATCCTTCATTATTTCGTATTTTTTTACAAAAAGAGCAGAGGGGCAAAAGACTTCTTAGTGACTTTAATTCAGACGTCGGAATGTTTTTGTTTTTACTGGTATCGCAGTTTGGCGTTATTGCTTCCTCGTCTTTCCTCAAGGTGTCGACTGTTTCGTGTACCCTTGCTATATGCACTGATCCTTGAAATGTGCCATCGTCATGAAATAAGGGGGAACAGGTTACCTGAAGTGGAGCACCCAGGTTGTGGTCGTTGATGATTTCAGTCGCAGGCTGACCTGTTTCGAGTGCTTTTTTATGTGGGCAATCTCCATACGGTTCTTCTATTTTGTGGAATACCCGGTAACAGCATTTTCCAAGAATTTCCTCTGAGCTTTTGCCCAGAAACTTGCACAGTGCCTGGTTTACCTTAATGACTTTGAAGTCCTTATCATGGATAGACACAAAATCGGTCATCGTATTAAAGGTTTTTTCCCATGCCTCTTTGGTCTGTTGTAACTCCTCAGCCATCAGTTTTGCTGAAAGTTGCCGGGGGCGGGTACGGAAAAAAAATAGAATGAGAAGAAGCGTAGAGAAAAAAGTAGTTATTGCTCCTATGATAATATGATTGTCATCAAGAGGGCGTAGTTCCGGGTGAAGGAAGGTGTGGAAAAATGATTCTGAAGCAATCGTTCCGAAAAAAATCACGAAAAAACCCAGAGCAAAGAGACTAAAAGTTCCTGTCATTATTTTCCTGGGTGCCATGCGATACCATCTTGCTTATGAGAAATGAACCGTACAGTAAAAAATCAATATTCCACTATAATTTTCCCCCAGAAACAAAAAAACCTGCTCCAAAAGGGGCAGATTAATATACAACTGTTTTCTTCTGGAAACCTGTCGACCCTCGTGGGGCACATGGCTTTGCGTCCCAGGATTGCTCCTGGTTTGCTATTTTCAGATAAATCTTTATCTATTTTAACAGTATGACATTATACTCAGGTTTGTCAATTGTTATTGTGCTATATTGTCTTGTTTTTCAGTTCGGTTATATGGAGCTTTTCACCCAAATTACGGGCATAAATACGAGTTTATCAAGTAATAAATGAGAGAAATGGAAACAGGGTCTTGATATACTTACGGAAGAGGCCTGTGACGTTGAGAGCAGTTATGGATGAGAGGAAGTGACATGGCTGATGCAATTTCTGATGCTGCCCACCTGCTCAGGGAATCCAGGAAGACAATTGCCCTGACCGGGGCCGGAGTGAGTACGGAGAGTGGAATTCCGGATTTTCGGAGCAGGGATGGGTTGTGGAGTCGTTATGACCACTGAAAAATACGGTATCAGTCGTGAACAGGCACTGGACCTTATCCATGAACACATAGCAAACCGGAACATGATCAACCACTGCCTCGCCAGTGAGGCTGTGCTTCGTTCCCTGGCCGGACATCTTGGGGAGGACGAAGAAAAATGGGGGCTTGCCGGCCTGCTCCATGACCTGGATGCCGAAAGTCAGCCCGATCTGGCCACCCACACCCATGAGACAGTTCATATACTCAAAGAGCGGGGGGTTGATCCTGAAATTATTGAAGCCATTCGTCTCCATAACGAAAAGGCCCATGAAGATAGTCGAAGAACAACCTTCCAGCATGGCCTCGCTGCCGGTGAAACCATCACCGGACTGGTTGTTGCCGCTGCCCTTGTTTATCCGGATAAAAAACTGGCCTCAGTCAAACCGAAATCGGTCCGTAAACGTTTCAAAGAGAAGGCCTTTGCCCGGGGAGCTAACAGAGATATTATTGCTGAATGTACTCATCTTGGCCTGGAGGTGAATGAGTTCTGTGATCTTGCCCTGGGGGCAATGCAGCAGATCGCTGAGGAAATTGGATTGTAAGGCTGCTTTTAATGACATCTGCCAACCTACGACATACTGTGCTTACTACACCAAACGGCTGGACCGGAAAAATCCTCCATATTGATCTTGGCACGGCCACCATTGATGTTCTCAGGCCCCCTCCCGAAGTCTATCATACATATATCGGCGGTAAAGGACTGGCGGGATATTACCTCCGGGCCAAGGTGACCCTGCCCTGGGATCATCCGCAGATGGTCCTCCTCATTTTCAGCGGACCCCTGGTTGGGACCGCCGCGCCGACATCCGGCCGCTCAACCGTCATGTCACGCTCGCCGCTCACCGGAACGGTTGCAGACACCTCCGTGGGAGGTCGCCTTGGGTTTCAGTTAAAAAGGGCAGGGTGGGACGGGATCATCATTACCGGCCAGGCGGACAAGCCATGCGCAATCGAAATAGAAGATGACCAGGTCCGGATTGTAGAAGCAGGAGAGGTTTGGGGCCAGGACACCACAACTGTTTTCAGTCTCCTTGCTGACGGGAAGCGGTCAGTGGCAACCATTGGCCCTGCGGCGGAAAACGGTGTCAGCTTTTCGGCCCTCGTGGTGGACAGGCACCATGTTGCCGGGCGAACGGGCATCGGACTCTGCTTTGCAGCCAAGAAACTCAAATACCTGACCGTCCTGGGTAGTGGCAAGGTCAAGGTCCACGACAGGGAAAAACTGCATGCCGCTCGCGAAGAAATTCTCCGGCTGACGGCGGCGTCACCAATCCTCATGGGCCGGCACGGATTTTCCTGTTTTGGCACCGGTTCCATTTATGACCTTATGGATTCACGGCGCATGATGCCAACGGATAACTTCCGGAAAACCCATTTTGACCGCGCCGCCGACCTCAATGCCCATGCCTACAAAAAACGCTATGATCCGGGTAAGCATGGTTGTATGGGGTGCCACATCCGCTGCAAAAAAATTGCCCGCAGTGAAGGGATGGCCGGTTCCTCCATGCCTGAGTTTGAAACCATGTCCCATTTCACGGCCCTGATCGATAACACGGATATGGGTCTTGTCATGGAGGCCAATACGCTCTGTAACCGTTATGGAATGGACACAATTTCTGCTGCGGCCACCCTGGCCTGCTACAAAGAACTCTCCGGTAGTAAGGATCTGTCTGACCGACTTATCCAGCTGCTTGAGGAAATCGGCCAGGGAAACACTGAACTGGGGAGGCAACTCGGAAAGGGGTCTTTCCATTACGCCTCAAGCCACAACCTGCAAAATGTTTCCATGAGTGTCAAGGGATTGGAACTCCCGGCCTATGATCCCAGGGGAGCATACGGCATGTCGCTAGCCTACGCCCTTTCCACACGTGGAGGGTGTCATCTGCGGGCCTACCCGGTCAGTCATGAAATCCTGCGAAAACCCGTTTCCACCGATCGTTTTACCTTCAGCGGCAAGGCACGGATAATTAAGATTGCAGAGGACCAGAACGCGGTCATTGATTCACTTACTGCCTGTAAATTTATCTTCCTGGGGGCCGGCCTTGAAGAGTATGCCGGGGCGTTCAGTGCTGTAACCGGAATAACAGTTAGCGCTCAGGACCTGTTGAAGATCGGCGAGCGTATCTATTACCACGAACGGCTCATGAATGGGTTAAACGGATTTGAGGCCAAAGATGATGACCTGCCCGTCCGATTCTTTACTGAAGCAGGAACAAGCGGTAATGGTATAGAGGTCAAGCCCCTTGAACGTGAGGCTTTTCTTGAGGCTCGCAGCCGCTATTACAAAATCCGTGGCCTTGATCAACATGGCAGGGCAACAAGGGAAAAAACAGAAGAGCTGGGCCTGACATGGAACAACTCGTAAAGAAATACGCCCAGAAATTAATTTCTGCCGGACTGGCTGACAATCCTCTTGTCTGCGGCCTGGATGATGAGGTTGTCTGGAGTCGGCATGACGATGATATCCTGATTCTTGAGCAGATTCTGGAAGGCATGAACATCAACTCCCTGGTCTGTGCTGAGCCGGCAGAACCGTATCTGACGATTTTTCAGTTTCTGACCAGCCGTTATCCTGAGACCATCACCCCCGGCGACTGTGAAACCCGCACCTTTCTCCATGACGTGCCTGTGACCGGGGACTTTACAGCTGCTTCCATCCTCACCCGGCTGCGGAAGCGAAAATCCGTTGTAGTTGCTTCCGATAATACTATCCGCCTGATCACCTTTGGCGGAGTCAGTCCGGAGCAGGCCTTTGTCAGTTTCAGCTCCGTCTGTTTCAGCGGCTTTGTCCTTTTTTTCGCAGATTATCTGCGCGACTGCAGGCAAGTCAAGACAACAGGGGAACAGGAGCGAGCTTTTGCCAAGGTAGTTGCGCTGTTAGAGCCTCCACACAGGACACCGCCGACATTACAGGCCGGCCCCTTTGGTAGTGAAGAAGAGGTTTGTAAGGCAATCATCGAGGCCGGTCGTTTTACGGTGGATTACGGCTTGGTTGACTCCTATTTCGGCAATATATCCTATCGTCTTGACCGGACAATTTATATCAGCCAGACCGGCAGCTCACTTGATGAACTGGCCGGTTGTATAGATCCATGTCCCATGGACGGCTCATCCTGTGCAGGAATAACCGCCTCCAGTGAACTGGTGGCCCATGATGAAATCTATAAAAATACCAAGAATTGTGCCATCCTTCATGGCCACCCTAAGTTTGCGGTCATCCTGTCCATGGATTGTCCTGATTTTGACTGCCCTAACCGGGGCTTCTGTCATGTCAAATGCACCAGGGAACGATCCATAGAAGATATACCCATTGTCCCCGGTGAAGTCGGCACCGGTGCCGCCGGCCTCTGTAATACCCTGCCCCCGGCAATTCAAAATAGACGGGGTGCTATTGTCTGGGGGCACGGCCTCTTTACAGTGGCGAATCACGATTTTAATCAGGCCTTCAGGCACCTCCTTGAGATTGAAAACATGTGCCGACAGGAATTTTTTGCCAGAATAGATCGTTGTCGCTCACTGGGAGAACAACCTGATTAGCAAGTATGAGGCGTAAAAATAATGAAAGAGATGAGAAGAGAAGACAGAGCCATAAAAGAAGAAGAGTCCATGGCTATACTGGATACTGCGGAGTACGGGGTACTGTCAACTTTCTCCGAACAGGGAGAAGTCTATGGGGTACCCCTGAGCTTTTTTATCGGAAAGAATATCTTTTGACCTATGGCGAAGCCTTTGGTCCATCGGAAATTTTAAGAAAACGTTAGCATCCGAAAACTCTCACAGAGTTGTGCAGGTGATCCTCTGGTTTCTGCTCGCTGTATACTGGGGCTACCAATGACATTAAATGCAAAAGAATTCGGCCTGCCTGCTAAAGATTGCCAGGCGGGTACTTTTGTGCAACTTGGTGAGGTAGCGATAGGAGAGGAACTGCACCTGTTTTAACATTGCCAGCACGGTGAAGAGTGATCATATGATAAAAATGTGGAAAGATTCAGTGCCGGGTTAATAAAGCGCTTTATCTGAAGAGCGGTAATCGTATTGATATGAAAACAAAAAAAAGCTTTAGAATCGTAAGCCTGCTACAGACCATCGGCCTGCTCTTTATCCTTCTGTTTTCCAGTTCCTGTGAGGATACTGATGTCACTACCATGGCCGGAGCCGGTATTGATGCAATAAAGGCGGTGACTCTTTCCGACACCAAGGTTATCCTGCTGGCAAAAGAGGCTGCCGAGTATGTTGATAACAACAGCAAGGTCACCTCACCAAGCAGCCCCTATACCCGCCGCCTCAACATGCTGGTTGGCGAACATCTCGAGGAAGGCGAACATACCTTCAACTTCAGGGTCTACCTCTCGCCCCAGGTCAATGCCTTTGCCATGGCTGATGGGACCATTCGGGTCAACAGTGCATTGATGGACATGATGAATGACGGCGAACTCCGCTTCATTATCGGGCACGAAATGGGGCATGTGGTCAGGCGTCATATCAAAAAGAAGATGATGATGGCTTATGGCGGAAGCGCACTGCGCAAGGCCATTGCCTCGCAGAATAATCTGGCCGGTGAAATCTCCCGGTCTGTTTTGGGCAGTTTTGCCGAGACTCTCGTCAACGCCCAGTTTTCCCAACAGGAAGAGCGGGAGGCTGACGACTATGGCCTGAAATTTCTCATTGCGAAGGGCTATGAGAGGGAGGCGGCTGTTTCAGCCTTGAGAAAGCTGGCAACCCTGGGCAGGAACCACTCTTTTCTCTCCAGCCATCCTGCACCCGACCGCCGTGCCCTTCGTCTGGAAGGCCAGCTCAGTGGTGATTCTGCCGATTCATCGCCCTCTCTGTTCCAGCGCGCACTGGATCTCCTGAAACAGCTGTGGGATGTTTTGGTTCAGCTCTTTTTTTCTCTGTTTTGAAGGTTTATTTCAGCGGTGTGTTACTGGCAGGGATCTGTTTGCTTTATTAAAATGGCTCCAAAAAAACCGTCGATCTCTGCATCCGGCAGGGGAGTAAAAAACTTCTCTGTTATCAGTGAAGGAGGGAGGAAACGCCCGCAATCCTCCAGGGAGAAATTGCTGTTTGCCCTCAAAAAATATTTGATAACTTCTTCGTTCTCTTCTTTTTCAAGGGAACAGGTGGCATACACCAGTATTCCTTCGGGAAGAAGAAGTGTGGCTGCAGCATGCAGAAGTTCCAGCTGGGTCTCGTGATAATGATTGAAATCCTCCTCTCGTCTGTTCCAGCGGATATCGGGATGGCGACGGATAACGCCAGTCCCTGAGCAGGGTGCATCGAGCAGGATACCGTGGAAACGACTGCTGGTTGATGTGGCAAATTCCTGTAAGCTTCCACAAAACAAGGGGATGTTTAGTTCCGGGTGCAGTCGCTTCATATTTTCTTTGAACTTCTCCTGTCGCGTTCTATCCGGTTCCACAGCCGATAGCGTAGCTCCAACAGGATCTGTGAACTGAGCCAGGACACTTGTCTTGCCACCCACCCCGGCACAAGCATCCAGATATTCGCCTTTTGCCACCGTGGGGGCAAGGAGTTGTGCCAGAAGAGTAGCCCCCTGGTCCTGAATCTGAAAAAGTCCTTCACTAAATCCTGGCAGTCCGGTCACTGCACCGTGAAAATCCTCAAGGATAAGTGTGTCTTCACAGTACTTGCCGACATGTGCGGTGATTCCTTTTTGGTGGAGTTTTGCCAGCAATGTTTCCCGGTCACTTTTACTGGAGTTTATCTGGAGAGTGAGAGGCGCCTGTTCATTATTTTGTCTACATATACGGAGCATCTCTTCCCGGCCGTAGCGTTTTTCCCATCGTCTGCACAGCCAGTCAGGATGATTGGTAATTAATTGTTCGGGATTGTTAAGAATGTCCAGCAATTCGTCTCGCTTGCGGATGGAATTGCGCAACACTCCATTGACAAATCCCTGCAGTTGTTTGGGGAGGCGGGCAGCCTGCACAGCCTTTACTGATTCATTTACAGCAGCAGATTCAGGGATACGATCCAGATACAGGATCTGGAAAAGGCCTGCCCTGAGAGTCTGATGAATAAAGGGTTTGAGCTTTTTCAGGGGCTGGCTGCAGAGATGCTGGAGCATGAGATCCAATGACTGACGATTGCGTAGCAGCCCATAGATAATGTTCCCTGCCAGTTGGCGGTCATTATTCTCTAAGGGGTACTCGCTAAGGACACTGTTGAAGAGAGCGTTTACCGGCTTTCGACTCTTCTCTAGTCGACACAGGGTTTCTATGGCAACAAAACGGGCAGATGTATTTTGTCTGAGAGGCAAGGGAGGCGTTAACTCAGATGGTTGTGAGAGTATCGATGGCGGTGATGAGTTCATCCACAGGAGAGCCTTTGGAGATAAGAGACGGACTGCTTTCTCCTTTGGCCATTTCCCGTGCTTCATCCGGTGTGACCATGCCTGAAAGGTAGAGTATAGGAATGTCTGAAGTAGTGGTGTCAGCAGCCAGGAGTGCCCCGACGTCTGCACCGTGGATGCCGGGCATATTGATATCAAGGATGGCGATGTCCGGACGTTCCCGGCGGATAAGTGCCAGGGCCTCTTCTCCTTTTGTGTTGTAGGTAACACTCATCTTCCCGGTGTCTTCCAGTTGCATTTTGAGTAATTCGCAGGCATCCTGATCGTCGTCGATCAGTACAATACGTGTTTGCTGGCTCATCTCTGAATCTCCTTGATATCAATGAAGTTTGATTATTGTATCAGTATGTTGGGGAAAAGGTAAGGGGAATTGAGAGTTTTTGCGACGCCATCAACTGTAGATGATTTCCACATTGTCCAGATAGTATTTGATCTTTTGTGCAAGCTGGCGTGCCATTTCTCCATCATTCTTTCGGGCGGCATTTTCAAGAGAGAGGCAGGTGTCTCCAAGTTCTTTGAATCCGTACATCCATGAGGTCCCTTTGATGGCATGTGCCTGTTTTGTCAACTTCTCCATGTCACCCGTTTCAATAGTCTGGAATAACCGTTCTGCATCGCTACGTTTGTTTTTCAGGAAATGCGGGACCAGTTTTCTGATTTTTGGATCAAGAATCACTGTTGGAGTATAATCCTGGCCTTTTCTCTTTTTCGCTTTAAGGTGAGTGGAAATTGTCTGAAGCAGAGTGTCTTTTCCCACCGGTTTGGTTAAATAATCGGAACAGCCGGCATCCATGCATTGTTTTCGAAAACGGATAAAGGCGTGGGCGGTGAGGGCAATGATTGGGGTCGTTTCCAGATTCTGTTCCATTTCCCATTGCCGAAGTTGCTTTGTTGCCTCATAGCCGTCAAGGACTGGCATTTCAATGTCCATAATTACAAGATCAAAGACTGAGTGTTTGAAAATGTTGACGGCCTCTTTACCGTTTTTTGCGGTGTGAAGGATGTAGGGGGTGTTACGCAGATAGAGGCAGAGGAGGTTACGGTTATCCTCATTATCGTCAACCAGCAGAATATGGGCAGGTTGAAGGGTTTTGCAGCTGGATGGCAGTGGTGGGCTATCCTCATAGGGTGAAGGGTCAAAAATAGCTGGGCTGAAGCTGCAGGTGAAAAAGAAGGTGGATCCTACACCGGGCATGCTTTCCAGCCAGATGCGGCCACCCATAATTTTGGTCAGCTTCTGACATATGGTAAGCCCCAGTCCGGTTCCGCCATACTTTCTGGTGGTCAGAGAGTCTGCCTGGGTAAAACTTTCAAAGATGACTTCCTGCTTCTCTTTGGCGATACCTATTCCAGTGTCCTTGATTGAAAAAAGCAGTTTGTTGTCAGCGTCTATGGTGACTGAGATTTCAACAGTCCCATTTTTTGTAAATTTGACTCCATTACCGACAAGGTTGAGCAGGATTTGGCGAAGACGCGTGGGATCGCCCCTCAACCCATCAGGGATACTCGGGTGGATAGTGGTGCTCACGAGAGTGTTCTGCTCGGCGGCTCGCACCGAAAGGATGGAGGTCACTGAGTCAAGAAGTGAAGGCAGGTGGAAATCGATTGGTTCAAATTCGGCCTGACCCGCTTCAATTTTTGAAAGATCAAGGATGTCGTTGATTATTTCCAGCAGGCTTTCCCCAGCGGTGCGAAAGATACGGACGAAATCCCGCTGTTCGCTGGTAAGCTGCGTCTCAGCCAGCACTTCGGCCATACCGATGATGGAGTTTAGCGGGGTGCGAATCTCATGGCTCATTGTGGCCAGAAATTCAGTCTTTGAACTGCTGCTGTCTTCAGATCGTTCGGTCAGTCGTTTGTTCCTCAGGAGCATGTCATGGAGGTGAAGATGGTTCCGTATCCGGGCCAGCAGTTCCCGGCGGTGATAAGGTTTGATGATGTAGTCGTTGCCACCTGCATCAAAACCATTGAGGATATTTTCATGCCCCGAAAGGGATGAGATAAAAATTAAGGGAATATCGAAAAATCTTGTATCCTGTCTGAGTTTTTTGCAGAGAGAAAAGCCATCCCTGTCAGGCAGTGCTACCTCAAGGAGGATAATGTCGGGAGAGCGGGTGTGAATCAGTTGCAAAGCTTGCTCCGAACAACTGCTGTCTAGAACTGCCTGTTACCCATAATTTTAAGCTGGACATTTAAGCCTGAATCGTGCATACTTGATGCATGAAAACCCAAAATCAAATCAAACGTACATTGTCTGAGGAGTCAAGTTTATTATACCTTGCAGATTTACTT
>JAIPEF010000117.1 GCA_021737265.1 Desulfocapsa sp. | reverse complement strand
CGAAAATGCCCTTTTTCCCCAACTCTTCGTTGCTTGTGAAAAATAATGCTCGGAATATTATGTATATGCCTGTGCTTATTTTTCACAGATGCCTCGATTTGAGAAAAAATGTCTATTCTCGGACAAGCTCCTAGTACAGTGTAAACCTTAATGTGCCGTTTTGGGTTCGTTCGTCATACCCGATTACTCCCTCGAGGATGACTTCGATGAGAAAATATAAGCCTTACAGTGTACTAGTAAAAGAGGGGGCATAACAACACCAAAAGCAGGCAGAGGCAGAGGGTGAGATACGATAGTCCCACCACCTTCCATCTTCCCATTATTTTTTCCGTTCTCCGCAGTTGCGGGATAAATCTGCGCAGAGATGCGAGGATTCTGTCCTGCTGTGGCTCCTGCCATTCTTTTTCCTGGAGCAGCCTTGTTACTGTATACACAATGGAATCAAAAGCGGTATGCTTCTTCTGATCGTCCTCTAAAACCCCTGTGGTGCTGAAAATTCGTTGCCAGACAAGGAAGAGGAACCAGCCACCGACCACCGGCCACAGTCCCTGGAAGAGTTTCGCTCCCGTCAGAGAATGGGCCGCAGCGCTGCCGGCTGCAGGCCATAGCCATAGGACCATGGCTACTGCAATAAAACTGACTGCAAAAACAATTCTGGTCTCCCTCCTGCCTGGTTTGCTCGTGTCTCTACCCTGTTTGAGTAGAGATAGAAAGTGCAGCATGAGCATGGTTGTACCCATCGCCGTTATGGGGAGGAAGAATTGGCTCAGTCCATACCAGGGTTCACCAAGGCTTACAGCCAGTTCCTTAAACGCTGTTTTTGAGATGGCACCACTGGTGAAGGGCAGGCCGGCTAGGGCCAGAGCCGGCAGGGCGATGGCGGCCATTTCCAGGCGGGACAGGGAATGGCCCTGCTGCTCAACAAGATCAAAGCCGAAAAACAGGCTGCTTTTCGCCAGGGAGTGGTGCACCAGATAGAGAATGAGTAAAGAGGCGGCATGGAGTCCTGCGTTTTGATCAACAAGGCCCATGCCGAAAATAACGGTTATCAGCCCCATCTGGCTGATACTTGAGGCACCAAGCACAGCGCCTGCCTTTTTTCTGCTCAACCCTATAAAAACCCCGTAGACAGCGGCAAGAGCGCCGGCAACAATAAACAGCCAAGCCCATTTGGGACAGGCCGTCTGGCCAAGGGGTAAAAAACGCAGCCAGCCGAGGATGCCCGCGTTGACCATTGATCCGGCAAGGGCTGCTGCCGCAGGGATGGGTGTCGCCTGATAGGCAGGCATCATCCAGCCATGGAGAGGCAAAGCACCGACTTTGACGCCAAAGCCGATAAAGAGAAGGCTAAGGGTCAGGGGATGATAAGTAATCCCGGCCATATCTTTTATGGCAAGGCTTCCACTGGTGTGCGCCAGAATGATCAGTGCGGTAAAAAGTGCAACTTCACCAATCATTACCAGGAGGAGATAGATTCGCCCGGCCGATCTGGCATCGCTACTCTCCTTGTGGACAACCAGGCCGTAGGCGGCAAAACTCATCACCGCAAAAAAGAGATAGTAACCGAGTATGCCACGGGCCAGGATGAGACCAAAGTTACCGGCCATGGAAGTCAAAAAGAACAGAAGGTAACGGGCCTGATTACGCTCATATCGTAACAGACTGCGACTGCTGAAGCTGGCCAGCAGCCAGATGAAGGCTGATAGGCAGAGGAAAATGCGACCAGTTGCATCAAGTTCCATGCTGCCACCCATGAAAAACCAGGGAACCTCCACAAGCAAATCAAGTGGCGCTATTGCGACAACAAGAAAGGCCGGCGCGGTAGCCCAGGGGAGGAAGCGGACAACCTTTTTTGTAAGTGGGGTACAACAGAAAGATGCCATTATCAGTGGTGTTCCTGCCACCAGTGAGAACATCAAGGTGTGGAGTACTGTCTGGAGGGCTGAAGCGATCATAGACCGTACTCCCTGACAATAAAACGCACCCAGGTCAAGGGGCTGATCTGGGCATTGGCAACTAAACCTGCGGCCATAACGGTAAAGGCAGTAACAAGAGGTGGTACAAGTAGCATCAGGCGGGTCTCAAACCGGCCAATGTATAATTCTTCAGGCCAGGGTCTCTCCTGTTTTCCAAACCATGCCCTACTTAGGATTGGCAGAAAATACAATGCGTTGAGGAAGCTGCTGACAACAAGGATAGCCAATACCCACCAGTTCCCGCCAGCCAGACCACCGAGACCGAGATACCATTTACTGATAAAGCCAACTGTGGGAGGGATACCTATCATACCGAGGGCGCCAATGGTAAACGCTGTCATGGTGAGCGGCATACGGCGGGCCACACCATGCATCTCACTGATCCGGTGAATTCCAAGGGTTTCAGCGAGGTTACCTGCGCAGAAGAAGAGGGTTATTTTCATCAGTCCCTGGTGTACGAGGTGGACAAGACCGCCAATGACTGCCAGCGGCTGATCAATCAGGCTCACCCCAAGGGCAATATACGAGACCTGGCTGATGGTAGAAAAGGCAAGCCGCCGTTTGAGGTTGTCCTGTTGCAAGGCGCGCACAGACCCATAGAGAATGGTGATGGAGGCGACAGCAGTGAGCAGGGGCAGGCAGCCTAAAAGGAGCAGGTTCTGGGCGCCGTACACATCAAGGACTATCCTGACAATACCAAAGGCTCCGGCCTTGACCACAGCGACTGCATGAAGCAGGGCGCTCACCGGTGCCGGAGCCACCATGGCCTGCGGCAGCCAGCCATGCAGTGGAACAAGTGCGGCCTTGACCCCGACACCGATTATCAGGAGGGCAAAAATCAGGATCAGCACGGTACCGTGACTGTCAAGATATGATGGGGAAAATCCTGTTGCCGAGAAATCAACCGGGCCAACAACGGCCTGGAGCCAGACAACACCAAAGAGGAAGACAGCGCCGCCGCTGAAGGCATAGATGAGATAGTTGCGTCCTGCCCGCAGGGATTTTTCAGTGCCGCGATGGATCACCAGCGGATAGGTGGTCAGGGTGAGCATCTCATAAAAAAGGAGAAAGGTCACGAGGTTGCCGGCCAGGGCAATACCGATGGTAACGGTCACACACAGGCTGAAATAACCGAAAAAATGGCTGCGGTTGGGAGACCCTTCAAGATAGCCGACGGCATAGACGGTGGTCAGCAGCCAGAGCACACTGGACAGTGTGGCGAACAGGGCTGACAACGGGTCAGCGTTCAACAGAAAATCCACACCCGGGATGAGTGGTATCCGGATTTCAAAGATGTAGCCGTAATAAATGGCAGCATCCATCACCAGGACCAGTGAAATCTTGATTATTGATCCACAGAGGTTGAGAATCGTACGCAGTCGGTGTTGTTCCTCGGGCAGGGAAAAGATGATGATGCCGGGGATAAACGAACTGAGCAGGATAGCTGTTAGAAGGAACTGTCCAGGGTTCATGGCATGCCTCCCGGAAAGACCTGGGCAAGGCTGGTACTTCCTTCAGCCAAAATGAGCAGGGGCCAGGGGGCAAGCAGGCCAAGAAAAAGGGAGATTAAAGCGAGGACCAGAGAAGGCCATTCCATGAGCGGGGAAAGGGGCTCAGTTGTGTCAGGGGGAAGTCCTGCGGGAATGACAAAGAAGCGTGACATGACCCGGAAGACATAGATCATTGCCAGCAGACTACCGCTCATGACCACCAGTGCCCACCACCATTGCGCAGAAGCCAGCGACGAGGAAAGGAGCATCCATTTGGCGATAAAGGCGCCTGAGGGTGGCAACCCCATGAGGCTGACCCCGGCAATGCCGTAGGCAAAAACCGTTATCGGCAGGCTGGATCTCACGCCGCTTATGTCCTTGATCCGGTCATGGCCGAGATGCAGATAGACAGAACCGGCGGCCATGAACATTGCTGATTTCGCAAAGGCATGGGCCAGGGCCATGAAAATAACAATGGACCACAGCTGTGCATTGCCGGCTACTCTGGCCAGGGGAAAGGCAATGAAAAGGTAGCCAAGCTGGGATATGGTGGAGTAGGCCACCATCAGCTTCAACCTGTGCTGGCGTATGGCCTGTATTGCGCCCCAGAGAATTGCAATTGCACCCAGTGTTCCCATAAAATTGAGGGCCGAAGAGGTGACAATGGATGCAAACACCTCAAACCAGAAGCGGAACAGCAGGTAAAAAGATCCTTTAACCACCAGGGCAGAAAGAATGACGCTTATGGGGGCAAGGGCATTGGCATGGGCCGGTGGCAGCCAGAAATGTAGGGGAACCAGGGCAGTTTTTAACATTAGACCGACACTCAGCAGGGCCAGGGCAGCCCGTACTTCTACTCCATCGCCGGCAAGATTCTGCACTAAATCCAGGTCCAGAACTCCGCATGAACGATAGAGAAATACGACACCAAGGAGGTAGGTGAGTGATCCCAGCAGACTGACCAGAAGGTAGCGAAAGGATGCAAGCAGGGAGGCGGGTTTTCCGGAGAGGGCTGCTAGAGATGCGGCGGAGATTCCAACAATTTCAAGGGTCACATAGAGATTAAAGATATCGTTGGAAAGAAAAAGACCATTTAAGCCGGCCAGCAGCAGCATCCACAGAGGCCAGAAATAACGTTGCTGTTGCCTGTGACGGTCGGACCGTACCGGGGTAACCATACGATGGGAAAAATAACCCCGGGCATACAGGGTTATGCCAAGACCTGTGACGGCGGTCATCAGCAGCATAAGTACGGCTGGGCCATCGGTTCGCAGAGTGATGCCCAGCGGTGGCTGCCAACCACCCATATGGCAGTGCATGGGGCCGAAGAGAATGAGTTGCCGTGTCAGGAAGCAGACAGCAAGGAAGTTGAGCAGGGCAGCGATCAGGGCAATGGAAAAGGTTCTGTGGCTGAATAGAAAACAGAATAGGCCTGCAATGAGAGGGAGGACAACGGGAGCGACTATCCATGCTGGTGTCTCTGTAGTAAAAAAGATCACGTCCCGGATTCCTTTGTGTTGCTTGACTGTTTTGTCTTCGCCCGCAGATCAAGGTTTGATGTTTCCTGCAGCCGGCAGGCCAGGATCAAGGCGAGAGCCGTGACACTCACCGAAACCACAATGCCGGTCAACACCATGGCATGGGGTACAGGGTCAATGGCTCCCTTACCAAAAGGGATGTAGGCGGTGGCAACAAGGATCAAAAAAACTCCGGTGGCCATGACGTTGACTGCCAGGATTTTCCGCAGCGGATGGGAGTGGACAATCAGGGTAAAGAGTCCCATGCCGAAGAGCACCATGCCGGTCAGGCTATACAGCAGGGTTGTGATCATAAGCTCTCTCTGTTACAGGGGAAATCTGTTTGCTTGTCTGCTTTCACAAGTTCATTTTCCGGACGGCCACCGGCAAAAAGCAATGCCAGGGTAAGGCCAATTGAGAGTGCGCAGGCAGCCTCAATGAGCAGGATCAGCCAGCCTCCGGCTCCCTCGGGGTAGCCAAGGAGATTACCTGTCCAAAGAAGGCAGAACAGAGCTGTACCGACAAAGACCAATGGTCCGAGGACCAGACCGATACGGAGAGGCAAGGGTGGTATGTCACGCAACCATGGCAGCTCGCTCACTAAGAGAAGCACCCCTGCAGCACCTATTATGGCGCCCCCCTGAAATGCACCTCCGGCCAGATGGCTTCCCTGCCACACGAGATAGGCTGCAACCAGACACATGACGGGGACAAGGAGACGAACAACTCCCAGCTGCACAGGGCTTATATCTGTGATCTGATCGGGGAGAGGGGCCTTCGTCAGAGACCAGGCACCGATTACGGCAAGCAGCAGTACCATAACTTCCAGCAATGTGTCATAGCCACGAAAATTCAGCAATACTGCGGTTACTGGACTTTCCACACCACTACGCCCCTGCAGATGGGCAACCGCATCTGCAAGCCCTGGAGCGGTTTCTGGAGAACTACAGAGAATGACACCAAGCAGTGTCGTCAGGCAGAGGACTAGCAGCAGAAACAGCCGCTGAATCCAATCAAGTCGCTTGTGTCTGTTCCGGGTCTGTCCCATGATCACCTTCCCTGTTTTCATGGCTGTCAAGCCTTCGTTCACCTTTATAGGCCCGCCTCATCCGCCTGAGTGCGGCAAGGAAAAGTGGGCCTGTCAGGCCCGCACCGAGAGCTGCCTCGGCCAGTGCCACATCCGGTGCCCGCATTCTGACCCAGGCCAGGGACATCAGCAGGCCAAAAGAGATGAAGAGGACAATCGCTTTAAAGATATCTTCTGTATCCAATAGGCGCCAGCCAAGCCATAGCAAAGTCAATACAAGAATAATATCGAAGAAAGTCAGTATGGAATAGATCATGATCGTTTCCACGGTTGAATGTTTTTAGCCATGGCGCTGCGAGCTATGAGATGGCAGGAGGTGGAACTGGCGATCAGTACCAGCATCCAGATGAGCAGAAGCTTTGCCGTTACAGTCCAGCTGCCGGACTGGAGGGCAAGACCGCAGACAATGCAGCCCAAGCCGACATTATCCGCCTTGGTCAGCGCATGGAGGCGGGTATAGATATCTGGAAAGCGAAGCAGGCCCACGGTGCCGGACAGAAAAAATGGTACCCCGAGGATGATAAGTACAGTGCCGCTATGGTAGAGGATCGTCATGTTTTTATTCCCTTTTTCCATGCCAGATACGGCGGATAAAAGTCATAGTGGCCAGTGCTGCCAGCAGGGCAAAGACCAGGGCAATGTCGAGGAGGACGGGATTGTTCATTCCTGTGCTCAGCAGGAGCAGGATTGCAACTCCGGTGGTTCCGAATAACTGCGCTGTCATCATCCGGTCGGCACTGGTGGGGCCTCTCAGTATCCGAATCATGCCCACACCAATGTTGGAGAGGAGAATTAAGGCAAAAAGAGTGTGCAGCCAGCTCATGAGCTTTCCTCTCTTTGAAGTGAGATACACATCAGGGCGGCAACATGGTATTCCAGTCTCTGGATGTTGGCCCAGATGGGCAGTCCCTGGTCAATGGTGTGAATGGTCACCCGGTTGCCATTCAGCTCCGCACTTAAGGTGCCGGGAAGCAAACTGATACTGTTGACAAAAAAAATCCTGGATGACCCTTCCGGTAAAAGAGTGGTATAGGAGATCAGTCCCGGATCGAGAAGTTGTTGAAAAGAGAGGGCACGGCGCATTACATCAAGGGCGCCGGAAAAAGACTGGCGAAGGAAAAAGGGAATAAAACGCAAAGCGCAAGTCAGACTTATGCGCAGTGGAAAAGGGGATGCCAGCATCAGGCTCAAGGCTGTGGCACAAAGAACAGCAGGGATGCCCATGCCCCAGCTCGCCTTGTTAGATCCTGCAAGTGCAAACCACAGCAAAGAAAAGACAATAAAGCGTGTAAGGACCTGCTGGACAGAATGTGATGGAATGCGGCTCCGAGAGGAGTGGATTTCGTTACCCATTGGTTCATTTTTTGTTTAAAAATTAATCCATTATCTTACTGTATCCTCTTCGCTTTTGTGGTGAAAAGTCAAGCTGTTTTTGTTTGACACGGTTCTTTCTTTTTCCTGTTTTCTCCTCCTTTTCTCAATTTTTTTTAATCTTGAAGAAGAAATCATGGGAACGACTTATAAGGTTCTTTGATAGTTTAATATTATAAGTTACCATAAAAATATGGTAGCATCTCTACAGGAAACAGGGATGCAGAGAGTAAGAATACTTTGGAGGACACTGATGAACACATTGAAATTTGAAAACGGTGACCTGATGCCCATTATCGGCCTGGGAACCTGGAAGTCTGAACCCGGTGCCGTATATAATGCTGTTAAAGAGGCTATACGCCTTGGCTACCGGCACATAGATTGCGCCTTCATCTATGGCAATGAAGCCGAAATTGGTCGGGCCCTGAAGGAGTCCTTCGAGAAGGGGATGGTTAGCCGGGAGCAGATGTGGATAACCTCAAAGCTGTGGAGCAACTCCCATAATCCTGCGGATGTCGAGCCGGCGCTTATGAATACCCTGGCAGATCTGCAGTTGGATTATCTTGATCTTTACCTTATCCATTGGCCTGTGGCCTTGAAAAAGAGTGTTGTTTTTCCGGAATCACCACAGGATATGATAGCACTTGTCGATCTTCCACTATTAAAAACCTGGACGGCTATGGAAGCGCAATTGGATAAGGGACTTTGTCGACATATTGGTGTTTCCAACTTTAACATCTCCAGGCTCCAGGCACTTTGTAATGATGCACGGCTTAAGCCCGAAATGAATCAGATTGAGCTGCATCCCTATTTGCAGCAGCCTGGAATGCTGGATTTCTGTAGAAGTCAGGAGATTCACCTCACAGCTTACTCCCCACTCGGTTCACAGGATCGTCCCCCCGGCCTGAAGACGGCGAATGAACCGGTTCTTCTGGAGGAGCCAGTGATTACAGACATTGCCGGACGTCACGGGATCACCCCAGCCCAGGTCCTCATTGGCTGGGCCGTACAGCGGGAAACTGCTGTTATTCCTAAATCAGTGAATCCGGGAAGGATGAAAGAAAATCTGGCTGCTGCCGGGATATCACTTACATCTGAAGATTTACGGGAAATTGAAAAGCTTGATAGGCATCGTCGTTACGTCAGCGGTGATTTCTGGGCCGTTGAGGGCAGTCCCTACACGGTGGCAGACCTTTGGGGGGAAAAGTAGAAAGGTCAGGCGGATAGCTCTTCCCTGGGTTGAGGGCACTAGCGTTGTAGGTTTGTTGGCCAGGTTATGGCTCTGTTCAATTATGGTGAACAACACCACTGAGGGCAACACATTCCTTACAGTATTCCTGATTGGTTGATTGGCTGTGACAGTTTTTGCAGAAATTTTTAGCGCAACCATGACATTTTTTCAGTGAAGGTTTGTCGACCTCTTTTTTGCAAATATCGCATGTTGCCATCTCAGTAGTCATTTGACACCTCATTGTTAAGAATGCATCCTGTGGCTCTCACCATTTACAATTCAGTTTATCATAAAATTTCTTTTGACTGAATAAACTTCCCAACATTTGAGAAAATTTTTTGCTACATGAAAAAAAACTGAATCTGTAAGCGGTTATTTGGGTCCTAGTTGTGGGTAATGGTATACTGATAACAATTTTCTTTGTTGTGTATCCTCCAGGTGAGGGGTGAATGTATTAACCTGGAAATGGTGAAACCCTGCTGTTCCTATGAAAGGAAAAGGAGTTTGAGAATGGAGTACAGGTATATAGGACAAAGTGGTCTCCGGGTGAGCCCCGTTTGTCTTGGAACCATGATGTTTGGATCCATGTGTGACAAAAAAACAGCCTTTGCCATCATGGATAAGGCCTATGACGCCGGAATTAATTTTTTTGACACGGCAGAAGTGTATCCGGTTCCACCACGGGCTGAGTCTGTTGGCATCACGGAAGAAATTGTCGGGGAGTGGCTGCATGGAAAATCCAGAGATTCTCTGATCATTGCTACCAAGCTTGCCGGTGCCGCCTCGGGTTGGTTTGTCCCGCCGGTACGCGCGGGTCTCACTGCCATTGATGCCCACCATATAGTTAAGGGAGTGGAGGGCAGTCTCCGCCGACTGAAATGTGAATATATCGACCTCTATCAGATGCACTGGCCGGACACGGTTGTCCCCCGGGAGGAATCCATGGAGGCTTTTGACAGCCTCGTCCGTTCGGGAAAGGTTCGCTACCTGGGGACATCCAACGACACGGCCTATGGAACAACCAAATCCAATATGATCTCTAAATATAACGGCTATAAGCGCTTTGAATCCATTCAGAACAATTTTTCACTGCTCAATCGCAGGTTCCTTGATGAGATGGCTGAGATGTGCAGAATGGAAAAAATTTCCCTGTTGCCCTATTCTCCGATGGCAGGTGGGGTTTTGTCCGGCAAGTACAACACGGACCAGAAAGTGGTGGGGCGTTTTAGCCATTATGCCGCGTCGGATGACCCGAGAATCAAGGCAATGGCTGGTCGTTTTTTAAACGAAAAAACGATTGCCTCCACTGCCCGTTACATGGAGATAGCAAAAGGGGCGGGGATCACTCCTGCAACACTGGCTGTTTCCTGGAGTAAGCAGTTTGACTTTGTTGCCTCAACGATTATCGGGGTGACAACGGCAGAACAGCTTGATGACTCCCTGGCAGCCGTTGATCTTGAGTTACCAGCGGATGTGTTATCTCAGTGCGATGAAGTACATAAGGAAATTTTGTACCCCATGGGATAAAGAGCCAATAGGCGCCAATAGGGGACAGACCACGTTATTGTTGCATTTTTCCGTTATTTCGATTATCCATTTTTTATGCCAAGACGATCCAGAATCATTGTGCCCGGTGTCCCGCTCCACATCATTCAGCGTGGCAACAACCGGCAGGCCTGTTTTTTCGGGGAAGAAGACTATCAGTTTTATCTTGACTGGTTGGCTGAATACGCCAAAAGTACAGGGTGCCACATCCATGCCTTTGTCTTGATGACAAATCACGTCCATCTTCTTTTGACCCCGAAAAAGCCGGATAGCGCAGGAAATCTCATGAAACGCTTGGGGCAGCGATACGTACAGTACATTAACAGAACCTACAAACGCAGCGGCACCCTTTGGGAGGGGAGGTTTCGTTCCTGCA
>JAIPEF010000116.1 GCA_021737265.1 Desulfocapsa sp. | reverse complement strand
GCATTGAGCGAGGATTTTCAATCGGTTTGCCCATTACCAATGCAAAGACCGCAAAATTCTTTTGTCAAAACGCTGTTGCGCATGGTGGCATGATAATTCAAGGATTTGAACTATGAAAATTTACAGGAAACTTTAGTTAATACTTAACACATTAAATATTATGAAAAAGATTACTATCATGCTGGTGGACGATCACGATGTGGTGCGTACCGGCCTCAAATCACTTTTAAAGGAAGAAACTGACCTGGAAGTAATTGCTGAAGCGAGCAATGGCGAAAAAGCAATAGAAGTCCTTTCAACTGTTCAGCCTGATGTCATTGTCATGGACCTCAGTATGCCGACCATGAACGGACTGGAGGCCACCCGGATTATCAGTGAAAAGTATCCCGATTGCCTGGTGCTTGCCCTGACTGTCCATGAAGACAAACAGTATCTTTTTGAAATGCTGGCAGCAGGGGCCAAAGGCTACATTACAAAACAGGCCGCCGGTGAAGAACTGATATCCGCCATCCGGGCCGTCGCATCCGGCAACATCTACCTGCAGGCGGCCCTCGCCCAGTGGCTCTTGAGCGATTATCGGCGTTTGAATACGCTTCAGAAAAGCAACAATTCGACGCACCAAGTTGACGCAGCCGATCTTGAGGTTTTGAGCGAGAGAGAGCTAGGTGTGGTGGAGCTGGTTGCGGAAGGTCTTACCACTCCGGAAGTTGCCAAAAGGCTCAAGCTCAGTCCCAATACCATCTCGCGTCACCGGGAACGGATTCTGAAAAAACTTGGCCTCCATTCGACCACCGACCTGGTTAAATTTGCCATCCGCACAGGATTGATAGATTTTTGAAAAAGATTGAGTAAGTGTTAAGTGTTAAGTGTTAAGTGTTAAGATTACAAAATGGCGCCTGAGGCGCAGGAGAAGATGGAGGACTGAAAAGAGTACCCTTTTTTTTCGGGTGAAAACTCTCCATCTGCTTCGTTGCTGCATTTTTTATTTAGCCATCCTAGGTTTGAGTTTTTCACCCAAACTACGGGCATAAATACGAGTTTATCATTCTTGACACTTAATCACTTAACACTTAACACTTAACACTTAACACTTATATATCCCATGAAACTCAAAAAGCATGACGCGCCACCAACTTTTTTTAGAAGCCTGGTCTTTGTTTCTCTGTTGGCGGTGCTGGCCCTTCCTTTGTACACCATATTTTTCCTCTCACCCTCTTTTGTTCATTATATCACCAGTCACGCTGAGAAAGATGCTGCCAAGGTGGCACTCCATATGGAATCAAAGCTCATTCCTGAAGAGAGCAAGGTCTTGAGCCAGGCAATCCTGACTCAAGATGTAGTGAAAAAACTTCTGGGAACCGGTAAGGATTTCTCTCTCATGCACGTCAGAATCCTTTTTCCTGACGGCAAGATCTTGTTTTCCAATGATCCAACAGAGAGCAGAGCATCCATTAATCTTGATTCGGTCATTTTGATGCTTCAACAGGGGAAAAAGTATGCCAAGTTTGTTGCAAAAGGTTCCCCTGATCTGGGAGGCGAAATAATGACTCACCATATAGTTGAGACCTATGTTCCAATCATGAGAGACAATGAGCTTATAGGTGTCTTTGAAATTTATACTGATATCGGCGAGGAAAGACAGCAGCTGGCTGGAGTACTGAATAAATTTTATTTTACGCTCTTTCCTATTGTTATTGTCTTTTTGGGTTCGGTGGTTCTCAGCTGCCGCAAGTCAAGCAGAAACATTTCCAGGCGTATTGAAGCCGAAGAACAACTGAGGAAGAAATCCATAGAACTGGAAGAAAAAAACGAGGATTTAACTGAACTTATAACCGTTTGCCAGGATCGCAAACTGAAACTGGAAGAAGAACAGAAAGCACACCAGCTGGCACAGGAAAAGTTGAATCTTGAGATGCTGCAACGTGAGCAGCAGAGTAAGGACTTTTCCCGTCATCTTGTCATGACCCAGGAGGATGAACGTTCCCGCATTGCCAGAGAACTTCATGATGAAACGGCGCAAACGCTCACTGCTGCTTCACTGAACTTTGCCACGCTCGGAAAAATGCTGGAAGGGAACCCACAAGTTGGCGATGTGGTGGTGAACCTCCAGAACCTCTGCCGCAAGATGAATCAGGATCTCTATCGCCTGGTTCACGACCTGCGTCCGGCCCAGCTTGATGATCTTGGCCTGATCCCGGCCTTGCATTATCTTTCCAATGAAGGACAGGATTTTACGGGTATAAATGTCACGTTTAAGGTGAACGGCAAGGCCCGCAAACTGGATCAATTTGTTGAAACAGTGATCTTCCGGATTGTGCAGGAAGCATTGACCAATGTCACGCGTCATGCTGAAACTGATCATGCCTGGGTGGAACTCAACTTCGAGGAAGAGGGCGCCATTGTTTTGCGTATTCGTGATGAGGGGAAAGGTTTTCATCTTCACCATCAGCAGGAATACCGGACAGGATGGGGGCTGGTTGGCATGGCCGAACGGGTAGAGTCCATCGATGGAAAATTGACAATTGACAGCGCTCCCGGAGAAGGGACAACGGTGGAAGTTCTGATAAACTCCTTGTCTTAAGGGTGGTGCTGTTGTCGGAATAATGCCGGGTACCGAATTTTTGTGAGGAAACCCCTGTGGGACTACTGCCCAATATCAAATCCTTATTTCTGGATGCCCGATAACAGCCTCGGGCATGACGGCAGAGGGCTTCACAGTCATAAGCTTTAATATCAATCTGTTGCAAGCTCTTGTCATCCCCGAGGGTTGTTATCGGGGATCCAGAAAATCGTTACCGGCTGAATTTTATAAGTAATCAATAAAGATAAACTCGTAAAACCTCAAACCTGGGACTGCTCTTTACCCATAAGTTGCTCATCCGTAGGTATGTGTGTCGGAGGCCCCGAAGGGGTCAGGTATTATAGCCGGTGTGCGTGAGCCACCGGTCTTGAATCCATCTCATCACCTGTCCTGAAGGGACAGAGCGTAAGAGATTGTTGGGTTACGCTACCGCTAACCCAACCTACCGGAGTGCGTGAGTGCGTGACTGCTGCAAAGGGAGCAAGGGAGAGCGTAGGTTGGGTTAGGTGCATCTTTTAGCACCGTAACCCAACAAACGGTTTACGCTGTACCAGGACTGCTCTTTACCCATAAATTGCTCATCCGCAGGTATGGGTGTGGGAGGCCCCGAAGGGGTCAGGTATTATAGCCGGTGTGCGTGAGCCACCGGTCTTGAATCCACCTCATCACCTGTCCTGAAGGGACAGTGTTATTTGATGGCGTCGTATTTATCCCCCTCAAGGGAGGACTGAAAAGAGTACCCTTTTTTCGGGTGAAAACTCTCCATCAATACGTTAGAAATCAGGAAAAACATCATCGGACTATTTCGTTTAAAGATGAATTTATCATGTTATTACAACGTCATGGTGTGGCATATGATGAACAATATTTGTGGAAGTAAGAGATCACTCCGTCCTTTCAGGACGACCTCTGTTGTTGGATATAACCGGTGGCTAAAGCACACCGGCTATACCACTGAACCCCTGCGGGGTTTTTGTAAGGCAGTAGGTATGGGTAATAGGCAGACCTGGGATGGCTAAATAAAAAATGCAGCAACGAAGGAGATGGAGAGTTTTCACCCGAAAAAAAGGGGATAAATACGACGCCATCAATAAATTCAAATCAACACAAGAGGTCTTCCATGTCCAACATGTTATTATATAAAAAAATAGCTTTCTTGAATTACAGTGAATTTAAACAGTCCACATTTACCCGCCTGGATGATTTTTCTTTTGCCTCAGCAACCGGTTCAATCCCCTTAATGGGCATTGAATTCGTCGAGGCGGCAAAAGAGTTTCCAATCGTTTTTTTTAAAAACGAGGAAGGAGAGTATATACCCGCAGTTCTTTTGGGGGTAGAGGAAGATCGGAATCATATCGTCTCACCTGAAGGCGAATGGCAGGCCTTCTTTGTCCCTGCCTACCTTCATCGTTACCCCTTCCTCTCCATGGTTGGTGAAAATGAAGACTCCTTGAAAATATGTATTGATGAAACATATCCAGGACTTGACGCAGAGAAAGGTGAGCCGCTCTTTCAGGAAGATGGAACCCCCGGCCCGGTGCTGAGCGAGGCGATGAAACTCATGCAGGCCTACCATTTTCAGATGGAGCACACCACCGACTTCTGCCGCCGTTTAGCCGAACATGATCTGTTGGAACCAAAAGAATTGACGGCCCAACTTGTCGTGCAGGGAGAGCCTACATCATATAAGGTCAGCGGTGTTCATATTATCAATGAAAAGAAGCTCCTTGCTCTTGACCAGGAAAAGGTCATGGATTATTTCCGGAAAGGTGAAATGGCCTGGATTTACTGTCACCTTATTTCTTTGAATAATCTTTCGAGGGTAATTGACTCCTTTCCTGCTGAAAATTAGAAATAAGAAACACTGAAGTAGAAGCACGAAACACGAAGCACGAAGCACGAAATTCGAAACAATATCGAATGACAAAAATATTAATGACCAAAACTTTGATCAAAATATTTTCTGCTGTTGTCCTTGTTTCTGTCATTTAAACATTCGAGTTTCGAAATTGTTTCGAATTTCGATATTTGAATTTCGTATTTCTTTTTTTTCCCCTGTTTGTCGAATTAACGACGGATAAATATATACAAGATCCTCCCATGAATTACCTCCGTGAAGTTCGCAAGCAGTACGAAAATTACCCCTATCCCTTTCGTGACCCGAAAGACGAAAAAAAGAGGCTGCTCACCACCGAAGACAGTTTTCTGGAAAAGATCAATCATTACTGTTATGCCGGCAAACAGGATTTTAACAATTACCGGGCGCTGGTGGCTGGAGGTGGAACCGGGAGTGCTGCCATTTTTCTAGCGGAACAGCTATGCAGACGAAAAGGTTCTGAAGTAGTCTATCTTGATATAAGTAAAAAAAGTATGGAGGTTGCTCAAAAACGGGCTGCCATTCGCGACCTTGATAATATCACCTGGGTCCACGGTTCTCTGTTGGAACTTCCGGAACTGGAGCTTGGTACCTTCAACTATATAAACTGTGTCGGCGTCCTCCACCACCTTGAAGACCACCATGCCGGACTCCAGGCCCTGGGCTCGGTTCTAGCCGAAGACGGCTGCATGGGGATCATGGTCTATGGCAGAAATGGTCGGACACCGGTATACCAGATGCAGGAGCTGATGCGGCTGGTGAATGAGGAAGAAGAGGACATGCAGGTAAAGGTTGAGAATACCAAACGGTTGCTGGCTGATCTTCCACCCTCCAATTTTTTTAAGCGTTCAGAAAAAGAGTGGCTGAGTGAGGTTGAACAGTACGGAGACATAGGGATTTATGATCTTTTTCTCCACTCCCATGACCATGGTTTTGATGTTCTGGAACTGTACGACTGGGTGGAGAGCTGTGGCTTTCATCTCATCGAATTTATCGGGTCTAAATTTGAGAGCAAGATCGGCTATGAACCGCAGACCTTTATTCGTCATCCTGCTTTGCTCAAGACGATAGCAAAACTTCCGCGCCCAAAGCAGCAGGCCATTGCTGAACTCCTTTCCGGCCTTATCCAGCGGCACAGTTTTTATTGCTCGAGAAAAACAAAAACCATTGCCAGGCTTGATGATCCCGATGATGTGCCTTTCTTTTTAAATCCTGTACCCCTGGGCATTCCGGAAATGATAGAAAAGTCTCCAGGTCGGAAAATCTCTCTCATGAGTCCCGACCAGATATCGCTACAGTTTCTACCGGGGAAGCATAGTGCGGCTATTTTTCGTCATCTGGATGGCCGGAGAAGTCTGAAAACCATTTTTAATAGGGTGAGGAAAGAAGGGCATGGGACAAAAGTATCCAACAGTGAGCTCCTTGAAGATTTTCGTCCGACTTATGACATCCTCAGTAATATAGGGTGGCTGCTGTTGCGGCATCATTCAGTGCAGGCTTTTACATCCGCCGCTCTGCTCCAGGAACGGGTTGGGTCTTTGCGACTTTAAATGGCAGTGGACATTGAAGCGCCAGTGGGAGTAACACGCTGTGGCACCTTTTGGGTGGGATGGGCTCCTGTTCATCATGAGCCACCCACCGTTCCCCCACACCATCAAATCTGACCTGTCTGTTAACCGTTTTAATACTCAATATCACTTTGTGGGGGGTTGGGTAATTTGCCCTAGTTCGAATGGGGTATATCCCCCTCTTTTTCCTTCGTGGAACCCCATTATTTCATATCTCGAACTCGATAACCCATTTAGCTGGATAGCGAAATTTGTATTATCATTTCGATATTGAACCATTTTTTTTTAAAAATTGGAATTTTCCAAACAAATATTTTGTTTTTTCCCCGACTGGCCTAGTGCTTGCAGGTAAAGGATTAGCGTTTTGTGTTAGACGTATTGAGTGGATTTGCCGATGTCCGGCGATAGCTCATGAAATTTTTGTCGCCTGTTCAGAGTGTTAGTACCCCCCTACTATCCGAAACAGTCGATAAAGATTAAAGATCAGTAAAGATGTCGAGTTCTCCAAGGAGGAACAACATATGAAAAAAAGCTATACAAGCTGCATGATTGGTACACTTGTGACCAGTGCAGCCCTATTAATCGGGAGCCAGGCATTTGCCGCGCATACCGATGCCATCCCGTTGCTGGACGCTGCAGGTGCTCCAGTAACAGTCGGCGGTGCAGCTGACAAGGTGGCTTACAGCGCCAAGGCGACATGCGGCGCCTGTCATGATTACGATGCCATTGAGCGGCATTCATACCATGCCCAGTTGGGCGCCAATGAGCACAAGGGCTGGAACCCCTGGGCCATGGGTAACATGAACTCCGTTGCTGCCAAAGGAAAACCCTGGGTGCAGGCAACCGGTCACGTAGGTAAATGGTGACCGCCATCTGCTCGCCAGTTGGCGCAGATGTTCGATAATGATAAAACAAATTGGGATTCAGCAAATAAAGGTAAATATTACATCAACCGTGGCGGAGCAGCCGGTGTTGGTGATCAGGGTGGTAAAGATGTTGCCTGTGACAACGTTACCCAAGGTGACGGTGACTGTTTCGTAGATGTCTGGGGTAATATTGCTGAAGGTGCTCTGAAAGGTACCTACACCCAGGCTACTTCAGTAGCATCGGGAACAGTGTATCCTTATACAAAAGCACCCGTTGTTTTCAGCGCACTGCATGATTTCACTGATGAAGCTACCTTTATTAAAAAGGTTGATAACTCTATGGCCGGCCAAATGCGTGACTGTGGTGAATGTCATGTGGGTGGTGGTGCCATGGAATATATCCCGGTAGCTCAAGGCACAAACCTTGGTACTACAGCTCGTCCAGCACTGCGAGATATTCCCGCTATGCTCTCCGCTGGATCAGGTGTTAATACCTTTTCATACTTCATCGACCAGTACGATGAGGATGGCGATGGTGTCCTCGGTGAAGCAATTGCTACCAGCTACGCGGATACCGGTGTCATGGAAATGGACTGTCTGATGTGTCATATGGATGGCTACTCATGGGCCGATAGGACTGAAGCCGTCCGTAAGGGTAATTTTGACGCCTCCCGTGTTGCCGGTGCCGGACTTGGTACTGCAGACAATGCTGATGGTTCCCTTAATCTTAATGGTATTGGCGTAGGTACAGGTTACGGTAAAATAGTAACTTATGACCCACTGATGGTGGTAGATGATGGTAGTCAAAACGCCACACTCTCCGCAGCGGCCCTTGCTACCATTGAGGGTACCCCGCCCAGTGCAAACTGTTCTTCCTGCCACTTTGATATGCATCAGGTAGACTGGAAGAAACGTGGTTCTACCTGGGATGAGAATATGGCCTATGAGACCGAAGTTCATGGTTCCGTTGGTTGTATGGGTTGTCATACCAGGGATGATGGGGTTAATATGAACCCGGATGAGACCATTGGAGAAAATGATGGTATCTGGACTGGTAGTGGTAGCTCCACGATGCTTGGTCATGATCCCTCCAAGGGCAATGCACCCTACAGTTCCCTGTGGAATGCTAATGACAACAACGTCAGAACCTGTGCCTTCTGTCATGCTGCCGGCGATCCTTCCGGTCTTTTAGCTCCGGATCCTACCTCAAGGCATGACCAGCTTGGTCTGACCGCCACATTGGTTCAGTCTGCCGGTATGGGGAAAATGACTGGTGTTGCTAACGCCGGCCATCTTGACATTATTACCTGTGAGGCCTGTCATACCAGGAAACTGGGACACGGCCCTGCTAGTACCCATTCCATGTATGAGTGGGGAACCGGTGGTGCATTGGTTGATTCAACCGGACCTGATACTGCCGGTCGTCTCACCGACCATGAAAACCTCTTTGTCGAGCGCCTCATGGAAAACAACCTGTCCTATGCATGGCAGGGCAACAAAATCGGTCCGAGAAATACGCTGGTTACCATGTTCTGGCGTGACAAGGCTGATAAGTTTAACTACGGCAACGTAGGAACATATCCTGATATCAATGCCGATGGTCAGGATGGTGCAATGGATGCTGTTAATCCGTCTCATGTCCGAAACGTTATGACCGCAGCCGGTCTTGATGTTCTCACCCATGACGGCGTGATTGATGATGCTGAAATTGCAGCACAGAGGTCTGCTCTGATGAGTGGCCTGGGTACCTATGGCATCGATACAACCGGTGCTAAACTGAAACTGTCCTTAATGGGCGTTATGTTCAAAGCCAACCACGGGGTATCTCCGGCGGCCAACGCCTGGGGTGCTGGCGGTTGTAAAGACTGTCATGGTGCGGACAAAGGTTTCTACAACGGTGCCTACGACATGAAACCTTTGAACCTGACTGCCAGCTGGACAAACAGTATGGGTGTTAATGACGACACTGCTGTTGGCGGTAAAAAGCCCAAGTGGAACTATGTTGTTCCTTTTACCAAAGTTAACATGGACAACTACTCCGGCCGTGACGTAACCCTGCCCATCTGTAGCAGCTACTACGGTCCGAACCCGCGTCCTGCATTACCTGCTCAGGGAACCCTGGCAGATATCGGCAACGCATGTTCGCATCCTGATACCGCCGCCGCAGGTACCTGGACTGTCTATCCGCTTGGCGATATCAAAGCTGACTGGCAGTTCACCGATTTCCATCCGACCCAGTTTGCCAAGGGGCTGAAAGGTCGATCCATTGCTATTACAGCTGCCTTTGGTGGAGCCAACGGTATTCGTACCATGGATCGTTCAGAAGGTCTGTGGGAAGCCAAGTTTGTTACCGGTACCAAAAACCTTGCCATCACTGGTACGGACGGAACATCTTACACCACCCGTGCTGCATGGGTAGCATACCTGAATGGCCAGGGTAATTACCGGCCGGCAATCCACTACCCACATGTGGATGGTCAGGGTATGAGCTGTTCCGACTGTCATTATGCCGGAATAAGTGATGTTGATACGCCTGTAGCTGCCGGTTATGCTGTGGTTCGTGACGACAGCAAGGACTTCCTGACTGGTACTCCGTTAGAGTATTTCGTGCCTACTATAGGTGCAACTGGTACCGCTACCTGTGCAACCCAGTGTCATGACGTTCTTACAGCAGGTGGTACAACTGCAGACAACGCCATTGCCAGAATCAGTGCCCAGCATTCTACCACTGAGAACTTTACAGTTCAACTTGATGCCTCCAGCTCTGCATGCTTTAACGTAGACCTGGCAACTGGTGTAATTACTCAGGGAACCAAGGGTTATACCTTTGCTACCGCTAGTACAGCTGGTACACTCACTGCATGTGCTGCACCGCTTGATACCGATCCGGCATGTAATTCCCTGGAATGCGATACCACAGTGACAGGCGGACCTTGTGATGTAACGCTTGACCTGACCTGTTCAGCTGGTGGCGGTGTAACAGACAGTGTCACCGTTGCTATCACTGGATATGATATCGGTATGGGAACCAATGATGATCCGGGTCTGACCGCGGGAGTTCTCGGCAATGTTGCTACTGTGACAGCCGCAACTCTTGATTCTGAAGTAGCAACTGTAACGATTCTCTGGGGTGATTACACCAAGATCGATACTGACGCTGCCTCATTGTCTTCAGGTGTAGCTCATACCTACGCTGCATCCGGTACCTACACTGTAACAGTGACAACCACAAACGATGGTGATCCGAATAACGCAATGTATACCTATACATTAACGGTAACCATCCCGTAATTAATCTGAGTCCTGGACTCTGATGCAACTCGAGGAGCAGGCGGGGCAACCCCGTCTGCTCCTTTTTTTTGTTTAAAGGGGGGGGTGTTGTTAAGTGTTAGGTGTTAAGTGTTAAGTTTTAAGATTACAGTCAGGCCTTCGGCACTGTAAGAGGGAGAGAAGCGGTGTAGAGATTGTTGTCTGTGGACAGGGGGGTGGTAAGTGTTAAGTGTTAAGTGTTAAGATTACAACAAGCCCGATAAAGGACTCGGGAATGACGGCAAAGAGTAAGCACGAAATACGAAGCACGAAATTCGAAACAATTTCGAATGACAAAAAAACAAATGATCAAAACAACTACAGAACCATGTTCTGCTTTAGTCCTTGTTTCTGTTTAAACATTCGAATTGTTTCTGTCATTTAAACATTCGGGTTTCGAAATTGTTTCGAATTTCGTGTTTCGAATTTCGTGCTTTGTCTTTCGTGCTTCGAATTTCGTATTTCATTAGTTAGTCTTAACACTTGATAAACTCGTAAAAACCTCAAACCTAGGATGGCTAAGTAAAAAGCTCCATATGCGAGGCGCGTATTTTTTATTTAATTTCGGCGTACTAAGGTACGTCGAAATTAAATAAAAAATGCAGCAACGAAGCAGATGG
>JAIPEF010000115.1 GCA_021737265.1 Desulfocapsa sp. | reverse complement strand
AAGTAAGAGATCACTCCGTCCTTTCAGGACGACCTATGTTGTTGGATACAACCGGTGGCTAAAGCACACCGGCTATAACACTGAACCCCTGCGGGGTTTTTGTAAGGCAGTAGTTATGGGTAATAGGCAGTCCTAGGTAGCGGCCGGCAACTGGAGTCTGTTGCTCGGGTTCGGTAACTATTTTTTTTCACTTCGACTGCTAATTACTTCCAATAATGACCGGTATTTATCTTGCAAAAAAGAGCAGTACCCTTCTCGACATTGTCGTGACTGCTGCTCTTCTTCTCCTGCTGGGTTTTATCACCTATCGGGTGAGTGTCGGGCTCAACTACCACTGGGACTGGAGTATCATTCCCAACTACCTGCTCCGCTGGGATGAAGAGCAGGGGCGTTGGGTGGGCAATATTCTTCTCGATGGTTTTTTTACCACCATCCGTCTCAGCATCTGGTCCATTCTTCTGGGCAGCGGTATTGGATTGGTCATGGGGATACTGCGGACTCAGAAGCGCCTTATTTTTCAACTGATAGGCCGCAGCTATGTGGAGCTGATTCGCAATATCCCGCCTCTGGTCCTGGTCTTTATCTTCTATTTTTTTGTTTCCGACCAGCTCATGCTCATGCTTGGTGTGGATGATTTTATCCGTAGTCGAACAGAGACCACTGCCCGCTGGATCGCTATTTTTGTTGCTCCTCCCGATTTTTTTACCGCCTTTGTTTCCGGAGTTTTCACCGTGGCCCTGTTTCAAGGCGCCTATATTGCAGAGATTGTTCGAGCCGGTATCCAGTCCATTGAAAGGGAACAGTGGGAGGCTTCAGCAGCTCTTGGATTGACATGGCTGCAGCAGATGTGTTTTATCATCCTTCCCCAGGCAGCGAGGCGGGTGTTGCCGCCCCTGGCCAATGAGTTTATCAACACTATTAAGTATTCCTCCATCGTTTCCGTCATCTCCATTCAGGAACTTACCTTTCAAGGAATGCAGATCATGTCTTCCACCCAGCGAACCATAGAGGTGTGGCTCACCATCTCTTTCATGTATCTTCTGCTCTGTTTCTCTGTATCACTTTTTGCCCGCCGCCTTGAGCTCAGAATGGCTGAGAGCAGCCTGTAAATAGTGACAGGAACTATCCTCTGGTTGTTTTCCTTGGCCATACCTGCTACATTAGCACCGTATTAGTAACTAAGAAATTATGTTCTGTCTTTCCTGTTTACCTGGGTTACCATGGTATAAAACAGTTCCTGGGCAATAGAAAAAAGACGATTAGATAGATTTATGCACTACTCCAAAGTTTGCCTCCATACATTTGGCTACGCATTGCCTCCACTAGTGTTGACCTCTGATGCCATAGAGGAGCGACTGGCTCCTCTATATGAACGCTTAAAATTACCTGCCGGAAGGCTCGAACTGATGAGCGGTATTCGGGAGAGACGATTGTGGAAACCTGGAACCAGGCCCAGTCAGGCGGCTGCCCTTGCCGGACAGGCTGTTCTGGACAAAGGAGAGCTGGATCCAAAAGCAATAGAATGTCTTATTTTTACTTCCGTATCCAGGGATATGCTGGAGCCGGCCACGGCCTCCTTTGTTCATAATCAGCTTGGGTTACCAGAAGACTGCCTGCTCTTTGACCTCTCCAATGCCTGTCTCGGATTTCTTGACGGCATGGTTATGCTGGCCAACATGATAGAGCTGGGCCATGTCCGGAATGGACTGGTGGTGGCTGGTGAAACAGCTGAGGAACTGGTTGAATCCACCATCCAGGCATTGCTGGCAGATGAGAGTCTGACGAGAAAGAGGATCAAGCCCGCATTTGCCTCCCTTACCATTGGTTCCGGTTCCGTGGCCCTTTATATGTGCTGCCTGCAGCCTGCCATGGATAAACCGCGTCTCATCCGTGGCACCTGGAAGGCCAATACCAGGCATTCTGACCTCTGCCAGGGGGCACAGAGCGGTGGCGACACCACTCTGATGAACACCAACTCAGAAGAGTTGCTGGTACGGGGGGTGGAGACGGCGCACCAGACCTGGCGGGCATTTGCATCTGCTCCAGGCTGGAATGGTGATGATATTGGCAGATTCTTCTGTCATCAGGTGGGCACAGCCCATGCACGGCTGCTGTTTGATACTTTGGGACTTGATCTGGAGAAAAATTTTGAGACTCTGGCAGCTCTTGGCAATGTGGGCTCGGTTTCCGCGCCCATCACCATGGCCATGGCCATTGAGCAGGATTGTTTTCACCCCGGTGAAAAGGCTGCCATGCTGGGGATTGGCAGTGGGATTAATTGCCTGATGCTGGGGGTCGAGTGGTAATAATTGGCCGTAGCAGCCCATCCACATATGAACCACTGTGACCAATTATTGAGAAATTGCTTTTAAAACGGATAATTCTATGAAGTCAGTTTTAACTGAGGAACAGGGAAAGAGCCTGCTGCAGCTTGCGAGGCAGACCATAGCCGAAAGGCTTGGTATTGCAAATGAGGCAACGACGCCAAAGGATCCAGCACTTGATGTTGAATGTGGAACCTTTGTCACCCTCAAGATAGACGGCAGCCTGCGCGGTTGTATTGGCAATCTTCTTGCTGATGAATCTGTGGCGGAAGGGGTGAGGCGAAATGCCATCAATGCTGCTTTTCGTGACCATCGTTTTTCTCCGCTTACAGCCGGTGAATTTGAAAAGGTGGATATAGACATCTCTGTACTCAGCCAGCCGCAAAAACTGGAATACAAGGACGGAGCTGATCTGATCAGCAAGCTGCGTCCCGGAAAAGACGGGGTAATTCTGAAAATTGGTGCTGCAGGAGCCACATTTTTACCCCAGGTCTGGGAGCAGCTGCCCATTCCGGAGATGTTTCTTGGTAGATTATGCCAGAAAGCGGGACTGGCAGACACTGCCTGGCGTGATTCCCATCCGGAGATCGAGATCTATCAGGTGCAATGCTTTAAAGAGGAAAAAGGATGAAAGAAGTGGTGCTCACTGATGAGTTGCTTGCAGAGATTCGCAAAATTTATGAAGCAATCGAGTCCGGATATGATGAGGTGGCCCGTGCGCTGAAATTCAGTTGTGACGGTTGCCCTGACAACTGCTGTGATTCCTATTTTCTCCATCACACCTATACTGAATGGGCCTATCTCTGGAAGGGCTTTCGGGAGCTTGATGAAACCAGGCAGCAGGAGCTCATGGAGCGGAGCCGCCAGTATATTCTGGACTGTGAAAAGGCTGAGGCCAAAGGTGAGCGTCCCCAGGCGATGTGTCCCTTAAATGATGACGGCCGCTGTACCTTATATGTTCATCGGCTTATGGTGTGCAGGACCCACGGAGTACCAGCCTCCATGCGGCGTCCCGACGGGCAGACCCTTAATTTCCCTGGCTGTTTCCGCTGCCAGAAAATTGTAAAAAAGAAATTTGTCCATGGTTCCCAGGCTCCGCATATGGAGCGAACGCAACTCCTGCAGCGATTGGTAGGGGTAGAGCGGGAACTCATGGGAGAAAAACTGCATCTCTATCCGCGAGTAAAACGCACCATCGCCCAGATGCTGGTCACCGGGCCACCCACTATTCCCACTCTCCACTGCGAACGGAATGGCAGTTTACCCAATGTATAACCCCGGAGAGGAAATCGTTCAGATCGTTGATCGTGATAATTGTGAGACTGAAGCCCTGCCCCGTCGCATCATGCGTGAGCAGGGTCTGATCCATCGCGCCTCCTATATCCTTGTTTTCAACAGCAGAAAAGAACTTTTCCTGCAGAAACGCACTGCTACCAAGGATCTCTACCCCTCATGCTGGGATGTGGCGGCCGGCGGTGTGGTGTTGGCCGGAGAATCCTACGAGGAATCGGCTGCACGGGAGCTTGCTGAGGAACTTGGCGTTGGCGGGGTCTCATTTACTCCGCTTTTCGATCAATACTTTGAGGAAGTGGATAACCGGGTCTGGGGACGGATTTTTTCCTGTCGCCATGACGGCCCTTTTCAGCTGCAGGAAGAGGAAGTGGCTTTCGGTTGTTTCATGAGTATTGCTGAAATATTTGAGCTCAGTAAAAAAGAAGAATTCACCCCCGATGGAATTGGGATACTACGTAAAGTGACACTATAAAAAATGAATAGAAGACAAACCAGACGGCGATCGACCAGAAGAAAGAAGCTCCGTACTATTCGAAAATGCGGGGTTATTTCTACCGCATTTTACACAAAACCCATTGAGGCTGTTGTGCAGGTTGAACCCCGGAAGATCATTGAAGAAAAACCATCCGGGCAATGTGAACAGCCAGCCGCTCAACCGCAACAGGCAAGCTCTTCAAGCAGGAGAAAGCTCAAGTGGAGTGTGGCGCAATTTCTTGTTGAGCCCAGAGAGGGGAAGTCCCGTTTCCATGATTTTAAGCTTCCTGCCGGGCTCATGCATGGCATTGCGGATTTGAAGTTTGAGTATTGCACTCCAATCCAGCAAAAATCTCTGCCGGATGTCATTGCCGGCAAGGATCTGATTGGCAAGGCCAGTACCGGAACAGGAAAAAGCGCGGTGTTTCTCATTGGAATATTTACGAGACTCATTCGGGAGAGGCAGGAGAAAAGGCAAAACGGGATTCCTCGGGCTCTGATCATTGCTCCCACCCGTGAGCTGGTGATCCAGATAGCAAAGGATGCTCGGGAAATCGGAAAATATCTCCCTATGCGGGTGGCTGAGGCCTATGGCGGTACAGATTATGAGCGTCAGCAGCGAAATATCAAAGATCACCCGGTGGACATCCTGGTGGCTACTCCCGGACGTTTGCTTGATTTTTCCCGGAAACGGGTAGTACAGCTCAATCAGGCCGGTATCATGGTGATTGATGAGGCTGACCGTATGCTGGACATGGGTTTTATCCCGGACGTGCGCTCCATTATTCACAAGACACCCAACAAGGATAAGCGTCAGACCATGATGTTTTCGGCAACACTCACCGAAGATGTAAAGCGGCTTGCTTCGCAGTGGTGTGTGGATCCGATTTCAGTGGAGACCGAGATGGATCAGGTGGCTGTGGAGACAGTGAAACAGGTCGTCTACATGACCACCAGGGAAGAAAAATACCTGGTACTCTACAATATCATTAAACACCAGCCGCATGAGCGGATCATGGTCTTTGCCAATATGAAACGGGATGTGAAAAGACTTTATGATCGATTGCGCAGGGACGGCATTAACTGCACCCTGCTCTCGGGTGATGTGCCCCAGCAGAAAAGAACACAGCGTCTGGAGAGATTTCGCAGCGGGAAAGTGGACGTTATGATCGCCACAGATGTGGCTGGCAGGGGGATCCACATTGACGGTATCAGCCATGTGGTGAATTACACCCTCCCTTATGAGCCGGAAGATTATGTCCACCGCATTGGCCGCACCGGTCGTGCAGGAGAGAGCGGAATTTCCATCAGCTTTGCCGATGAGGAGAGCTCATTTTATCTCATGGATATTGAGGAGTATATTGAGGAAGCCCTCCCCTGTGTTGAGCCTGATCCGGCATTACTGCAGAAGATACCGCGTAAGAAGTAAAGGAGGAACGGGAAATACAGCCTCCTGATCCCTTGGATACCTTAAAATTAGATATCTGGTCCGAAGACAAGGAGCATGGAAAATAAAAAGCGGAGCATCTTATTTTTATCGTGACCCGGTAGTCGGGACAGACAGCAATTTTTTTATTCCATCCACCTGAATATTTCACCTGTCTCCGCCCGTTCAGTACGATACGCATTCACAGGCGATTCCATGTCGGGGTAGCCGACAGAGAGACCGAGGATGAGGCGTTTGGAGGCGGGGATGCCGAGGAATTCTTTCACTTGCTTTGCATAATCGGTGGCAAAGGCCTGTGGCACTGTGGCCAGCCCCTTGGCGTGCGCTGCCAGCATCAGACTCTGGGCAAAGAGGCCAATATCAAAGAGTGACCACTCGCTCAGTGACGCATCCTGAAAAAGGTAGATGGCATGGGGAGCGAAATAAAAGTTGAAGTTGGCTTTTTTGGCCTTGAAAACCATTTCCGGCGCGTTGAGGTCAAGGCCAGTGAGTTTCTTGCGTTTGGCCAGGAGGTATTTGATGCGTCCTGCCTCGGCTTCAGGCCAGGAAACAGGGGCGGCAAGATCAGGCTTGCTCTCCTCTCCACTTTCCAGCAGACCAACAAGCACTTTTGAGAGATTTTTCTTCTTCTCACCTGAAAGGATGATCGCCTCCCAGGGCTGAGAGTTTTTGTAAGACGGACTCCAGCGGGCAATATTGATCAGCTCTTCCAGGTCTTTTCTTGGAATCGGTTCGTCCGTGAATTTTCTGATGCTTCTTCGGGTTTTGATACATTCCAGGGTATCCATTTGAACTCCAGGGCTAAAGTGAATAAAGAGTAAACACTCTATGGATAAAGGGTTTGCCCAAAAATGTCCAAATAATTTTTGCCCTGAACGACTTCTCCATGGTGGGATGATTTTTCTGAGTGATATCTCGGCTGATCTGTTAATATGTTTCTGCTTTATTTTTCAATGAACAATTCTATCAGGCTCACAAGAAGGCAAGCACTGGTTCGCAGTATACATACTTATTACTATGGTCTTTAGTTCGGTTACCTTTCTTTTTCTGTTTTTGCCCCTTGTCCTGGCCGGAACCTTTTTTACCGGGAAAAGGTTTCGCAACCATGTCCTCTTTGCTGCCAGCCTTCTTTTTTATATCTGGGGGGAAGGCGCTTTCATCTTTTTACTGCTCTCTTCCATTGTGGCGACATTTTTTACGGGACACTGGATCGAAAACAGTTCCGGTTTCCGGCAGAAACTGTTCCTCGCCCTGGGTGTCACTGTTAATCTGCTGCCCCTCTTTATTTTTAAATACCTGAACTTCAGTCTTGATGCTCTGGCCCCTGTGTTTGTCTTTGCAGGACAGGTTCCCTGGCAGGTGGAAGCTATCCATCTTCCGGCAGGGATCTCTTTTTTTACCTTTCAGGCGATCTCTTACCTTATCGATGTCTATCGCCGGATCACTCCGGCAGAAAAGCATCTGCTGGGCTGCGGTCTCTACATCTCCATGTTTCCCCAGCTCATTGCCGGACCGATTGTACGTTATCATGATATTGCCAAACAGCTGGTGCAGCGAACGGTGAATATGAAGAAATTTTCTGATGGGGCCGAACGCTTTATCTTCGGACTCTCAAAAAAGGTCCTCCTTGCCGATCCATTGGGGGTAAAGGCCGATGAAATTTTCAGCCTTCCCCTGCAGGAACTCACCATGGGCAACAGCTGGCTGGGAGCCACCTGTTTCAGTCTGCAGATATATTATGATTTCTCAGGATATTCGGATATGGCTATTGGCCTTGGCAAGATGTTTGGATTCCGTCTCCCGGAAAATTTTAACTACCCGTATATTTCCCGCTCCATGCGTGAGTTCTGGCGGCGCTGGCATATTTCGCTGTCCACCTGGTTACGTGATTATTTGTATATTCCATTGGGTGGCAGCCACAAGGGAACAGGGCGAACCTTCACAAATCTGCTCATTGTTTTTCTGCTCTGCGGTCTCTGGCATGGAGCAAGTTGGACCTTTGTCCTCTGGGGGCTCTGGCATGGGATTTTTCTGGTGCTGGAGCGTCTTGTTCCCCTGCAACAGAACTCTATCTTGCGACAGGGGCTGGGCTGGTTGTACACCACAGTTGTGGTGATGATCGGCTGGGTTATTTTCAGAAGCCCGGACATGGGAACTGCCTGGCAGTTTATCCAGGTTATGGCGGGAGAGCAGGGGACGATAGAGAGCAGTTTTTTCACGGCTCTTGTGGCTGATCGCCTTTTTCTCACGGAACTGATTGTCGGGCTGGTACTGGCTCTGCCTCTATACAAAGCGCTTTGCCGGATGGCCGAGAGTATACAACGGCCAGGTCTGCCGCATTTTCGCCTTCTGGCTGCAGAAAGTGGGGTGGCACTTGGGCGAGTGACACTCTTTAGCGCTTTACTGTACTTTGTCCTGATCAGCGTAGCAGCGCAGGCTTATCATCCTTTTTTATATTTTCAATTTTGATGACCATGGATTCCGCATTAATCAGACATCGGCTTCCCCAGGTGGCCATTATCCTCGTCTTTCTTTTTGCCCTGTCTCTTCCTCTGCTGATCTGGCTTTTCCAAAAAGATCTCGTCTATTCCGAGGCTGAAAAAAGGGAACTTTTACCATTATCTCGGCTCACCATGCAGCAATCGATAACCGGATTTACCCATACCTTTGATCAGTACTACCAGGATCATTTTGGCCTGCGGGAGTGGTTCATTCATCGCTATCACCGGGAGGCCCGCAAGCGATTTGGGGCCACAGGGGTTGTGGATGTGGTGGAGGGGCTGGATAATTGGCTCTTTTTTTCCAGTGATAACCTGCTCGAGGATATAGAAGGAAAACACCATTTTTCCCAAAAAGATGAGCAGCTGTTCTGGCAAAAACTTGAGCAGAAAGAAGCATGGTACGGAAAAATGGGTGCCGCTTATATCTTTATGGTTACACCGAACAAACAGAGTATCTATTCGGAATATCTGCCCAAGGTCCTGCAGCAGGCAAAGAAAGAAACCCGCCTTGATCATCTGCTTGCCGGCAAACCAGCGGAAGAAAGAAAGGTGTTGTTGGATATACGGCCCCGCCTCCTTGAGGGGAAAGGGGAGGGGCGCCTCTATGATATGGCTGATACCCATTGGAATCAGAAGGGGGCGTATTTGGCTCACCAGGCTATTGTTGAGCGAACTCGGGCACTGTTTCCCGATTTTCAGGGTCGATCTGATTTTCACTTTGTTAAGGGATTGCATTATCTGCCAGGTGGTGACCTGGCAACAATGATTGGCCGCAGTAAGTCCATGCCGGAAGGACGACCAGTACTCGATACGACCGATTTTACTGCAGTGGAAAAACCGCTCCCCAGGCAACTGGCCGATCTTTTGGCTCTTCCTGCCTTGCAGCCGCAGTACTCTCAGAATAAAAAGGGACAGCTCCGTGTCCTGGTGTTGCATGATTCATTTTTTGAGCAGCTCCAGCCGTTTGTCTCTGAAAGTTTTGGCGAAGTCCTCTATCTCTGGAAATATTATGATACGGAACACCTGAAAGAACTCATGGCCTTGTATCAACCGGATCTTGTTATTGAAGAGATCGTGGAACGGCATCTCCCTCGTTTTCTTTATCCCACTGCGGGCAATTGATCATGCTTCGAATCTGGCGTGAATGGCACAAAAAAAGCCGTTACCGCGATGTCGCAAGGGTCTGTGTGCCGTTGGTTACAGGCATGGCCGCCACCACGGTCATGGAGTTCACCGATCGTATTTTTCTCTCCCATTACAGTGTGGATGCCATATCCGCAGTTGTCCCCGCTGGTGTCACCGCCTTTCTTCTTCTCTGTTTCTTTGGCGGTGTTGCAGGCTATATTTCTGTTTTTATTGCCCAGTATCATGGTTCCGGCAGACCGGAAAAAATTGGAACAACCCTCTGGCAGGGGCTATTTTTTACTTTTTTTTCCGGCATTGTTCTGCTCCTGGTTGCACTGTTTGTGACCACACCTCTTTTTACTCTGGTTGGTCACAGCCCTGAGGTTCAGGTTCTGGAGGAGCGCTATTTCAGGATACTCTGTCTGGGAGGAGTCCTGCATGTGGCCACTCAAAGTCTTTCCGGTTTTTTTACCGGCCGGGGCATGACCAGACCGGTCATGGTTGCCAACGTCATGGGGATGATCGTCAATATCCCACTCGATTATGTGCTGATTAATAGACTCTGGTTTTTTCCCGAACTCGGTATAAGCGGTGCCGGAATTGCCACTGTTGCCTCCTGGGGGATCATTGTTCTCTGTCTGGCCCTCCCGATTTTTTCCAGGAAACTCAGGAAAGAGTTCAGACTCATGGAGGCCATGGTTTTTGACCGGAATATCATGAACCGACTCCTCAGGTATGGTGTGCCTGGTGCCTTGCAGTTCTGCCTCGACATTTTTGCCTTCACCTTTTTTATCCTTCTGGTCGGACGAATGGGAACTGTGCCCCTTGCTGCTTCCAACATTGTTATATCCATCAGCTCTCTGGCATTTATGCCCGCACTTGGCTTTTCGTTTGGAGTGAGCAGTATGGCCGGTCATGCCCTTGGCAGAGGGAGGCCCGAAGAGGCTCGGACTGCGGCCTGGAGCGGAATTCATATGTTGATGTGTTACACAGTGCTCTTGGATGCTGTGTTTATTTTCGCACCGGAGGCCATTGTTTCTATTTTTATCGACGCAGGGGAAACGGGCAAGACGTATGAAGATATTCTACAAATGGCAACCATTATCCTGAGGATGGTTGCAATGTATATTCTCTTCGATGTTTTTTATATGATTTTTGCCGCCGTATTGAAAGGGGCCGGAGACACCCGTTTTCTCCTCTTTGCTATTACCGGGGCAACAGTTGGCTGTATACTGCTCCCGCTTTTTGTCGGAATCAACTATCTGGGCATGGGAATCTATGCAGCCTGGGGCTGTATTGTCGCGTTTATTGCCACTCTCAGTTTGTTGGTATCCTGGCGTTACCACAGAGGGAAGTGGGAACGGATGCTGGTGATTGGTAAAGAGTAGATTCGTTCTCACTCCACCACAATTGTTTCATATCTTTCCTTAAGCCACAACTCTCTCCAGAGTTTTTCTCCTGACACACCCACCTATCCGGAAGACCTGCAACACTTTCGTTTTATTCAAACCACACTTTTTGCTCGAATACGACAGATCTGATCGCTTGTTGCGTGCCTATGCATCATATGTGTGGTGACGGGATCATGACAGGGGAATGTTAATATATCTTTACATATCGAGTTGTTGCGTTGTTTTTTCTTTTTTTGTGGCACAGTTCACAAACTGGCATCCTTGATGCTTTACAAAAGACAAAGAAACAAAAAATGATGGTGTCGTAAAAACTCTTCATCTACTTCGTTGTTGCAAATTTCACTATCATTACGACGTACTCTAGTACGCCGAAATAATAGCAAAATTCACACGCCTCGAATATGAAGCTTTTTACTTAACCATCTGCAATT
>JAIPEF010000114.1 GCA_021737265.1 Desulfocapsa sp. | reverse complement strand
TATGCCCGGTAGTTAGGGTGAAAAGCTTCATATTCGAGGCGTGTGAATTTTGCTATTATTTCGGCGTACTAGAGTACGTCGTAATGATAGTGAAATTTGCAACAACGAAGTAGATGAAGAGTTTTTACGACACCATCAACTGTGAGCAATCCACGAAAAAGGGGAAAGAAAGGTATGAGTACAGAACGATTTGACAAGGCGGCATCGGAATGGGACACAAAACCGCGTCGGGTTCAAGTGGCGGAAAAAATCAGCGCCGCAATCGGCAGACTGCCATTATCCCAGGAAATGGATGCGATGGAATACGGTTGTGGCACCGGTCTTGTTGGCCTTCCCCTTGCATCTGCTGTGGGTCGATTAACTGCCATTGACACCTCCAGGGGTATGCTTGATGTGGTTCAAGAGAAGATAAACGACCTGGGGTTAAAAAATGTCCACCCCCTCTGTTGTGACCTTTTGGCTGAAGAATATGCAGGGAAGCATGACCTTATTTTCTGCTCCATGACTCTGCACCATATCAAAGATACAACAGGACTGCTGAGACGTTTCACAGAACTGCTGAACCCTGGCGGCTATCTTGCTCTTGCAGATCTGGTCACAGAGGACGGATCTTTTCATGATCCCTCGGCAGAGGGGATCAGACATCATGGTTTTAATCCGGAAACATTGAAAGACCTTCTTATCGACCTGAATATGGGGGATCTCACAAGCGAAATCATCCATACCATAGTCAAAGAAGAACAGAACAACCGGGAGTATCCTGTTTTTCTCCTCAGTGGTCGTAAGGCGGGATGATGAAAAAAGTACTGGTCCTCTATTACTCCCAAAGCGGCCAGCTGCGGGCTGTCATGGATCGCATTGTTGCTCCGTTATCCCAATGCGAGGAAGTACAGTGTGATTACCGTAAAATTGTACCAACCACACCTTACCCCTATCCCTGGCCGTTCTATGCTTTCTTCAACGTTTTTCCTGAAGCGGTCTACCTTGACGGCTGCTCTGTTGAAGAGGTGGAAGCTGACGACGACTATGATTTAATTATCCTCGGCTACACCTCCTGGTTTCTCTCCCCTTCCATTCCCGTCACCGGCTTTCTCCAAAGCGATCAAGCCAGGTTGCTATTCAAAGACAAACCGGTGATTACGGTGATTGCCTGTCGTGATATGTGGCTGTTTGCCCAGGAAAAGATGAAAAAGCTGCTCACTGACCTTGGGGCACGACTGGTGGATAATGTGGTGCTGACAGATCAGGGGAAATCACTCTACACCTTTATCACCACACCGCGCTGGATGCTCACTGGAAAAAAAAACAGTTTCTGGTGCTTTCCCCCTGCCGGAGTGTATGAGAAAGAGATTGCTGCCGCATCCCGATTTGGTGAACGCCTCTGTAAAGCCTTGCATCATGACGAAGAGCGCAGTAGTCTCCCGATGCTGAGAAATATGGGAGCGGTCAATGTCAACGGTAAACTGATTGCCACCGAACATATTGCCCACCGCAGTTTTTTAATCTGGTCCAAACTGATCAAAAAAGCGGGCCCGCCCAACTCGATGCGCCGCAGCGTAGTCATCACCATTTATGCGTTCTTTTTATTGACACTGATACTTACTGTTGTACCTTTAAATATGCTGGTACGAAAACTTCTCTCTCCATTTAGAAAAAAGGCGCTGGCCAAGGCTGTCTCTTATTACGAACAGCCCTCTGGGAAATAACCGCCTGGCATTATACGCATGTCTCGACAGGTTTATATCAATAATATCAGCGCCTTTATGCCAAACGAGCCGGTTGCAAACGATGGTATGGAAGCAATTTTGCAGCCTGCCGGCAAGCGGCCTTCCCGGGTGCGTAAGCTCATTCTTCGCAGTAACCAGATTACCTCCCGGCACTATGCCATTGATCCGAAAACCGGTCGTGCCTCTCACACCAATGCCCAGCTGGCCGCTGAGGCAGTTCGAAAACTCACCACAACGGGCCTGCTGGATATCAACACTATTGAAGTTCTTGCCTGTGGCACTACCCTCCCGGACCAACTCATGCCCAACCATGCCCTTATGGTGCATGGTGAACTGGGCATCCCTCCCTGTGAGGTGGTTGCCACAGCCGGCATCTGCCTCTCCGGCACCATGTCGCTGAAATATGCATACATGTCCATCCTTTCCGGACTGAGTAAAAATGGAGTAGCAACCGCTTCGGAGAATGTCTCATCCCTCATGCGCGGCCATCTTTTTGCAGAGGAACTTCAATCAATGAACAGGGAGGTGGAGAAACATCTGGAGATCGCCTTCGAGAAGGATTTTCTGCGCTGGATGCTGAGTGACGGCGCAGGCGCTGTCTGGATGAGTGACACGCCCAATAGTGTGGAAAACAAGCTGTCCCTGCGCATCGACTGGATTAGCCAAAAATCATATGCAGGGGAAGTTGAGGCCTGTATGTATGCAGGTGCCACAAAACAGGAGGATGGCTCCCTGCGGGGATGGCGTGAATACCTGCCCCGGGAATGGCTGGAACAGTCTATCTTTTCCATTAAGCAGGATGTCAAACTGCTTAACGATAAAATTATTGACTACACAGTGACCAGACCACTGCAGGAGCTTGTGGAAGAGAAGAAGGTGGATGCGAAACAGATCGACTGGTTCCTTCCCCACTATTCGTCAGGCTTTTTCCGAGACAAGGTATACGAGGGCATGCAATCGGCGGGCTGTGACATTCCCCAGGAAAAGTGGTTTACCAACCTGGAGAGCAAAGGTAACACCGGGTCAGCTTCCATCTACATTATCCTTGAAGAACTGTTTCATTCCGGTCGCCTGCAGAAAGGCGAGCGCCTCCTCTGTTACGTTCCGGAAAGCGGACGATTCTCCACCGCCTTTATGCATTTCACGGTGGTGTAGATGGAGAGCAGCAAAGTCCCCCAGGACAATATCTCCACCTACGCCGACAATAAAAAGGCGTTTTATGCCACTGATGGTGACGGCAACTACACCCTTGTCCCTTCATCCGGCTGGGAAGTTGAAGAGGCTGTTACCATCCAGGCACTTCTGGAACTTGAACGTTTGACGAGGAGGGCCCATAAAGAGGTGATTGCCGGGAAAAGCTCTCCCCTCTATTTTCACATGTATGCCTGCCGTATGGATCTGCAGGTGCTGGCTGAAACAACGGGGATATTCAAGTGGCGTATCAGACGGCATTTCAAACCCGCTGTTTTCAACAACCTTTCAAAAGCTGTGCTTGAACGCTACAGCAACGCCCTGGGCATCAGTATCAAAGACCTTTGCAGCCTCCCGGACCTGAGTGAAAATGATACCTGAGCAGAGTTTCAGCCATAGCCATTCGGCCCATTGCGAGAGCGGTGTCATGTCCCTGATGATGTCTCACCACGGACTGCCCCTTTCCGAGGCCATGGTGTTCGGATTATCCGGGGCACTGATGTTTGCCTTCATCCCCTTTGTAAAAATTGGCGGCATGCCGCTCATTGCCTATCGTACAAGACCCAAGGGCATCATTAACGGTTTACAGAAAAACCTTGGTCTCAGGATGCAGATGCACACTTTCTCCAGGCCAGAGAAAGGCGTGGAGAAACTTGATGTACTGCTGGAACAGGGAAAATTCGTCGGTGCCCAGACCTCTGTCTTCTGGCTCCCTTACTTCCCCCCCGAGATGCGCTTTCACTTTAATGCCCACAATCTGATCATCTATGGAAAAGAAGGTGATGAATACCTGATCAGTGATCCGGTTTTTGAGACAAGCAAACGCTGTAAACAGAGCGATCTGACAAAGGCCCGTTTTGTCAAAGGTCTGATGGCGCCTAAAGGGCTACTCTACTACCCGGTAGAGATGCCTGGGGATATAAACTATGAATCCATTCTCCCCAAGGTAATCAGGAAAAATGCCAAAGCCATGTTGAAAACTCCGGTTCCCATAGCAGGGATCCGGGGAATACGGTCTCTGGCAAAAAGCATCATGAAGCTGCGAAAGAAAGATCCCCGCTACGCCAAGCTTTTCCTGGGCCACATTGTCCGTATGCAGGAGGAAATTGGTACAGGAGGGGGAGGCTTCCGTTTTATCTACGCATCTTTTTTACAGGAAGCTGGCACAATACTTACAAACCAGCAGCTGAGAGAGGCATCAGCAATGATGACAGCAGTGGGCGACCAGTGGCGTGAATTCGCTCTCCTTGCGGTTACAGCTATCCGCAGCAAAAAGGGCGGACCTATCCAATTTGAGGCTTTACGGGAAAAACTGAACTCCATTGCAGACGCTGAGTCCTCTGTATACAAAACACTGCTTGAGACCAGGCTGGGATAACAGATGATCAATATCAAGAATTTTCTCACGTCTTATAATGACAGCGTCACTCCCCGTTACCAGTTGAGTATGTGGGTGTAGCGACACCTCGCAATCTGCAGCCTGGAATCCACAAAATTGAGAAACCGCAATATGCAACACAAGAATGATGCGATCGGCTCCAATAATCAAACAGTCCAACATTTTTATTTAACTGGCTTGGGAATCACCCTCCTCGCCTTGCTTATCCGTCTGTGGGCACCTGACGGAAATGAGTTATGGTACGATGAACTGCAGACTGTCACCCATGCCTCGCTGCCCCTATCCAAGGTAATTAGCAGTGTTCTCATTTACGATCCACATCCTCCCCTGTATTACCTTCAGCTCCACCTGTGGATGCTTGCAGGAAAAAGTGATACCTGGATTCATGTAAATGCGATGGCCTGGTCGTTGCTAACGTGCCTGTCATTACTGTACATTGGCAAGCGTTTAATCAACGAACAGGCAGCATTGTGGAGTGGGCTGGTGTTCGCCCTCTTTCCTCTGGCCGTTTACTATGCCCAGGAAGCACGTATGTACGGCATGATCATGTGCCTTACACTATGGGCATTTTATTTCACTGACCGCTTCCTTCATGGACAACGGCCCTGGCGATACGCAACGGGGATGGTCATGATGACACTGGGTGTCCTGTATAGTCATGGGGCTGCGTTTATACTTCTTGCCTGTTTATGGGCATATGCGCTACCGGCGTTGCAGCACAGGGGGAAAAAGAAGTGGGCAGTATGGGCCATGACTCAAGGCGCCCTTTTGGCTCTTTATGCTCCAATCCTCTGGCATTCCCGGAATATTTCAGTAGCCCATACAATGATTCCTGACTTGTGGGATTTTATCACCACCATGGACATACTCTGGTTTGGTATGGGGGCCTTCCTCTGGCCTCCACCGTATGCGGCGGGTGCCTTTTTCCTGATTATAACCATTCTTGCAATCTGTCTTACAGGCCTGAGGAGAAGTCGCCGAACACTTCTGGCTTTTGTCCTGGTCCCCCTGCTGATCTGTATTATGGTCAGTTACCTGATTCGTCCGATCTGGTTTTACAGAACACTGCTTTTTACCATTCCCTTTATCTGCCTGATGCTGGGGGAAGGGTGTGCAAGGTTGGCTCAAGCCCGTTTACACCGCCGGAAGATTCGTGCCGCAGTCATCGGGATGGTACTGCTGATACTGGCTACCAGCCTGCTGAACCAGCAGCTCACTTTTCGTAAGTCCTGGAACACCCGAGAAGCGGTGACCTGGGTCCAGTCATCTGCCAAGTCAGGAGATCTTATTGTCGTGGCCAATCGGCGTCTTTTCTGGTGCTGGTGCTGGTACTATATCGGACCTGGATCAGTGACAACGCACACCAATGAGGTAACGACACCGGATGGGGTTCGTATCGTGAACAATCTCCGCTCCCTGCCCGAGCGGATTCAACAGCAAAAGCGGACCTGGGTTGTATACAGTACCTGGGACCGTGCCCCCCTGCTTGAAACCCTGAGCCACAAAGGTCGAAGAGATTTTAGAAAGCTCTTTGTCGATCCACTCCCTTGAATTTCTCTCTTTTTCATTCAACTTCGCGTTGCCTATTGACTCATAGAACAAGATTGAATATCTGAAAGCCAGGCTTTGAGTAAAGGTATCTCTTCCGGGCCAACCAAAGCAAGGTCAACTAATTTTTGATAGCAGGTAATCAGGTTTTTTGAGATATTTTTTTCTCCCTGTTCTAATACCAATTTGTGGAGTTCACTGACAAGAGTAGTGTTATGCAGATATCCCATGATTTCTTCTTTAAAATCAGTAAGCAGATTATGGTTATTGCGTTCCTGCAAAACACTGCTCTTATGAAAAAGAATGCTCCACCCACATTCCCACGCAATTCGCTGAGCGATGAAAGACCGCCATATATCGGTCATTCTGAAACTGCAACAGGACGGCAGATATAGGAGGGGAAAAGCATCCTTGAACCACGTGGTGTTCTGACTGTTAAAAGGACAGATACTCCCTTTACCAAGTGCCACATTATCTGCCTGCCAAAACTCCACTGGAAGTGGTTGAGTCAGCCTGAATATCGCATCCACATCCGGATTTTCGCTCGCAAGCCCCTGTTGGATTGGACAATCTGTGACTTTCTGGCCCGTAAGCAGGGGGACATCATCCTGAATGTGTTCCAATGAAAACCCCCTTGGCCAGATATGCCTGTCAGAGAAATACCTATAAATATTAACCCAGCCGGCATCAACCATATGATGGGCATCTACCTGTCTCTTTTTTTCAGACCAAAATTCGGGAAATGGGAGATTGTCATCGTCAGTTTCGATGATACTCTCTGCACCAGCTGACATTGCCACAAGATAACCAATGTTCTTTCTGGCGTAATGATTTAATGGAAGAAGGTGAGCTAGTGAGAATGACAGGTTCTGTTGGCGTTCTATAGAGTAAAAGTCACAATGGGACAATTTGAACGATGCTGGACTTTTCGAATCACCGATCAAAACAAAAGGAACCCCCTGGGATGCCGCTTCATTGGCAATTTTTCGTAATATCGGATGCTCGGAGTCGGCTACAGATGTTATTACAAGATAAGTACTTTTCATTTAAGTAATCACTCAAAATTATTAAATATGAAGAGACAGGCGCCTGGTTTCAAAACACTCTTTTCAGCAAAGAGTACTATACAATGCAGCACTCCTTTCCCTTCACCCTTTGTAAAAAGTAGTATCCCAGAACGGCCAGGGAATTAAAAACAGCTCTCTTCGATACACTTGGGGATGGCGCTCGATAGTGTATTGGAATTTCAATATATCGTTTTTTTCGCAACAGGTACCGTAATTCCGTTTGATAGAAATGTGCTTTTGAATGAAAAGGATAATCGATAAAACTCTCGACTATGGAGGCATGGAACCCCTGGAACCCTGATGTCATATCATGCATTCCAGTTCCCAGCAAAACATTGGAGAGTACTGTGCCAAACCGGGACAAAAAGGTACGCCTCCAGTTTGAATCAATGATCGATCCCCCACTAATGAAGCGGCTGCCAAATGCGCATTCATTTCCCTGATCCAGGACTTTGAGAAACATTGGCAGTGCCTTTGGATCGTGGGATAATCCTGCATCCATTTCAAGGATAAATTCATATCCGGCCTTCAGTGCTTCCCTGTATCCTCTTAAATAAGCATCTACAACATTTCTGCTTTCGGGTGCCCAAACGGTTATGAACCTTTCGTCGACCCCAGAAAGTTCACTACAGAGCTCAAAAGTTCGATCTTTGGAAACAGTATCAATGACCATAAACACGTTACCACATTTCATGTGATCCAGGGTATGGGTGAGAGTGTCAATAAAAGGCCGGAACATCTCTTCTTCATTGGCCATGGGAATAACAACAGAAAAGTCTTTCATCTAGGAGCTTGTCCGAGAATAGACATTTTTTCTCAAATCGAGGCATCTGTGAAAAATAAGCACAGGCATATACATAATATTCCCAGCATTATTTTTCACAAGCAACGAAGAGTTGGGGAAAAAGGGCATTTTCGGTCAGGCTCCTAGTTATCTGATTGAATTGTAGCTGGGCCTTAGCGGGCCATAAAACCTGCCCCCGACTAATGCTCCAGGTACAGCAGGGAACAAAGTGTCGCGGGAGCCTGTCTCCACCGGTTACATCATGTGGGTAAATATTACTTTTTTTATTCTCCCCCACCGATGCCTTTTCTATTTTACAACAGATTAATTTATTTACGATATTCAATAAAGATGATAAGGATACTTGAAATGCAGGGGATGATAGCATCCCTGACAAGTATTCACAATAGAAGCGACATCATTTAGCTCCTGACGACAAGATTCAACAAAAAACATTTACCATACTTATTCTTCACACAGGAACTCTTTCCATTGTTTGGCAATTGCCAGAGCAGAAAGCTAAAAACACCCGTCATGCCTATTTCAGCCATGCTTCCTCTATCGACCATTTCAGAGTTATCCCTTGAAATGATTGCAGGCCAATTGAGGTTCCGTGTTTCAGCAAGACAGGACTTCCGCTGGAATCTACGCCACCAAAAGACGTGATTCCTTCATTGGTTAAGCCCTCCCGAAAACGAGTTTTTCTTCTAATTAGATGCCCTGTTTTTTTATCATATTTATGACATTGATATCCAGAGGATACATTTCCCCCCACGAAAAAGAATTTGGGCAAAAAGGGCATTTAGGCACAGACACTAAGCGATGATCAGTATCAAAAATCTCCTCAAGTCTTATGATGGCCACATCGCCCTCAACCATATCGACCTCCACGTCGACAAAGGTGTTATTTTCGGGCTCCTTGGCCCCAACGGTGCCGGTAAGAGTACACTGGTTTCTATCCTGAACGGTCTCACCGCTTTCCAGGAAGGGACAATTGAGATCTTCGGCATGGATCTACAGAAAAACCTGAAAGCCATCCGCAGACGTTCCACCTTCATACCCCAGTCCCTTGCCCTCTATGAAAATTTAAGTGTTATTGAAAATCTCCGTTTTTTTGCAGGCCTCCAGAATATCAACGGCCCTGCTTTACGGGATAGTATCGAGTATGCAATCTCTGTGAACCAGCTCCATCCATTCATTGAACAAAAAGCCGCAACTCTCTCCGGAGGGCAGAAAAGGCGGCTCAACATCGCAATCGGTCTCTTGAACAAACCTGAAATCCTCTATTTTGACGAACCGACCATCGGCATTGACCCTGAATCACGCGGAGAGATCCTTTCAACAATCCGTTCCTTTAAAGAGGACAACAAAACAGTCATTTATACATCACACTACATGGATGAGATCGAGAAGATCTGTGATGAGGCCGCCATCCTCGATCATGGTAACATGGTCGACCAGGGACGGCTGGAAACCATGCTCCAGGGGACAAAAAATCAATCTGCTGTCATTGAGCTCGTTTTTTCCAGCAGACTGCAGCTGGCTCAACTGGTACAAACCGTAACGGATGTGAAAGTGATTGATGACAACACCCTGTTACTGGAGCAGCAGGACAGTACAAAAATGGCGAAATTACTGACAGCTCTGGAAGAAGAGAAGCTCCCGATTAAACAGATCCGCTATCAGTCCGTGAGCCTCGAGTCCCTCTTCATCAGCCTGACCAACCGGAAAGAATTAAATGTTTAAGGCCATGCTCATAAAGGAGTTCATTCTTGTCATGCGCGACAAACACGCGCTTGCTGCTCTTTTTATCATGCCTTCGATTTTTATCCTGATCATGTCCATGGCCCTGAAAGACACCTTTGGTAGTGATCGTGCCCTGCTCCAGTATGTTCTCATCGATCAGGACCAGACAAGCATGAGCCGGGAGATTGCCAGGGCCTTTGAAGAGAGCAAAATACTCCGGGAATATGAAGAAACAGTTGCAGATCACGAGCAACTGCAACGGGCCCTGAACAATGAACTCCATTTCGCCCTCACCATACCAAAGGGCTTTACAGCACAACTCGCGGCAGAAAATCCCAGTAGCCTGTTACACCTTGACGTGGCAAGTGATATCAGGCAGGAAGCACTGTCTCTCTTTCAGGGAGAGCTCACAAGCATACTTATGCGCCTGCGCATGGAAACGATGCTGAAAGAGCTCAAACCATTATTGGGAGATAGAGGTGACGCCCCGGGGAAAGATTTTTTTAGCACCGACACAAGAGTACAAATTCATTTCAATGGGATGGAGACGGGTCAGATCCCGACATCCACTCAGCAGAGTGTCCCCTCCTGGATCGTGTTCGGTATGTTCTTTATCATCATCCCCATGTCCACCGTCTTTATCAATGAGCGGAAACAGAACACCCTGATGCGCATGCATGCCATGAATATCTCCATCCCCACACTCTTTGCCGGGAAAATAATACCCTACATGATCATTAATCAGATTCAGGTCTGCTTGATGGTGGCAGTTGGAATTTTTATTGTTCCCCTGCTGGGTGCCGAGGCTTTAACACCAGGCAACTCTATTACCGGCCTGTTCCTGGTCTCCATGGGGCTCAGCATCGCTGCCGTAGGCACCTCAGTGCTGATTGCAGTATCTGCAAGCACAATAGAACAAGCCACTACAATCGGTGGCCTTGTCAACATCCTACTTGGAGCCATTGGTGGAATCATGGTCCCTAAATTCTTTATGCCCCCGATCATGCAGAGTCTTGCCAACTTCTCCCCGATGTCATGGGGCCTCGAAGGATTTCTCGATATTTTTCTTCGCGGCCTTGGCCCAAAAGATGTCCTTCTGGAATCGCTGGCACTGACAGGATTTGGCACAGCTCTGCTGCTGCTTGCCTGGCTGGTATTTGATCACAAAATAAAGAGGGGAGTTTGATGAAGGGGTCTCTTGATGAAGCACTGAAACTGCGCCTCAAAACCATGATTTTAAAAGAATGCGATATTGATGAGTTGCAACCTGAAGAAGTGGCCGATGATATCCCCCTCTTTTCCAATCAGAGTGGGCTGGGCCTCGACTCGCTGGATGCCCTGCAGATTTCAATGGGGCTACAGAACCAGTTTGCAACCCGGCTGGTGGACAGTAAAGAATTTCGCCGCCGGGTAACCACAATTAATGGTCTGGCAGATTTTATTCAACCGCACTAAGAGTGCCTGGCGTGATCGCCAATAGAATCCACTGGGAGCCTGACCGAAAATGCCCTTTTTCCCCAACTCTTCGTTGCTTGTGAAAAATAATGCTCGGAATATTATGTATATGCCTGTGCTTATTTTTCACAGATGCCTCGATTTGAGAAAAAATGTCTATTCTCGGACAA
>JAIPEF010000113.1 GCA_021737265.1 Desulfocapsa sp. | reverse complement strand
TTCTTGGAGAAACACAGGGTTATGCCTGTTTTCCCCGTTGCCCATCACTATTACCGCCACAGCACCATCTTTGTACCAATTCAACACTTCCATGATCATGCTCTCCTTTTTTTCAATTATCCAAAAGACCCTTTGTAGTCTTCATCAGCAGTTTTTCTTCGATGATATCCGCCAGAGCCGCGATTCTCGCTAACTCAAAAAAAGGTGCCGTGCAATTATCCGGTCTATCTCCAACTACCGCCAAAAGCTCTTCGCTATTATCGTAAAGCAGTGGGGTGTTGTGGCTTGCGCGATACATTTCTATCTTGGGGTATTCGTTCTGTTTATACCCTTCGGTTATTACTAGATCAACGGCAGTGAGATAGTTATTGGCAATTTTTGCAATGGAATACTCCTCGGCAACATTCTCAAACAAGACCAAAGACCCAGGCGAGGAAAGCGCCGTCAACCGCGCCCCCGCCTTTTGATGGCGCCAGCTATCCTTGCCTTCCCTATCAATATCAAACCCTTTCTTGCTATGCTTTAGCGTCGCCACCGAATAACCACGACGGTTAAGCTCAGGTATCAACGCCTCGACAAGTGAAGTTTTACCGGTATTGGATCTTCCAACGATCGATAAAATCGGGGGCATTTATCTTTCCTTAGGAACAAACAGTGAAAATTCGTAATCTTTGTCCTGTACGCCAAAAACAACCCGCGCTTCCTCGTTAATTTTGAGTATTCCTTCAATAACCCGCTTACAGCCAAAATCATAAAATGTGATCTGGTGCGTCGGCAAGTTTTCCTTTTCCCTGTCCTTGAAATAGTCGTGCTTTTCTTGGGCAGAAATAGGTCTGATAGTTAACTTCTGACACCTTTCGCGCAAGGCATCACCGCCGTGAATGATAGAAACAACATAGTTTCCATGAAACTTTACTGGCATTTTAATTTTCTCTGGTGCTTCCTCCATTTTATAAAGTCAACTCCCCTTTAAAGTAAGTGTTCCTCACACTCTTGGCCTTTTCCGTTGCCCATTTTTCCCAACCCATCTTTTTAATCAAGCAGAGATTGAAAACTTTGGTATTATGAGGCCGCGAATCGGCCTTATCAGCGTAGGGATGAAGATTATCGCAGGGAAAATCCGAGCATTCGCAACACAAATCCAAACCCTTTGCCGAAATACAACTGAAAACCTTGCACGGTGCCGACAAACCAACAGCGGTTATCTTGCCTTTTTCTTGGCGGCAACCGCCGCATCGCGCCAACTCGGGGCTAATCCCCATCCTTTCAGCGATGGTAACACGCAACTTCTCATTAGTCTCCGCCGCATAAAGGGCACAGTTAAAACAATCAATCCCGCATGGCGCCGTCATCATTTTGTAGTCCATAAACAGCCTTCCCCCCAGTGCCGCATATTTTCTCGCGCCGTTATCATACTTGCAAAAACAAGTCTAACAACTTATAGGCTACACATGCCGGAATTGCCTGAAGTTGAGACATTACGAAGACAGCTCACCGATGCCGTTGTTGGTAAAACCATCAGCGGCGTGGAAATTATTGATGCTATAATCCCCCCGTTTACCGTCAATGGTACCCCGTTGGTGATAGAGATTCGCCGTTGGGGCAAGTATTTAGGAATCTGTCTGAACAATGGCCAACAAATAATCATACACCTGCGGATGACGGGAAATTTATTACTCCTACCTGCGGATGAGACCCTCCCCGCGCATAGTCGCTTTGTAATTCTATTTAATGAAGTAAAAGTGGTGTGCCGCGATCCACGGCGCTTTGCGACCATTGATTTGGTCACATCCTTTACCAAAAATGCCTTGATTGAAAATCCTGCTGTTTCCTTCCCCACGGTAGCAATAGCGCATAAAGGAGCGTCGGCTTCTAGCCCCATTAAACAGTTTCTCCTGCGCCAAGAAATTGTTGCGGGAATTGGCAACATCTATGCCTGCGAAATTTTATTTGTAGCGCGGATAAGTCCCTTCAAAAAAACTTCCGAGTTAACCCGCGGGGAATGGCTCCGCATCAGTAAGGCATCCGCCAAAATTCTCGCTATCGGCATTGAGTCCCGTGGCGTGAGTGTTTCTGATTGGCGTGATTTGTTCGGCGAAAAGGGAAAATATCAGGAAAAGCTGCTTGTTTATAAACGCAAGGGAGAAAAATGCCACCGTTGTAGCGGGATTATTGAACGCAAAGCCCTCGCGGGCCGCGGAACATTCTTTTGCCCCTCCTGCCAAAGGTAAGCTAAACGCTCTGCATTACTAAGCGAAGGTTGCCGCATACCGAGTTATAGGGTTTGTTCATCTTGAAATCTAAAACAATGTTGCCCGCAACTGACACCGTACGGCTTCGCTATCCAAATTGAACGCTTGGGCGGCCGCCAAGAAATGGGGTTGGGAAGAAGAAATTTTTAACAAGACTCTTGCATAACTGTACCTCTTTGCTTCCGACCGTCATTCCCACACCCGTTTTCACGAGTGCAGGCTCCAGCGGGCAACCGCAAAAAACAAAATGCAATAGAATGACGCATCCAGAGGTGTTTGAAATGTTTCAGTTATTTTCTTTAATCGAGGAACCTTTTCTTTCGTTGGTGTTTGATGAACGAGTTGCGCAAGGGTCTCTAACCGTGCTTTCCCCCGCCACCGCACTTAGTTCGGCACGAAGTTGGTGCGTCGCCTAGGATTGTGCTTTGTGAACAACGCGTTGCGGAAACGGAATTTCTATCCCTTCTTGGTCAAACGCAATTTTAATCCGTTTTCTCAATTCACCAGTTACTTCCCACTGTTTCAGCGGCTTGGTTTCGCCAAGAATTTTGATGATTAGAGCCGAATCGCCAAAATCGTTCACTCTCAAAAATTGTGGCGGCTTGAGAATAAGTTCTTGCCAAACGGGATCGTTCGCCAAGTCCTCACCAACCTTATTGACCACAGAAATTACCTGCTCCAGATTAGAGCTATAGGAAATGCCGACATCTAAATTGACTCTCGCGAATCCCTTGGACAGATTGGATACTTCTTTAATTTCTCCGTGCGGCACATGGTGTACAACCCCGTCCAAATCCCGTAGCGTGGTCATGCGCAAGCTAATATCCTCAACCAAGCCGCGGGTCCCGCCCAGAGCAACAACATCGCCAATGCGGTACTGATTTTCCATAATGATAAAAAGTCCACAGATGACATCACGAATAAGATGTTGCCCGCCAAAACCAACGGCCAGTCCCGCTATTCCTGCGGTTGCGAGAAGCGGCCCGATGGGAAGACCGACTTCTTGCAACACCATGAGTGAAGCGACAATCCAAACGATAATCACCGCCGAGGTAGAAAAAATTCTGATAAGAGTGTCTTCTCTCTTCTTTTCTGCTTCTTCGCTGAGAGAATTGTCGGCAACGACAATTTTTCTTACAAGTTTTTCAATGAAAATACCTATGGAACGGCGCACAAAATAAGCGACGAAAACAATAGCAAGAATTTTAATGCCCTGATTAAATAGCCATGGGGATATTTTTTGAACAATTAATTGGAGATAATCCATATTTTCCATCACCGTCCCGATTCAAACTTCCACCATTTGGGCGGTTGTGCCCGGGCTTGAACGCTCGGCTTTATTAACCGTTCCGCAGTGGTGGGCGATTCGGGACTCGAACCCGAGACCTCTAGCTCCGGAGGCTAGCGCTCTATCCAACTGAGCTAATCGCCCTCAAGAAGCTGGTCGGCTACCCGCTTATTTTACATGTGTCAATTTCTTGGCCGGGAAAAACCACTGCCAGACAAATTATCCAGCCGTTGTTTTGCAGGCGCTACGCCGACGGCTATGGGCATTTTATCATTCAAAGGGCTTTTTTCCAGTAACACTAAGGGTTTGGCCGACGCCGACCTGAACGGAATACCCAATTCGTCAAGAAGATCATAATACAAGGTTATGGCTTTTTCGGCCTGTTCCTGTTGGGCTTGTGTCTGTCTTTTATCCCGTAATTTATGAATAAAAAGCGGCAAGCTGTTTTTATATTTGGGAGGGGTACCGTATTTTCGGCAATAATCGAGATAGTAGCGAAGCCATCTCAGATATGCTCCATGTTCGCCTTCCTAGACAGCCTTGTTCAGTAAAGACGCCTTGTATCTGGATTGTAGTTCGGCAGGAATCGCCTCCATCTGGAATCTCCCTTCTTCCGGATAACCTTCATTTTGACATGATATGTAGAAGAAGTTGTCTAAATGCTTGCCAAATCCATGTCAATTGTTTTACCTGAATTGACAGTTGGTTAATTGGAAGCTGAGATGCTCGGTGAGCCGTGATCCAACGATTACCTGAAAAAAACGGTAGCCCTCGGCACCTGAGTCTTGGAGTTATCCGGAAGCTGTAGAATCACTTGTTAGGATTATTGGAGAATAGAGGAAAATGATACCAAAACAAATTGAGTTCATTGGTCCCAAACAATTCACTCTGGAAGAAGAACTTGGACAGGGCGCATGCGGGAAGACTGTTATAATCCATGATCCAACTATAGATGAGCGATTCGTCTGCAAGAAATATTCACCAATTCTTGATTCTATGAAACAGGAACTCTTCTCAAACTTTGTTCAGGAAATCAAGCTTCTCTATCTGATCAATCATCCAAACATAGTAAGAGTCTTCAACTACTATCTGTATCCCGATCGACTTCTTGGCTACATACTGATGGAGTATGTAAGAGGGCTCGACATCGAAGAGTATCTCAAGCAATATCCAGAGAATACTAACGAGATCTTTAAGCAGACAATCGAGGGATTTTCCTATCTTGAGGAAAAGTCCATTCTTCACAGGGACATTCGACCATTCAATATTTTGGTAAGTGATACTGGCGAAGTGAAGATTATCGACTTTGGTTTTGGAAAGCAATCGGTCGGGATTGATGACTTTCATAAGAGTATTTCCTTGAACTGGTGGTGCGAAATACCAAACGAGTTCAAGGAGAAGGTTTACGATTTTGGTACTGAGGTCTACTTTGTAGGGAAACTCTTTGAAAAAATCGTGGTTGAGAATGAGATTTCAGGATTCAAACATACCGCAACGCTAAAGAAAATGTGTGAGAAAGCGGCTGCAAAACGAATTGGTAGTTTCACAGAAATTAAGCGCCAGATATTTTCTGATGCATTTCTTGATGTTGACTTCACCGAAGGACAGCTAGAGACCTATCGTTTCTTCTCCAATGCAATGCGAGAAGTCACAAGCAAAATAGAAGACTCTGCGAAGTACTACGATGTTGACAAATTCCAAGGAAGACTCGAGGAACTTTACAAGAAGGTTATGCTCGAGGAAGAAGTTCCTCGAAACAATCTTGTGGTAACCTGTATGATCAGTGGGGGATACTACTACAGCAAGAATGCTAAGTTCTGGGTAATCACACTTAAAAATTTCATCGATCTTTTGCGTTCGTCATCCAAGGAAAAAAGAAACATAATATACAGCAATTTGCAGACTAAAATGGATACTATTACAAGATATTCCGAAAAGGTCACTACGGAAGATGATATTCCGTTCTAGAAATGCAAAATCCTAACATCTAGATCAACCTGATGCTTTTGCTTCGCAAAACCACAGGTTATCTAGGCGTTAGCCGGGAAATGAGACCGGATAAAAGGAGACAGGCATGAATGAATCTTTTCTACCCAGCCCCAATCCGGGCGATCAGCCTCCATTCAACAGGATGGCCAGTGACGCCTTCGAGGAAATGTGTTGCGCCTTGCTGTCAAAGGAACCTGGCATTGTTTCAGCCGATCTTTTTGGGCGTCCCCGTGAACCACAATTCGGAATCGACATTATCGGCAAGATCCAAGAGGACGGCGGACTCGTTGTTATTTCCTGTAAATGCTACAGCAAGATTAGGCACGCCGATTTGTCCAAGTGGTCCGATGACTTCCTGAACCACTGGGATCCGCGGTGGCAAGAACTGCGGGTCCAGCGTTTCGTTCTTGCAACATCCGCCGATGTGAAATCATCTGCTCGTCAGAATGAGATTGATGCTGAAAAAGTCCGGTTTGCAAAACTTGGGATTGACTATGAAGTATGGCAACCGCGTCTACTTCAAGAAAAACTGCGTAACCACCCAGGACTAGTTGCTCAATTCATAGGAAACGAATGGATTCCACGAGTCTGTGGCATTTCGGGATTATCCATAGCTGATCTACACCACCTCCTTGAAGAGAGGTGGGAGCATTGCCAGGCCGGTGAGTTTGAAAAAGCGGCTGATTGCGCTGAAAAGGCTGCTCGACTTGCCCGGGAGATAAATGACAAGAAAACCTTGCTTAAGGCACTTCGATGCGCGGCAAGGGATCTTGGCGATTTATTGATTTCAAAACGAGGGGCTGATGTCGAGACAAGACAGATTACAACCCGCATCGCATCTCACCTCGCGGAACTCGAAAGATTGGATATATCAGAGGCTGATCTGGCCTTGGAAAAGGCCTTGTTTGCTCGGCTTGAAAAGAAGGCACAGGACGCTCTGGAGTTTGCCGAGGCCGCCGAAAACAAAACCGATGATCCCGAGACGGCGGCTGAAGCCCTTCTTGTCCAACTCCAAGCCTATTGGCAGATGGAAACGCCCGAAGCCGGCCTGGCCCTAAGAGCGCGGATACAGGGAATAACAGCAAAACTTAATAAGGGCGACGCAGAGCTTGTCTTGCAGGGCAGCTGGCTCCGCACATTGTGCAAAACGTCGAAAAGTACCGACAAAGAAATCCAGAGCTTCATTGCCCTTGTGCGAAAATTGATTGATGATGGTCGAGTATCTCCCGCACGTGCGCTTGTGCTGGTCGATGAGGTTGTTTCCGAGTTCGGCCGAGAGAACGATCTGAGCGGTGCGCGGGTCCTTCTGGAATTGGCGTTTGATTTGGTGGCAATTAAGTCTGATCCCTTGCGTACAGCCACCATCGCAATCCAAATTGCTGAGGTTGAAGCCGAACTAGGCAATGAGGTAGAGGCGAAAAAACACCTCGGTCTCGCCGACAAATGGATCGATGCTCTGAAATCAAACGGCGACAAGAAAGGATGGACTCACAGAAAAGCAACTGCCCTTGCGACGCGCGGGAGAATCGAGTCAAGACTGGCGCGAAAAGCAGAACACTCAGATTATGAATGTTCCCTTCAACATCGCAATGCCGCTTACGATGCTTTAAGCGAAGCAATGAGCTTCATAAAGGAACATGAGGCTGATCTCGTCGGTGAATTTGGTCCTTTCCGCGCCGACGTAAGTCTCCGGTTGGGAGACGCTTCCACAGCTTTGGGCAGATGTTTGGAAGCAGTTGGTCATTACCGTAGCGCCAGAACAGAACAGATCATGGTCGATGAGCGATTTCGAGGACTTGGAGTGACAGCATGGATTAGGGAGGTTGATGCACTGTTATTTGCTGGAAAACCTGATGAAGCCCGTTCTCTGCTTACTGAAATTGCTTCTTCACCTTGGGCCACGGATTCTTTACGCGCAAACATCCTGAAAAATATTTCATGGATTGATGAACATGTCTCCGCAGTTACAGAATGGTTTGACTCTAAGGCCGCTAAAGATATTTGCAATGTTGTCGCTTCAGAACCAGAAGGACTTCGTCGCGTTATTTCTAATCAGATGCGACCCCTCATCGACTGGTTCCAGGAGTTCCCTCCCAAGGACGGCGCAGGCCATGCCTACTCTGAACTTTTCGACATATGGGGCCGGGGCGGATTTAGCCGCATAGTCGCAGCGGTGCGGGCTGACCCCCTAAATTCGATCTCGGTAGATGCTACTTGCATTGCTGATATCAATTTGTGGGCACGCGTCTTCTGCCCCCTCTACGATACAGTGATTGTGAACTGGAAGGGTCCCCTTGATGCCGGTTTGGCCATCGTTCCTATGCCGGATGATTTGGGACCTCCTGGGGAGTTCGGCGGTCAAGGATACATGCGGACCTCTGACGCCTTGAGCGGAAGAGATGGCTGGCATGCAGCCGTCGGATGGGGAAATTTTCTTCCCAAGGAAGTTTCCGAATTTCTGGCAACGGAAGCCTTACCTTTAATTCAATCTGGCCGACTTGTTCTCCTTCCGGCATCGCTTGTCGGCTGCACCCAAAGTGCGGTTGGTTGGACTGACAATTTATTTGTCGATACGCTTCTCGGAGGTGTTGTGAAAACCGCCGGTATCCGGTCGAAAGATCCGGTTGGCCCCACAAAGGACAAGGAATTTCGTCTGTTGGATCTAGGAACGGTGGTCGTTCCATTTATCGAAAATATATCTTTGCGCGACCTCAATCAGGTCTTGAACGATACATCCGAATGGCTTTCTCCTCTACGACGTCTCCTCCAAGGAACTATAGGAGGCTCTCATCTGCGCTATGAGAGGTGGGATAGTTTACGGCCTTATTTCTCGGACAGCCGTGACGCCTTTCGCCAGTTAGACGAGCATTGGAAGTCTCTAATCACAGCACGCCCAAAGGGTGCAGAATGGCGCATAGCTGGTATGGTGGGTGCCTTCTCCGCAGCGACAAGACAGGAGGATACGCCAGGTTCTGACTCCATGACGGACCTTCTCCGATCAATAGCCGGTAGTTGCCCGGACCTTGGACCATGGATACCCTTTTGGCGCCTTAGAGAAGCCGGCGGTCAAATTAACTGGACAAGGCCCCTAGATAACCGAAGTACTCCTCCAGATGAAATGGCCCGGCTTCAAGGATTTTCTAGTCCTGTTTCGCAAGGTTGGCTATTTCCAGGAGATGGCGGACCAGGCATGGCGACAGCATATAGATTTGGCTAACAAATCAAAATCAGCGGACGCAAAAAGCTGCGCCGCTGATTTTAATGTTTGGGCATAAACAAAAAACAATTAGGTGCCATTATGGAACAAGAAGTCAGATTAATTGATATTAAAGACTTGGTATTATGGACAGAAAATCCGCGCGATCCTATTGACGAAAATGCAGTTGACCAAGACATTGTCGATAGGGCTTTGGAAGATGTACTAAATAAATGGTCTTTGGGAAAATTAGCTAAAGAAATGGGCGACTATTATGATTTTAGTGAACTTCCAACAGTTGTCTATCATAATAAAAAACCAGTTGTATACGATGGTAACCGAAGGATAGTTCTCGGGAAAATAAAGCATGGCATTGTTAAAGTAAATGGGGTAGAGAATATTCTCCTTCCTGAATTTCCTGAAAAAATTCCATGCAATGTATGTTCAAAGACGATCGCATTAAAAAATGTTCTTAGAAAACACAGCGACATAGGGTCTTGGCAACCTTTAGAACGCGACAGATTTCTTCATAAATTCATGGGTAAAGAGAAAAGCTTGTTTCTTGCAATTGACGAAGAAACTGGCATTATCAGTGCAAATCCACACTTAAATCAACGATTTGTAAAAGAAGAAATATTTAAAGAAGAAACTTTGAAAGCAATGGGTTTCATTTTAAAGAATGGCTCTCTATATAGCGTTCATGACACCAAAGAAGGCCATTCTATTCTTGCTGATATAACAAAGAAGATTAAGAACAAAGATATTTCGACTCGAAAGTATCGGGGCAAAGTAATCGAGGTGTTAGAGCCATCATCACAGAAAATAATTGATCAGAATAAAAACAATAAACCAAAACCATTTGGTGTTAATTTTAACAAATCTAAAAGAGTAGTATCTGGTTCAGCCACAACCAAGCGACAGTCCCCGCGTACTCCCCCAAAAAAAACTGAAATATTTGGAGGTTTACTTTATTTGCGCATGGGAGAAGTAGGCAATTTATATAGGGACATAGTAGATCTATACGGATTTTACATCAAAGAGAGGAGTAGGCTTTCACAAGCTTTCCCAAGTTTAATCAGAATGTCCCTGCGCTTATTATGCGAAAAAGCAGCAAAGGATAGCAATGATATGAAACTTGATAATTATTTAAAAAAATATTTTACAGAAGCAAAAGACAGATTAGACCAAGATGGAAAGACAACCTTGTCAACTCAAAATATAACTGAAACTAGCATTGTTCAACTACTGCATATAGGTGCTCATAATTATGCCTCAGCAAAAAACCTTGAGCAAACTATGGCGCTCTCGATAATTGTTGGGGAAATACTAACTGTGACACATGGAAAGGACAACTAGGATGAGCACCTATTATTCACCTTTGAGATATCCTGGTGGTAAAAATTGTATTTTCCCATTTATATCTCGGCTGTTTTATGAAAACCAATTAATTGGTGCTGGCTATGCGGAGCCTTATGCTGGCGGAGCTGGTCTTGCACTAAGATTATTATTCGAAGGTTATGTGGAACACATCTATATTAACGATCTTGACAAATCAATTTATGCATTTTGGAAATGCATAATTGATAATCCAGATGAATTTTGTGAGTGGATAGACAAAGTTGATATTTCCATAGATAACTGGCAAAAATACAAAAACATACAGCGTAAATCTGAAACAGATAAATTGATTGAATTGGCAAAATCGACTTTTTTTCTAAACAGAACAAATATTTCAGGTGTAATAAAAGGTGGTATTATTGGCGGGATTAATCAAAGTGGCAAGTATAAAATTGATGCACGATTTAACAGGCAGGGATTAATAGACAGAATTCAAAAACTAAAATCAGTAAAAAATCGTATATCTGTTTCAAATCTTGATGGTCTTCATTTTGTAAAAAATATTGATAACAAACAAGAAGAGATATTAATTTACTTAGACCCGCCTTATTTGCAAAAAGGCGCTAATCTATATATGAACTTCTACTCAAAAAACGATCACAAGCAACTTTCTAAAAAAGTTCTAAAATTGAAAAAAAATTGGATCGTTTCTTATGACAATCATGAATTTATTCTAAATCTATATGCGGATCATAGAAAAATCGTTTATGAACTTTCCCAATCAGCATCAAACAGAATGGGTGATGAAATATTTATTTTCTCAGATAAGCTTAACTTCACTAATTCTGTCAATTCGCTCAACTCACCAGTAATTTGGTGATTCGTGAATTTGCATAACCCATAAGGATTGACACGACCTTTTAGGTCGTTTCAATCCATTGTTCAAGAAGCCCGTCGCGTTGGCACGGGTTTTTGCTATAGGGTAAAGCTTTTTTTGTCTGACAGGGTGGAGGAAGGTTTTGTACCTTGG